>CAYWHG010000105.1:0-5258 GCA_964457865.1 uncultured Steroidobacter sp.
TAGGTATCGCGCAGCACGCGCTCGACCGTGCGAAACAGGAAATCGTGCACGTGCCGTCCATCGCGAAAACGCACTTCGAGCTTGGCCGGATGCGCATTCACATCGACCTGCGTCGGATCGATCTCCATGAACAGCACATAGGCGGGATGACGCCCGCCGAATATCACATCGCGATAGCCGAGGCGGATCGCGCTCGCTACTACACGATCGCGCAGCGTTCGGCCGTTGAGATAGAAATGCTGCAGATCCGGCTGGGCGCGCGCGTACGTCGGCTGACACAGCCAGCCGGAGAGCCGGCAGCCCGCCGATTCATGCTGCACGAACAATGCATTCGCCATGAACTCGTCGCCGACGATCTGTGCCACGCGGCGCTCGCGTTCGATCTGCGAGTTCGCGACCGGATATTCGGCAACCAGTTTCTTGCCGACGGTCAGCGAAAAGGCCGTCGTGAAACTCGACAGCGCCAGTCGCTCGATGGCGCGCGCAATGTGCTGCGTCTCGGTGCGCTCCGCCCGCAGGAATTTGCGGCGCGCGGGCACATTGAAGAACAGGTCGCGCACTTCGACGGTGGTGCCGGGCGGATGAGCCGCAGGCTCGACGGCGCTGAGCACACCGTTGTCGGCAGACACGGCATAGGCCGTATCGCTGCCGGTCGCACGCGAGACGAGCCGCATGCGCGAGACCGACGCGATGCTGGGCAGCGCTTCGCCGCGGAAACCGAGCGTGGCCACGCGCTCCAGATCCTCGATCGTCGTGATCTTGCTCGTTGCGTGTCGCGACAAGGCCAGCGCCAGTTCGTCGCGATCGATGCCGCCACCATTGTCACGGACGCGACACAGACGCACGCCGCCTTCTTCGACATCGACATCGACGCGCGTCGCTCCGGCATCGATGCTGTTTTCGATGAGTTCCTTGAGCACCGACGCGGGTCGTTCGACGACTTCACCCGCGGCGATCTGGTGGATGAGCTGCTCTGGAAGAATGCGAATCGGCATGAACGCGACCGGGAAAGGACAGGGTCGCGAGGATATCAGAGCAGGCGCAGCCGACCGTGGACGGTCGCGCCGGCGATTCAGCGTGCCCGGCCTGCTCCGGCCGTGCCAGTCGAACCTTCATCGACGGCGGCGATACGATTGTTGTCGCGCTGATGGCGCAGCTGCGCAAAATGACTACCCGGCGGCGGGTTGTCGTAGAAGTACGAGCGCACTCCATTGTGAATCGCCTCCGCCAGCCGCTGCTGGTGCTGGGGATCCTTGAGTCGCGATTCCTCGCGCGGATTGGAGATGAACGCGGTCTCGACCAGCATCGAGGGAATATCCGGTGACTTGAGCACCAGGAAGCCCGCCTGCTTGACGCCGCGACGAGTCACGTTGCCGATCCGGTCGAGCTCGTTCATGACATTGTCGGCCGCCACCAGGCTGGCGCTCATGCTCGCGCCCTGCGAGAGATCCAGCAGCACCGACGCCAGCACGTCGCCCTTGTCTTCGAGCGTCACGCCGCCGATCAGGTCGGAGGCGTTCTCGCGCTCCGCCAGCCAGCGCGCGGCTTCGTCGGAGGCACCGCGGGGCGACAGGGTGTACACGGATGAACCGACGACGGAGCGATCGGTGTACGCATCCGCGTGGATCGAAATGAACATGTCGGCCTGCCGGTCGCGCGCACGCTTGATCCGCAGACGATGCGCCAGGTAGTAGTCACTTTCGCGCGTCAGGACGGCGCGCATGCCGGGCTCGCGATCGATGCGCTCCTTGAGCCGCTTCGCGATGGCCAGCGTGATGTCCTTTTCGCGCGTGCCGGACGCGCCGAGCGAACCGGGATCCTTGCCGCCGTGGCCGGCATCGATCGCGACGACGATGTCCCTTCCCAGCGCCGGCGTTGATTTGACGACGCTCAGCGGCGCGGCCACCGGCGCGGCGGGAGCCGGCGCCGATGCGACGACCGGCGCAGCCGATCCCGCGGCGAGATCCAGCACCAGGCGATGACCCAGGCCTCCCTGCGGATCGACCGTGAACAGTTTGGGCGCGGCCGGACCCGTCAGATCCACGACCAGCCGCAGATCAGCGCCCTGCACGCCGGCGCGCAGTTGCTTGGCGAATCCCTGCCCCGCAGGCATGGCGAGGCTGATGTTTTCGAGGCGTGCCGACTTGATGTCGACGACCACACGTTCGGGATTTTGCAGCGTGGAGAAGGTGTAGCGCGCCGGCCCGGACAGATCGAACACCACGCGCGTGCCATCGGGACCGGCCCAGAGGCGGATGTCCTTGACCGTGACGTCGGGCGCGGCGATCGCCGCGGCACAAAACAGGGCGCAAAGCATCCCGAACACAGTTCGCAGAACTGCCTTGGGTGTCATTTCACACGGCGCCATCCTCATGGTGCCCGTAATGTACTCCCGGAATATTTATTAATTCAATAAAAATTATGGAGATAGATCACATAGCTTGCGCGTCACTGCACCTGGACGAGCCGATTCAGCAAATCCCTGCCTCTCTCGCTCCGGCGGGTGGCCATCAACGTGCGACCGGAGTCGTCCGAATACGCGATGCTCAGCGCCAGATCCGCCGGCGGCACCATTCCTTCGCCGCGCTCCGGCCATTCGATGAGCAGCACGGCATCGTCCGTCAGCAGATCGCGCAGTCCCAGCGCTTCGACTTCATGGGGATCGGCCAGTCGATAGAGATCGAGATGAAAAATCCGGCGTCCGGCAAGTTCGTAAGGCTCGATCAGCGTGTAGGTCGGACTGCGCGCCGACCCCTGGAAACCCAGCGCATTGAGAACGCCGCCGACAAACGTGGTCTTGCCGGCACCGAGTTCTCCCTGAATCGTGATGACGATGGCGCCGGCGTCTTGCGCGCCCAGCGCCGCGCCGAGCGCGCGGCCCAGCGCACGCATCGCCTCGGCATCCGCGATCGTCAGATGCGCTGTGTCGGATTGACGCATATCGGGAGGTACGTGAAGAGATCGCTGGCGAGCAGTCCGCGCTCGCCGCGGCGCGCAGCCATGTCGCCTGCCATCGCATGCACCAGCACGCCCGAGCGAGCGGCTTCCGACAGTTCCGCCGTCTGCGCCGCGATGCCGGCAATGACGCCCGTCAACACATCACCCATTCCCGGCGACGCCATGCCCGGGTTGCCCTGATCGCAAATCGACGGCAGCGCATCGCGCTCGACGACGAGCGTGCCCGCCCCCTTCAGTACGACCGTTCCGCCATAGCGATCGACAATGGCGCGGGCAGCCGCGATGCGATCCGCCTGAACCTCCGCCGTGGAGATCCCCAGCAGCCGGCCGGCCTCGCCAGGATGCGGCGTCAGAATGCGGCGATCTCCCTTGCACGGCGACTGCGCCAGCAGATTGAGCGCATCGGCATCGATCACGGTCGGCAGATCGCTATGGAATGCACGACTGGCGACCGCATGCGCCCAGGCATCCAGGCCCAGCCCGGGTCCGACGGCGATGATGTCCGCACGCTCGATCAGCACATCCAGTTCTTCGGCAGTTTCGATACCGCGACAGATGAGTTCGGGACGCTGCGCCACGATCCCGGCCACATTCTCCGGGCGCGTCGCGACCGTCACGAGCCCCGCCCCCACTCGCAATGCGGCTTCGCCGGACAGACGCGCTGCACCCGCCATGCCCGGCCCGCCGCCGATGATCAGCACATGGCCCTGCTGCCCCTTGTGGGTGGTGCGCCGGCGGCGCGGCAGCAGTCGGGCCAACGCGTCCTCGCTGATCCGCAGCGCCGCGGGCTGCGCATGCGCCAGCGCCATCTCGGGAACCTCCAGCCCGTCGAACATGACGATGCCGGTGCAGTTGGGACCGTCGCCGAGATAGAAACCCTGCTTCAGCCCGAGGAACGTCAGCGTGCGCTCGGCATGGATGGCAGCACCCAGAATGCGCCCGGTGTCCGTATCGAGACCGCTCGGGATATCCAGCGCCAGGATCGGCGCCGCCGACTCGTTCACTCGTGCGATGCGCTCCGCCATCGCACCCTCGATCACGCGCGACAGGCCGATGCCGAAAATGGCATCGACGATCACTTCCGCGCCGTCGAGACAGTCATCCGACCAGTCGCGGGTGCTGCCGCCCTCGGCAACGAAATCCTGCCAGGCACGCCGTGCATCGCCGCGCAGGGAAGCCGGATCGGACAACGCAATGACGGTAACGTCGAGACGGCGTACACGGGCCAGGCGCGCGAGTACGTAGCCGTCGCCCGCGTTGTTTCCCGGGCCGCACAGCACGGCGACCTTCTGTGCTCCCGGCCAGTAGCTGCGCAATGTGGTGAGTGCCGCCTCGCCCGCCGCCGTCATCAATGTGTAACTTGCAATACCGAGGTCCTCGATCGCATGACGATCGAGTTCGCGAACCTGTGCGGCGGTGTGGATGGCGAGCGGCAGAGTAGCCATGACCGCCAGTATACTTAGGTGCTACTTTGCCGCGCGGCGCTGTCTGCGCCGCCATCCGCTCATGTCCGAAGAATCCCTCACTTTTTCATCCGCCGACCTCACCGACGACATCCGGCGCTGGGGCGACGAACTCGGCTTCCAGCAGATCGGCATTGCCGCCGTCGGCATCGAAACCGACGAAGCGTATCTGATGCGCTGGCTCGAACTGCGCCGGCACGGCGAGATGGAATACATGTCCCGGCACGGTCGCAAACGCGCGCGACCGCAGGAACTCGTGCCCGGCACCATCCGCGTGATCTCGGCACGAATGAATTACCTGCCGCCGGAGGCCGCACCGGCCGACGACGTGCTGGCCGACCCGCAACTCGGCTACATCTCGCGCTATGCGCTGGGGCGCGACTATCACAAGGTGCTGCGCCAGCGCCTCGCGCGGCTGGCGGACCGGATCTCCGAACGCTGCGCCGGAACGCAGTACCGCGCCTTCGTCGACAGCGCACCGATCCTGGAAAAAGCGTTCGCCCGCGACGCCGGGCTCGGCTGGATCGGCAAACACACGAACCTGATCAACCGCAATGCCGGCTCCTGGTTCTTTCTCGGCGAAATCCTCACCGACCTGCCGCTTGCGATCGACGAACCCGCCAGCGCGCACTGCGGCACCTGCAGCGCCTGCATCGATGTCTGTCCGACGCAGGCCATCGTCGCGCCTTATGAACTCGACGCGCGACGCTGCATCTCGTATCTGACGATCGAACTGCGCGAATCGATTCCTGTCGAGTTCCGCAAGGCGCTGGGTAACCGCATCTACGGCTGCGACGACTGCCAGCTCGTGTGTCCCTGGAACAAGTTCGCGCGCAT
>CAYWHG010000105.1:5358-16587 GCA_964457865.1 uncultured Steroidobacter sp.
ACTAGCGCGGCGGCTGCGCCCTGACGTTGTCGATGAGGCGCGCACGGCCGATGCGCGCGGCGGTCAACACGACCGTCTCCGTACCCGATACCGGATCGCCCAGCGTCGCGGCATCGCGGATCGAAAAATAGTCCGGCCTGAAGCCATGCTGCTTCAAGGTGTCGGACCCGACCTGTTCCAGCGCCGCGAAATCCTGCGACCCGGATTCGATCGCCTCGCGCGCCACTGTCAGCGCGGCAAAGATCTGCGGCGCCACCTGCCGTTCGGCAGAAGAGAGATACCGATTGCGCGAACTCATGGCGAGTCCATCGCGTTCGCGCGTCGTCGGCACGCCGACGATGTCCATCGGCATGCACAGATCCGTCGCCGCACGGCGGATGATCATGAGCTGCTGGAAATCCTTCTCGCCGAACAGCGCCACGTCGGGCTGAACCAGGTTGAGCAGCTTGGTGACGATCGTCGCGACACCGGTGAAATGGCCGGGACGAAACGCGCCGCACAGGATGTTGTCGATCCCGGGAACCTGCACGCGCGTCGACACCGCCTGACCACGCGGATACATCTCATCCACCTCCGGCACGAACAGCACGCCGGCGCCGAGCGATTCGAGCAGGCGGCGATCCTCGTCCGGCGTGCGCGGGTAGGCAGCGAAATCCTCGTTCGGACCGAACTGCATCGGATTGACGAAGACACTGACGACAACCCGATCGGCAAGTTGCGCTGCGCGGCGCACCAGATCGCCATGCCCCTGATGCAGGTTGCCCATCGTCGGCACGAAGGCGACACGTTCGGCGGACGTGCGCCACTGCGCCACCGTGCGGCGCAACTCTGCGGAGCGAACGATCGTATCCATCAGAAGCAGTGTTCCGCGCCTGGATAGGTTCGCGACTTCACGGCCTCGGCGTAGGCCTTGACCGCTTCCAGCGCGCTGTCGTGTCCTTCCAGGAAGTTCTTGGAGAATTTGGGTTTGCGACCGGCGGTGATGTCGAGCACGTCGTACAGCACCAGGATCTGACCATCGGTGTCGGGCCCGGCGCCGATGCCGATGACGGGAACATGCAACGCCTGCGTGATCTCGGTGCCGAGTTTCGACGGGATGCATTCGAGCAGCACGACATCGGCGCCTGCGCCTTCCAGTGCCTGCGCGTCGTGCATCATCTGTTCGGCGGCCGCCTGTTCGCGACCCTGCACGCGGAAACCGCCGACCTTGTGCACCGACTGCGGTTTGAGCCCGAGGTGCGCGCAGACGGCGATATCGTGCTTCGCCAGAAATTCGACAATCTCGATCTGTCCCGAGCCGCCTTCCAGCTTCACCATCTTGGCGCCGCCTTCCTGCATCAGGCGCACGGCATTGTCGAGCGCCTGTTCCTTCGACGAATACGTCATGAACGGCATGTCTGCCATCAGGAACGGGCGGTACAGTCCCTTCGAGACTGCGCGACAGTGATAGATCACATCATTCAGCGTCACCGGAACCGTCGTGTCGTGACCCTGGATCACCATGCCCAGCGAATCGCCGACCAGCACGACGTCGATACCGGCGTCGTCCACCAGCGTAGCGAAACTCGCGTCATAGGCGGTGATGCAGGCGATCTTCTCGCCTTCCGCCTTCATCTTCTCCAGCGTCGCAACATTGACGGGAGGACGCGGCGCGTACCGTTCTTGCAGGTGCTTGTACATCGATGACTCGCAGATGCGTGCCTGGAAGGGTCAGCAACGGCGACACGGGAAGGAAGCGCGACTGGAGATCACGCGCAGCCGATGCAATGCATACCCCCCGGCCGACGGGCGCCAAGGATGAACGAGGGGTGTGCAAACATCAACCGCAATGCAAAAAGACCGGACGACCGAACCGATGCGCTGCGCGACCGCGCTCAGCCGGTCATGCTGGTCAGCGGGTTGTAGTAGTGGCGTCCCTTGCGCACACGCCGCACCTGCTCGAACAACTGTTCGTAGTCGCGATCGTTCGCCACGAAATCGGCCTGGGCCGCATTGACGATCAGCACCGGCGATGTGTCATAAGCATGGAAGAAGCGTGCGTAGGCTTCCTGCAGACGTTCGAGATATTCGCGATCGATCTGCTGTTCGTAACGGATGCCGCGACGCGCGATGCGCTCCAGCAGTACATCGACGGGCGCCTGCAGATAGATCACGAGATCGGGTACGGGCGTATCGATCGCCATGCGCGCATAGATCTGTTCGTACAGCGCGAACTCCTCGTCGTCGAGGGTAAGACGCGCGAACAGTCGATCCTTGTCGATCAGGTAGTCCGCGACCCGCACGGTGTCGAACAGATCGTGCTGGCGGATGTCTTCGAGCTGGCGCGTACGCTGAAACAGAAAGAACAACTGCGCGGGTAACGCGCCGGCGCGGGGATTGCGATAGAAGCGTTCGAGAAACGGATTTTCCTCGGCCTGCTCAAGGATCAGTTCGCTGCCGAAACTGCGGGCGAGGCGCCGCGCGAGGCTGGTCTTGCCCACGCCGATCGGGCCTTCGACCACGACGTAGCGATGCGGCGCTGTTGGAAGTTTCTCGGCCATGCAGGGAAAGGATCGGTTCTTATGAAACAGGCACAAGCCCGGCACTGCCGACCCGTGCGGCCAGACTCGTCACGCTGCCCTGTCCGGGAACGATGAGGTCCGGCGCGATATCGCGCAGAGGATACAGGACGAAGTTGCGCTCCGGGACACCCGGATGCGGCACGATCAGATCGGGCTCGTCGATTCGCTGCGTGCCATAGACCAGCAGATCGAGATCGATCCGGCGCGGTCCCCAGCGTCGCACCGGCACTTCGCGCCCCATGTCGGCTTCAACCTGCTTGAGCCGCACGAGCAGTTCGCGCGGTTCCAGGTGCGTCAGCAGACCCGCGGCCGCGTTGACGAACTCCGGCTGATCCTGCGGACCGAGCGGCGCCGAGCGATACAGTCGCGACGTACTCACGAGGCGAGTCGCTTCGAGCGTCTGCAATCGCAGCAATGCGGCGCGTATCTGCGCGGACGGATCGTCGAGATTGCTGCCGAGCGCGACATACGCCGGCATCCACACGGACTGCATGGCGTCCCGTCCCGGTCAGGAACCGGTGATCGCCGGAGGACGGCGTCGGCGTCGGCGGCGCCGCGTGCCACCGGTGCGCGACGCTGCAGGTTGCGAACCCTCCGGCCGCTGCTCGACGCGGGCGATGCGCTCCTCGGCCGACAGGGTCTGGATCTCCGTCCACCACTCGGCAAGTTCGGCATCCACCTCGCCGGCGGCCGCCCGCAACAGCAGGAAATCGTAGGCCGCCCGGAAGCGCGGATGATCGAGCAGCCGCAGCGCACGCCGACCCGAGCGCAGCGTGAAGCGCGGCTGCATGGCGATGACTTCGCGCATCGGCAAGGTGAATCGCTTGGGGACCGCGATACGCGCCTGTTGTCTTGCGGTGATCTGTTCGCAGGCAATCACCATCTGCTGAATCTCGCTGCCCTCCTGCGGATCGAGCTTCTGATAAGCACGGCTGATGGCCGGCCACAGCAGCAGCGCAAACAGGAAAGTCGGCGTGACGGACTTGTCCGCCTTCACGCGCTCATCCGTTCCTGTCAGGCCAAGCCGCAACAGCTTCGCCGCCACGCCGTCCGGCTCCGCCTGCAATGCACTCGCCACATCGGGCAGCAGGTGTTCGAGCAGGCCGAATCGCACCAGCAGATCGAACGCACCGACCGCCGAACCGGACAGGAACAGCTTGTTCACTTCATCGAACAGACGGGCCGGCGGCACGCCATCGAGCATCCACGCCAGCTTGCTGATCGGCGCAGCGGTATCCGGATCGATCTCGAAGTGGAGTTTCGCCGCGAAGCGCATGGCGCGCAGCATCCGCACCGGATCTTCGCGATAACGGGTTTCCGGATCGCCGATCAGCTTGAGGACGCGCGCCCGCGCATCGGCGACACCGCCAACGTAATCCCACACCGAAAAGTCTTCGATGTTGTAGTACAGCGCGTTGGCGGTGAAATCGCGCCGCCAGACGTCTTCTTCGATCGTGCCGTAGAGGTTGTCGCGCAGGATGCGGCCGCGCGCATCGAGCACGCGATGCCCGCCTTCATCGACGCTGTTGTCCTCGTCGATCGGCGTATGCGCAGCGCGGAATGTGGCCACTTCGATGATCTCGTAGCCATAGCGCACATGCGCGAGATGGAACCGTCGACCGATCAGCCGGCAATTGCGAAACAGCTGCTTCACCTGATCCGGATGCGCATTGGTTGCGACATCGAAATCCTTCGGCTCGATGCCGAGCAACAGGTCGCGCACCGCGCCGCCCACGAGGAACGCCTGGTAGCCGGCCTCTTTCAGCCGGTACAGCACCTTCAATGCATTCGGGGAAATATTCGCCCGCGAGATGGGGTGACTATCGCGAGGAACGATCAGCGGCTTGCCAGCGTCGCCCTGAGGTCCGGTGAAATTTTCTTGGTTCAATGAGCACACGCCGCTTGAGACAGTGAAAGCGCGGCCTATAATACAGCCTCGGCCGGTTTCCGCCCGTCCGCTCCCATCGTCTAGAGGCCTAGGACACAGCCCTCTCAAGGCTGGTACGAGGGTTCGAATCCCTCTGGGAGCGCCATTTCCGCCGCATTTCCTCAGGTTCCGTCCTGGTTCTCACCCGCGGCGTCCCTGCGATCCTCGATTTTCACTCCCGCAGGAATAGCAATCTCGCTGGCGCGTATGCAGGCGCGTTCGTCGATCCGGGTTGCGCGATACCACTGCAGCCCGCCGTTTTCCGGCGCGTCGAACTGCATATAGAGAGCGACCGGCCAGCCGCGAACCTTCGACACGCAGGTTTCCGTCTTTGGGCCCTGCATCGGCAGGCGCTTCGCGGTGCATCTCACCCCGGCGTATTCGCGTTCGCCGATGGCTTCGGCCGTGCCTTCGAGCGCCATCAATGCAGTGGCCATGTCGCGATCCGGCGCATCCGCCGCCACGCGGCGCGCTGTCCCCGCGCAGGCTGCTGTAGCTGATGCGTTCGGTGGCCGTCCTGATGGTGATGAAATGCAGCGGCACCTGCTCGTAACCAACCCACGTCATTTCGCGGCCGGAGGCGTCGCGGAAATGCACTCCCGGCGCCGGAACAAGCAGATTCTTGCTGACGGTGGATTTGATGGTGACCCCGCGCTGGACTTCGACCAGACGCTGCGCAGTCACGTAGACAGTGCGCGAGGTGATACCGCGGGCTTCGGGGAAATTGCGCGGCACTTCCGACCAGGGCGCCGCCAGCGCCACATTGATGGACGGGATCGACGCTTCGTAGTCGATCCGCACACCATCGCATTGCTGGGCAATCGTCGGGCCCACCACCGCTGACAGAAGCAGCGCCGCAATTCCTCTGCGCATGACACATCCCTGCTTGCCGGACGACGGCAAGCCTACGACACGCAAGGCCGGCCCTGCCACACGATGTACGCCCGGACCAGCGTATCGCGGGTCGACATGAACACTACTGCGAGCGCCTTCTCAGAACCGCCGCGGGGGTGGTTGCATAATCCGCGCACCGAACCGGAGCCGATATGACCCCAGCGGATCGCCGCATCACGGAGCAGATCGACAAGTGGCTGGCCAGCGTCGACCTGCATCTGAAATACGTCGAACTCAGCGACGCGGCTTACGCCCGTGCGCAACCGTGGCCGAAGCATGACCGGCCCACCCGCTGGGTGCTCGAAGTAGCGCGCCAGAAGATCCTGGAACTGAAGGCCCAGTGCGAGACGCGGCAGGCGATGGGCGATGGGCGATTCGCAGAGTCGCTGGAACTGATGGCCTTTCTCGCGAACCTCGTCGGTATCCAGCACATCCAGCGCTTCGTGCCGCTGGCGGATCCCGCGCGGGAAAACACCGGCACGGGCGCCAGCCAGACCGTGGAAGCGCCGACGGTCATTCAGTCCGCACCGGCAAGAACCGCGCGACCAGTCGAAGACGCCACCCGCGAAATGCCGAAACTGCGGGTCCCGGCACCCGGGAAAGCCACCCCCGCCGCAGTCCCCGCACCGAGGGCAGCGCAGCCGGCGACCAAGGCACCGCCACGCGCGGAGCCGAAATCTGCAGCGAAACCAGCGGCCGCGCCCAAGTCCGAACCGGCACCGAAGGCTGTTGTCGCCGATCTGAAAGAAAAAATACTGGCGGACGCCGTACGACTGCTGAAGTGGGGCAAGCCTTGGCATGAACTGGCCGAGCTGATCGGGCGCATTGCAGATCGCCCGTCTGTCCCCGAAATCCGCAAATTCCTGCGGGGCAACAAGGGCGAGATCGAGGCGCGGGTCGCGAAGAGCTGAGGGCCGCGGCGGATCGAGGGCAAAAAAAAGGCCGGGTATCTTGCGATAGTCCGGCCAATCAGGGGGATTCGAGCAACCGGTCGTGCCGTCTTTCAACGAGCACCACCGTCAGCAACCTTTGCATTGACCCGGCGGAAGCTGATCAGTTCCCGAACATTTCATTCGGTGGCTGCCGCTGCGTCATTTTGCGATGCCAAATATACACATTGCTGTAGCGCAGCACAACAGCCTTTGTGTGATCTTCTGCTCAAAAAAGCTCGAAGAAATGAGCGTTGGCCGCCCCACCCTGTCGCAGCGAGTCCGTCTTCAGGTTATCTCGCAGTGCCAAATAATCTTTCATGGATTGCGGCCTGTCATCCAGTCGGTCGCGATTAAGTTGACGTCATATCCGGGCAGCCGGCCCGTGGAATCCTTGAAAAAGGCGACGAGGCCGTAGAAAAATCGCCGCCGGTTCGGACAGGCGGCCCGTCTGCCGAAGTCACCAAACTTCAATCGGCCACCGTGAACTCGGCACGCAGTGCATTGTCCACGACTGGCTTTTCCTCCAATAACAAAGCGCCAGCGACATGATCGAGATCAATCATCTGACCAAACGCTACGGACCGCTCACCGCGGTCGACGACCTCACCTTCCAGGTGGCGCCGGGCGAGGTGCTCGGCTTCCTCGGCCCGAACGGTGCCGGCAAGTCGACCACCATGAAGATGATCACGGGGTTCCTCGCACCCACCTCCGGCAGCATCCGGGTGTGCGGCCATGAGGTGGAGTCCGCGCCGATCGCCGCCAAGGCCTGCATGGGCTACCTGCCCGAAGGCGCGCCGGCCTACGCCGACATGCGCGTTCGCGCCTTCCTCGATTTCATCGCCAACGTGCGCGAGCTGAACGGCGAGCGCCGCCGCCGCCGGCTCGACGACGTGATCGAACGTCTCGCGCTCGGCAGCGTGCTGGATCAGGCCATCGAGACGCTGTCGAAGGGTTTCAAGCGTCGCGTCGGCCTGGCGCAGGCGCTGCTGCACGATCCGCCGGTGCTGATCCTCGACGAACCCACCGATGGTCTCGACCCGAACCAGAAGCACGAAGTGCGCGCGCTCATCAATACGATGGCGAAGGACAAGATCATCGTCATCTCGACACACATCCTCGAAGAGGTCGATGCCGTCTGCAGTCGCGCGATCATCATCGCCAGCGGCCGCATCCTCGCCGACGACACGCCGCAGAAACTCGCGGCCCGCTCCCCTTCCGGCCGGCTCGACGATGTCTTCCGCACGATTACAACCCAGAAGGCGGCCGCCGCAGGAGCAGTCGCCCATGCATAACATCTGCACCCTTTTCAAACGCGAATTCGCCAGCTATTTCGCAACGCCGCTGGCCTTCGTGTTCATCGTGATCTTCCTGGTGCTGACCGGCGTGTTCACGTTCTTCCTCGGCGGCTTCTACGAACGCGGCCAGGCCGATCTCGCGCCGTTTTTCAACTATCACCCCTGGCTGTACCTGTTCCTGATGCCCGCGCTGTCGATGCGGCTGTGGGCGGAAGAACGCAAGTCGGGAACGATCGAACTGCTGATGACGCTGCCGGTGACGCTGTGGCAGGCCGTGGTCGGCAAGTTCCTCGCCGCCTGGGCGTTTGCCGGCGTGGCACTCGCGCTGACGTTCCCGATGTGGATCACCGTGAACTATCTCGGCGATCCCGACAACGGCACGATCGTCGCCGCCTACATCGGCAGCTTCCTGATGGCCGGCGGCTTCCTCGCCGTGGGCAGCTGCCTGTCGGCCGCGACCCGCAACCAGGTCATCGCCTTCATCCTCACGGCGGTGCTCTGCCTGTTCTTTTTCCTGCTCACCGGCTTCGGACCCGTCATCAATGTGTTCAGCGGCTGGCTGCCGCAGGCGATCGTCGATGCGCTCGCGTCGCTGTCATTCCTCACGCACTTCAGCTCCATCGCCAAGGGCGTGATCGACCTGCGCGACCTGTTCTATTTCGCGACCCTCATCGTCGCGTGGCTGGCAGCCACTGCCATCGTGCTGGAAATGAAGAAGGCCGACTGATCATGAGCAACAACAAATCTTCCGCCGGACGCAAGGTATTCGGCCTGGGTGCGCTGCTGGCGCTGGCGCTGCTGTTCATCGGCGTGACGATCCTGCTGACGTTCCTGCTGCGCGGCGCGCGGCTCGATCTCACCGAGAGCCGGCTGTACTCGATCGCGCCGGGCACGCAGAACATCCTCGGCTCGCTGCAGGAGCCCATCAATCTCTATTTCTTCTTCTCGCAGGACGCGAGCCGCGAATCGCCGCAGATCCGCGCCTACGCGCAGCGCGTGCAGGAGCTGCTGGAAGAAATGTCGCAGCGCTCGAAAGGCAAGCTGCGGCTGAACGTGGTCGATCCGCAGCCCTTCTCCGAAGACGAGGATCGCGCCACCGAGTTCGGCCTGCAGGCCGTGCCGCTCGGCGGCCGCGGCGAATCGCTGTACTTCGGCCTCGCGGGCACGAACTCGACGGACGGACGCGAGATCATTCCGTTCTTCCAGCCGGACAAGGAAGAGTTCCTCGAATACGACGTCGCCAGCCTGATCCATCAGTTGAGTAATCCGCAGCGTGCCAAGCTCGGTCTCATCGCCGGGCTGCCTGTCGATGCCTCGTTCGATCCCGCCTCCGGCGGCATGCGTCCGGGCTGGGCCAGCATTGCGCAAATCCATCAACTCTTCGACGTACAGACGCTCGCCACCGACGTGGCCGAGATTTCACCGGACATCGACACGCTCATGATCGTGCATCCGCGCGATCTGTCGCCGAAGACGCTGTACGCGATCGACCAGTTCGTCATGCGCGGCGGCAAGCTGATCGCCTTCATGGATCCGCAGTCGGAGAACGATCCGCAGGCGGCGCAGATGGCCCAGATGGGAGGCATGGCGGGCGGGCGCTCCTCGACGCTCGGCCCGTTGCTCGATGCATGGGGCGTGACGTTCGATCCGGGCCAGATCCTCGGCGATCGCGAACTCGGACTCACCGTGTCGCTGCAGGCCAATCAGCCGCCGTCGCAGCACGTCGCCATCGTCGGCTTCAACCGCGCCAGCATGGACGGCAAGGACGTCGTGACCTCGGCACTCGATTCGATCAATGTCATGACCGCCGGTGTGCTGGGGAAGAAGGAAGGCGCGACGATCGAGTTCGAACCGCTGATTCAATCAAGCAGCAACGCCGCGCTGCTGCCGGCGGCGAAGCTGGCCTTCCTGCCCGACAGCCAGTCGCTGCTGGATGGCTTCAAGGCGACCGGCGAGCGCTATGCAGTGGCGGTCCGCATTCACGGCAAACTCAAGTCGGCATTCCCGAGCGCGCCGGAAGGCGCCTCGTCCGGCCAGGCGCTGAAGGAAACGGCCAGCGATGCCAACATCATTCTCGTCGCCGACACCGACATCCTCGCCGATCCGCTGTGGGTGCGAACCCAGAGCGTCTTCGGTCAGCGCGTGATGATGGCCTGGGCCAACAACGGCGACTTCCTCGCCAATGCCGTCGACAACCTCGCCGGCAGTTCGGATCTCATCAGCATCCGCGGTCGCCAGAGCTTCTTCCGTCCCTTCACCAAGGTCGATGAACTGCGACGCCGCGCCGACGACCGGCTGCGCGCGACCGAAAAACAGCTCGACCAGGAACTGCGCGATACCGAACAGAAACTCATGCAACTGCAGGCGAGCCGCGCCAACCAGGAAGAGCTATCGCTGTCGCCCGAGCAGGAAGCCGAGCTGACCCGCTTCACGCAGGAACGCGGACGCATCCGCAAGGAACTGCGCGAAGTGCGCCGCAGCCTCGACGTCGAGATCGAAGGTCTCGGCACGAAGCTCAAGCTGCTGAACATCGCCCTGATCCCGGTCCTGATCGCCATCGCCGCCATCGGGCTGGCGATCACGCGACGGCGCAAACTGCGCGCCGGCCGGGCTGCCGCTCACACCGGTTGAGGACGCATAGATGACCTCTCGCAATCTTTCGATTCTCGCTCTCGCCGCCGCCGTCGTGCTTGCCGCAGCGTTGTGGCTGGCCTATCCGCGCTCGTCGGGCCAGAAGTCGGACCTGCTCTACCCTGGACTCAAGGAAGAGCTGAACAAGGTGACTGCAGTCCGCATCTACAAGGCAGGCAATGCGCCGGCGATCGAACTGATCCGCGGCGAATCGCGCTGGCAGGTCGCGCAGCGCTCGAACTATCCCGCGGACACGGCGAAAGTACGCCGGTTGCTGCAGTCGCTGGCGGACGCCAAATCCATCGAAGAGAAGACGTCGAGTTCCGCGAACTATGCGACCCTCGGCGTGGAAGACATCACAGACGCTGCCGCGACCGGCACGCGCGTCGAACTCGTGGGCACGAGCAAGCCCGTCGATCTCATCGTCGGCAAGAACGCCGGCATGAAGGGCTCGTACGTGCGCCGCGCCGGCGAACCAGCCAGCTGGCTGACGAACGAAAGCATCGAAGCCTCGGCAACGCCGCACGACTGGCTGCAGACCTCGATCCTCGATGTGGGCGCCGACCGCATTCAATCCGCCACCATCACCATCGCCGACGGCAAGCCGTACACGCTGACCAAGGCGACGCGTGCCGATGCGGATTTCAAGGTCGACGGACTGCCCAGGGGCAAGGAGCCGGACACGTTCGCGGCGAACAATATCGCCACCGCGCTGGCGGGCCTCACGCTCGCCGACGTACGACCGGCACAGGACTTTGCCGCCGACAAGCCCGCCGCACATGCCACGTTCAGGACGTTCGATGGACTGGTCGTCGATCTGGAGGGATTCTCGAAGGACGACAAGCACTACGTCGCCGCGAAGGCCAGCTACGACGCGGCGCTGGCAAAGCAATTCCATGTCGAAGCCACGACGCCGGCCGCCAGCGGCGAAGGCAATGTGTCCACCCCGGCGACGGCTTCCGAGAACGTCGAGGAAACGGCCGACAAGA
>CAYWHG010000106.1:0-16452 GCA_964457865.1 uncultured Steroidobacter sp.
TATCTTCTGCGGCTGCTGAGTCCGTCAGCGCTGCTGTACACGGAAATGATTACGTCCGCTGCCATCGTGCGGGGCAATGCAACTCGCTTGCTGGCCTTCGATCCGGCGGAGCATCCGGTGGCTTTGCAGTTGGGCGGCAGCGATCCGCGTGAGCTGGCGATTGCGGCGCGTATCGGCGCTGACGAAGGCTACGACGAGGTCAATCTCAACTGCGGCTGTCCGAGCGATCGGGTCAAGAGCGGTCGCTTCGGTGCATGTCTGATGGGCGAGGCGTCGCTGGTGGCCGATGCGGTGGCGGCGATGAGCGCTGCGACGGATGTGCCGGTGACGGTGAAGTGCCGCATCGGTATCGATCCCTCGCCTTCACCGCAGACGGAGGAGTACGAATTTCTGCGTGACTTCGTGGGGACGGTGGCGGGTGCCGGATGTGAAGTTTTCGTCGTGCATGCGCGTCGCGCCGTGCTGAATGGATTGAGTCCGAAGGAGAACCGCGAGATTCCGCCGCTGCGTTACGACATCGCTGCACGTCTGCGGGGCGATTTTCCCGGGCTGACCTTCATCGTGAACGGCGGCATCCGCACGGTCGAGGAAGTGCGGCTGCATCTGCAGAACTTCGACGGCGCAATGCTCGGGCGCGAGGCCTATCACAACCCGTACATCCTCGCGCATCTGCATCAGACGCTCATCGATCCGTCCTGGCCGTTGCCGGCGCGTGAGGTCGTCGTCGGGCAGTACGCGGAGTATTGCCGTGCCCGCATTGCCGAAGGACATCGGATGCGCACGATGGTGCGTCATGTGCAGGGGCTGTATGCCGGCCTGCCGAACGTGCGCGCGTGGCGGCGTTTCCTGTCCGAACAGTCGGCGCAGCCGGCGGCGAATGCCGACCTGCTGATCGATGCGCTGCGGATCGTCGCCTGATTCACTCCGCCCTGGGCGTGACCGTCAGTCGTCCGAAATCTCCCTGCTTCGTCGCGGCCAGCCAGGCGGCGACCGCAAAGGCCGCCACGGACTGATCGAGGGTCTTTGCGTCGATCTTCGCGAGCGTGTCGTTCGCGGTGTGGTGAATGTCGAAGTAGGTGGTGGCATCGAGCGACAGATCGAGCACCGGCACGCCGGCTTCGCGCAGCGGCCGCAGATCGGCGCCGCCGGAGGCGGCGTTGGTGGTGCCGTGCTCAACGTCCAGCGGTTGCAGAATTCCGTGCATCTGTTCAATGGCCTGGGCTGATTCCGGTGCGACGCGCGAATCGATCCTCCACACAGGCCCCTGGCCGAGATCGGCTTCGACCGCAATCACGTGCTTGCCGAGTTCATCGCCGACCTGGCGCGCGTATTCGCGTGCGCCCGACAGGCCGAACTCCTCGTTGGCAAACAGCACGACGCGGATCGTGCGCGCGGGTTTGCGATCGAGCCGGCTGATCTGTCGGGCGGCCTCCATGACGATCGCGACGCCCGCGCCATCGTCGACGGCGCCCGGGCCGAGGTCCCAGGAATCCAGGTGGGCGCCGAGCAGCACGATTTCATCGGCGCGTTCGCCGCCGGGAATTTCGCCGATGATATTCGCGGACCACGTCGGCGGCAGTTCGCGTGCGGTGGAGCGCAATCGCAGGCGGACCGGCTTGTTCGATTCGATCTGACGCGCGAGCAGATCGGCATCGGGATTGGAAAGCGCGAAGGCGGGGATGCGCGGTGCATCGGTGCGATAGGAGAGGCTGCCGGTGTGCGCGATGCGATCGGTCGATGTGCCGACCGAACGGATCACCAGGGCGAGTGCGCCGAGGTCGGCGGCGATGCTCGGTCCCTGCGAGCGGATCGCGACCGTGGCGCCGTAGCCGCTCGCATCGCGGGTGCGTTCCATGCGCTGATCGATGAAGACGATCCTGCCTTTCACGGCGGCGGCGGACAGGGCCTTGAGTGCGTCCAGCGATTCCACACGCAGCACGATTGCCTCGATCCCTTCTTCCGGCGTACCGACGCTGCCGCCGAGACTCGCGGTCACGAGCGGCTGCGGAAAGGGCGCGAGGATCGACGCCTCAGCGGTGCCGCGGACCCAGTGAGGGACCAGCACATCCTGTGCGCGGACCTGCGAGAACCCGAGGCTGCCGAGCTTATTGAGCGCCCAGCGGACCGCGGCCGCATCGCCGGCGGAGCCGGCAAATCGCGGCCCGACCTCGGTCACGATCGAGCTGACATGCTCGTAGGCCCGGGTGCCTGCCAGAGCGCGGTCCCGCAGAGTCGTGGCCGCAGCGAGGTCGGGGTCCGACCACTCATCCGGCATCGCAGCGCCCGGGAACACCAGGGCCGTGGCCATCAGAAACGTCGCCAGACACGGGAAAACGCGGCACTTCGCAATCATCCGGGGGAACTCCGTAGCAAACATGGCCCGTTCGAGCGGGCGAGCTTATGTAGCGTTGTGTATATAATGCCAGCGCCTGCCGGATGGCCGGGAGGCCCAATACGAACGACGGAACGGGCCCGCTGTGCATGCAGTCGGAATCCCGGCGCGGAGACCCGCTGAGGTTTGGACACCAAGAGGTCATGGGCAAAGACATCGAACTCGCCATTCTGTTTGCCGATGTCGTCGGCAGCACCCGGATCTACGAAGTCATGGGCGACCTGCGTGCGCGTGACATGGTGCTGACCTGCGTGGAAATCATGCGTTCGGCCACCGAACAGAATCATGGCACCGTGATCAAGACCATCGGCGATGAGATCATGGCGACGTTCCCGACGGCGAACGACGCGGTGAATGCGGCCAGCCGCATGCAGCACGACATCCGCACGCATTCGGGTCTCAAGGTCGAGGGTCAGCCGATCGCCATCCGCATCGGCGGGCATTTCGGTCCCGTCGTCCTGGAAAATCGGGACATCTTCGGCGCCGCCGT
Organism: uncultured Steroidobacter sp.; assembly: GCA_964457865.1. Taxonomy (GTDB): domain Bacteria; phylum Pseudomonadota; class Gammaproteobacteria; order Steroidobacterales; family Steroidobacteraceae; genus Steroidobacter. The sequence continues at coordinate 2,883 of CAYWHG010000106.1, forward strand.
ACACACGGCGAATCGCATGACCAGCCAGGCCAAGGCCGGTCAGGTCATGATCACTAGCGCGATGGTGGAGCGACTGGCGCCGGAATGGCGCTCGGCGGTCCGGCAGATCGATGTCGCCACGCTGAAGGGCAAGACCAGCGAAGACGAACTGTACGAAGTCCTGTGGCAGAAGGAAGATGCCACCAGCATGCTGCCGGCGATCGCACTGAGCGCCGCCGTGTCGCGCGAGAAGCAGCGGCCGAGCCGCCTGCATCTCAAATTTCTGGGACAGGACATCCTCGTCGACGAGGCGCGCAGCCACATCACCATCGGCCGGGCCGAGGAGAACGATGTCGTCGTGAAGGGCAACCTGATCTCGCGCCTGCACGCGCGCATCGAACTCAGCCGCGGCAAGTTCCTGCTGGTGGATCAGAGCACCAACGGCACCTTCGTCACGACGAAGGCGGGTGAGGAAGCCTTCGTCCGCCGCGACAGCATGCAGCTCAAGGGCGAAGGCATGATCGGTTTCGGGCGAGTGCCGGAGAACGGCTCGCCGCTGACGTTGCGATATACCTGCGAAGAGTAGCTGCTGGCCAGAGGCATTCTGGCCGGTGGCTGATTCCGGTTGTCTTCATTTCTTCTTGTGGGGCCGGCTTTAGCCGGCCTCGGAATGTCAGGCTGAAGCCTGACCCACAAGAAGAGCCGTACTAGCCCAGCTTTGCCGCGACGCTGCGCTGCTCTTCACGCAGCTTCTGCGGCACCCGTCCCTGGAATTCGTCGAGATACTTGTTGATGGCGTCCATCTCCTGGCGCCAGGCCGGCATGTCGACCGACAGCAGCGTCTGCAGCGTGTCCTGGTCCAGATCGATGCCGGCGACATTCAGATCTTCCGCGCGGGGCAGGTAGCCGATCGGAGCTTCGACGGCGTCAGCCTTGTCGTCGCAGCGGTTGGCGATCCACTGCAGTACGCGCAGGTTCTCGCCGTAACCGGGCCACATGAACTTGCCGTTCTTGTCCTGGCGGAACCAGTTGACGTGGAACACGCGCGGCAGCTTCTTCGCCTTGCCTTCCAGCGCCAGCCAGTGCTGCCAGTAGTCGCCGAAGTTGTAGCCGCAGAAGGGCTTCATGGCCATGGAATCGCGACGCACGACACCCATCTGGCCGACGGCGGCGGCCGTGGTTTCCGAGGCCATGCCGGCACCGACGAGCACGCCATGCGCCCAGTTGCGCGCTTCATAGACCAGCGGTGCGACTTCGCGGCGACGGCCGCCGAACAGGATCGCGGAAATCGGCACGCCTTCGGGCGCTTCGGCGAGCGACGAATAGATCGGATTCTGTTTCGCCGACACGGTGAAGCGCGAGTTGGGGTGCGCCGCGGCGCCCTTGCCGCTGTAGGGCTTGCCCTGCCAGTCGGTGACGGGCGTGCCGCTCTCGAGTCCCTCCCACCAGGGCTGATTGTCGGCGGTCAGCGCGACGTTCGTGAAGATCGTGTCACGCTGGATCATGTCGTAGGCGTTCTTGTTGGTCTTGCGGTTGGTGCCCGGTACGACACCGAAGTAACCGGCTTCCGGATTGATGGCGCGCAGCTGGCCTTCCTTGTCGACCTGCATCCAGCAGATGTCGTCGCCGACCGTCCAGATCTTCCAGCCCGGCATCGATTCCGGGGGCACGAGCATGGCGAGGTTGGTCTTGCCGCAGGCCGAGGGGAACGCCGCGGCGATGTAGTGCGTGCGTCCTTCGGGGCTTTGCAGGCCCATGATCAGCATGTGCTCGGCCAGCCAGCCTTCGTCGCGCGCCTGCCAGCTCGCGATGCGCAGCGCATGACACTTCTTGCCGAGCAGCGCATTGCCGCCGTAACCGGAGCCGACGCTCTTGATGGTGAGTTCTTCGGGGAAGTGCATGATGAAGCGGCGTTCGGGATCGAGATCGCCGACGGAGTGCAGGCCCTTGACGAATGTGCCTTCGCGTTCGATGCGTTTCAGGGCGTCTTCGCCCATGCGCGTCATGATGCGCATGTTGACCACGACGTAGGGGCTGTCGGTGATTTCGACGCCGCAGCGCGAGTAGGGCGAATCGATCGGACCCATGCAGTACGGGATCACGTACATGGTGCGGCCGCGCATCGCGCCTTCGAACAGGGAGTCGATCTTGCGATGGGCCTCGGCGGGATCCATCCAGTTGTTGTTGGGGCCGGCGTCTTCGCGCACGCGCGTGCAGACGTAGGTGAGGTGTTCGACACGGGCAACATCGGAGGGATTCGAGCGGTGCAGGTAGCAGTTCGGGTGGGTGGTCGGATTGAGCTTGATAAGATCGCCACTGGCGACCATTGCGTCGATCAGGCGCGAGTTTTCGGCGTCCGAGCCTGTGCACCAATGGATCGAATCAGGCTTGGTCAATCGCGCGATTTCTTCTACCCAATTGTTCAGCGACGCATTCATGCTCATTTCGACGCAAACCTCCGGACTATGGCCGCCTGACAGGCAGTTCTGCAGGCTGCAGGGAGAAACAGGGGGGCGAAGTATACCGGGCGATCAGTGTGTCGTTGAAACGGGCTTCGGTACCTATCACATTCGAGGTTATGTCCATGATTTCAGAGCGCCTGCAGTCCCAGTCTGCAGTTCGACGTGATCCATGATGCAGAAGCTGCAGCGGACAGCGTTGGACAGCTTCCGGACACGTGTGTGTCGCAGCGTGGCGCTCGGTGTGTTTTCAGCGTTGACGGCCCTGCAGGCGCTGGCGGCGGATGAAGTCGACATTACGCTGGTGGCCGAAGTGCGCGAGGACATTCCTGCGCCGGGCGGCCGCACGATTTCCCGTCTGATTCCGGCCACGAGCGTCGAACAGGGCCAGGAGATCTTCTATACCGTGCGCATCCGCAATGCTTCGTCTGCAGCGGCGCGCGGGGTCGAAGTCGTGCAGCGCATTCCCGAGAACACGGTCTATGTTTCCGGTTCGGCGACCGGGCCGGGGGTCGAGGTCGAACTGTCCGCTGACGGCGGCCAGACCTTCGGCCGCGAGGGACAGCTCACCATCGTCGACCAGTCGGCGGTGGCGCTGATGGAAGCGACCTCGCTCGATCGGGCCGCCCTGACACGTCCCGCCAGACCGCAGGACACCACCCACATCCGCTGGCGTCTGCGCAATGCGCTGGCGCCGGGCGCCGTCGCACTGGTCCGGTTCCGCGCGGTGTTCCGCTGATGCACGACTGGGACGAGATATTCGGTGCCGACGGTCCGCTGGCACGGGCGGTGCCCGGATTCACGACGCGACCCGAGCAGATCGCGATGGCGACGGAAGTGTCGGGCGCGCTGCGCACCGGCGGTCGGCTGATCGTCGAGGCCGGCACCGGAACCGGCAAAACATATGCCTACCTGGTGCCGGTGCTGCTGTCGGGCAAGCGCGTGATCGTCTCGACCGGTACGCGCACGCTCCAGGACCAGCTGTTTCGCCGCGATCTGCCGACGGTCGCCGGTGCGCTCGGCCGGCCGGTGCGTGTGGCGCTGTTGAAGGGGCGCGCCAACTATCTCTGCCAGCATCGTCTCGAACTCGCCGAGCAGCAGGCCGTGGCGCGCGGCCTGCGGCGCGAAGTGGCCATGGCGCTGCCGTATGTACGCGACTGGTCGCGCCTCACGCGCAACGGCGATATCGCGGAGCTGGCGCAGTTCTCGGAATCGGAGCCGGTGTGGCCGTGGGTTACGTCGAACCGCGACAACTGTCTCGGCGCCGAGTGCACGTTCTTCGATCGATGCCACGTCATGAAGGCGCGTCGCGAAGCACAGGCGGCCGACGTGGTGGTGGTCAATCACCATCTGTTGATGGCGGATCTGGTGCTCAAGGAAGAAGGCTTCGGCGATCTGCTGCCCGGCGCCGATGCCATCGTCATTGACGAGGCGCATCAACTGCCTGATGTCGCCTCGGCCTTCCTGGGATTCGCGGTTTCGGGTTGGCAACTGCAGGCGCTGTCGCGCGACCTCGCCGTCGAACTGGTCGCGAGTGCAACGCAGACCGAAGTCGCCGCTTCATTTGCACAGACGCTCGAACGACGCATGGTCGATCTGCAGGATGCGCTGGGCAGCAGCCAGCAGCGTCACGAGTCCGCACGCTGGTCGAACGCAGTGATCGAGTCGCTCGAAGCATTGCAGTTCTCGCTGGCTGATCTCAACAAGTCGCTCGCCGGTGCGGCGGCGGATCAACCGGGACTTGCGTCGGTGCGGCGTCGTGCTGCCGATCTGGCGGCGCGGCTGGCATTGCTGCTGGAACAGGGCGACGCAGCGGCCACGGCCAGCGTCCGCTGGGCGCAGGTCAACCGTAACGGTGTCTCGTTTCACTACGTGCCGGTCGATGTCGCCGAACAGCTCGGCCAGCTCATCGGCCAGCATTCGAATGCCTGGATCTGCACGTCTGCGACGCTCGCGGTCGGCGACGATTTCGATCACTTCATCCGTCGCATCGGTATTCCGGAACCCGGCACGGCGCGCTTCGGCAGTCCCTTCGACTTCGCCGAGCAGGCACTGATGTACCTGCCGTCGGGACTCGATGCGCCGGCCTCCGCACAGCACACGCGGCAGGTCGTCGATGCGGCATTGCCGGTGCTGGAAGCGAGCGGCGGCCGCGCCTTCCTGTTGTTCACCAGTCATCGTGCGCTGCGCGAAGCCGCGGGCGTACTGGCGCGCCGGCTCGGCGACAAGCCACCGTTTCCGATATTGGTGCAGGGCGATGCGCCACGCGAAATCCTCCTCAAGCGTTTTCGCGAGTACGGCAATGCCGTGCTGCTCGGCACCAGCAGTTTCTGGGAAGGCGTCGATGTGAAGGGCGCGGCGCTGTCGGTGGTGATCATCGACAAGCTGCCGTTCGCGGTGCCGGACGATCCGGTGCTCAAGGCGCGGCTCGATGCCATTACGCGGCGCGGCGGCAATGCCTTCTTCGAAGAGCAGGTGCCGCAGGCGGTGATCGCGCTCAAGCAGGGCGTCGGGCGGCTGATCCGCGACCGCGACGACTTCGGTGTCATCATGCTGTGCGACCAGCGCATCCGCTCCAGAGCCTACGGACGCATTTTCCTGGAGAGCCTGCCGCCCATGCCGGTGACGAACCGGCTGTCCGACGTCACCGGATTCCTGCGCACGCGCCTGGCCGAGGTCGGCATGTCGGTGCCTTTGCAGCCGTTGCACAAGAGTGCCTCATGAAGATCCTCGCCATCGACACGGCTACGGAGCGTTGCTCGGTCGCGCTGCGCACGATGAATGTCACGTTCGCGCGCGTGATCGATACGCCGCGCGGTCACGCAGATCTCATATTGACGCTGGTGCAGGAGGTGCTGGACGAGGCGGGTCTGGCACTCGCGGATCTCGATGCCATCGCCTACGGGCGCGGACCCGGTGCGTTCACGGGCGTGCGCATCGCCATCGGTGTGGCACAGGGACTGGCGTTCGGTGCGTCGCTGCCGACGGTCGGCATTTCCGACCTCGCGGCCGTGGCCCGGCAGGTAGCCGTCGCGGGCGATCGGGTGCTGGTGTGCATGGACGCGCGCATGAACGAGGTCTACTGGGCGGTGTTCGACTGCCACGACGACGGCCGCGTCATTGCGGCGAGTATCGAGCAGGTGAGTGCGCCAGCCCTGGTCGATGCCGATCCTGCCGCTGTCACGAAGCTCGCGGGCACCGGATTTCGCGCTTACCCGGAGCTGGCGAGCCGGTTTGCGGCGCAGACACCGATCGACGCATTGCCCCGGGCGGCGGAAATCGCATGGCTCGGCGAGGCGGCGTTGCTCAATGGGGAAGGGCGGCCGGCGCACGAAGCCCAGCCGGTTTATCTGCGCGACAACGTGGCCGTCGCGAAAAAGTAATCCGTGACAGGTGTTCAGTATTTACCGCAGGCATGGCGGCGTTCATCGGACTGTAACAATACGTTGCTGTAATGTTGCAGACGAAATAACCCTGCACATCCTGTTGAATCTCCTTTAATTCATGGCAGCCAGACAGATCCTGATCGTCGAAGACGAACGCCCGATCCGCGAAATGATTGCATTCGGATTGCGTCGCAGCGGTTTCGATGTGCGCGAAGCGGCCGACGTGAGTGCGGCACGCGCGAGCATTGCGGACAAGCGGCCGGACCTGGTGCTGGTCGACTGGATGCTTCCTGAAATGAGCGGCCTGGAGCTGACGCGCGCGCTGAAGCGCGACAAGGAAACGCAGGAAGTTCCCGTCATCATGCTGACGGCACGCGCCGAGGAACAGGACAAGATCATGGGCCTGGACGGCGGCGCCGACGACTATGTGACCAAGCCGTTTTCGCCGCGCGAACTGCTGGCGCGCATCAATGCCGTCCTGCGTCGCACCGCGAACGGCAGCACCGAGGAAGTGATCGAGGCCGAGGGTCTGGTGCTCGATGCGGCCAGTCACCGCGTCATGGTCGGCGACAAGACGGTACAGCTCGGGCCGACCGAGTATCGCCTGCTGTCGTTCTTCATGACCCACGCGGAACGGGTGTACAGTCGCACGCAGCTCCTTGACCGGGTGTGGGGCGGCAATGTCTATGTGGAAGAACGGACCGTCGATGTGCACATCCGCCGCCTGCGCAAAGCCCTCGAGGCCTTCAACTACGATCGTTTCATTCAGACCGTGCGCGGCTCCGGCTACAGGTTTTCGACGCGCGCGGAGTAGCGCGTGAAGTTTCCGATCGCGATCAATTCAACCGGCTGGCAGGCCGCGACGCGTCTTGTCGTCGCCATCCTGGTCGCTGCGCTGGTGGGTCTCATCGTCGGCCGCGTCTGGATGGTGCTGGCCCTGGTGCTCGGTGGCTACGTCGTCATCCAGATCTGGAATCTGCTGCAGATCGAACGCTGGCTCTCGCATCGGCGTATCGAATCGCCGCCCGATATCGGTGGCCCGTGGGGCGAAGTCATTGCCATCATCGACCGGATCTACCGTCGCAAGAATTTTCACCGCGCCCAGGTGACCAGCCTGTTGCGCGAATTCCGGCGCCTCACCACGGCCATGCCCGAGGGCGCGATCCTGCTGGGGCCGGACCACGAAATCCTCTGGTTCAACGGCCGCGCTGCCGGCTGGCTGAGCCTGCATCGCAAGCGCGATGTCGGTATCCGTATCGAGAACCTGATCCGGCATCCGTCATTCATCGAATATCTGAAGCACGGGCAGCCCACCGAAGGTGTCGTCGTCTATGAACCGGCGAACGGCGGACGTCATCTGTCGTTCACGCTGGTGCGCACGCAGGGTTCAGAACGGCAACTGCTGATCGTGCGCGACGTCAGTCGCGAGATGCGCGTCGAGTCGATCCGCAAGGATTTCGTGGCGAATGCCTCGCACGAGCTGCGCTCGCCGCTGACGGTGATCTCGGGCTATCTCGACGCGCTCTCGGACGATCAGACCCTCGATCCGGCCTGGACATCTCCCGTGCAGGAGATGCGCCGTCAGGCCGACCGGATGAGCGGCATCATCAACGATCTGCTGGAGCTGTCGAAACTCGAATCTGGCGATCGCCGGCACATCGAACGACCCGTGGACGTGCCCGGCCTGCTGTCGCTGCTGCGACGCGAAGTGATGTCGCTGGAACAGCGCCCGCACGAGATCAACGTGCAGCTCGACAGCGATCGCCTGCTGCTGGGCGCCGAGAGCGAACTGCAATCGGTCGTGTCCAATCTGCTGACGAACGCGATCAAGTACACGCCAGCCGAAGGAACGGTAACCATGCGCTGGTGGACCGATCACGATGGCGGCCACATCAGCGTCAGGGACACCGGCGTCGGCATCGCTGCCGAACACATTCCGCGACTCACCGAGCGCTTCTATCGCGTCGATTCGGGCCGCGCGCGCGAGATGGGCGGCTCCGGCCTCGGTCTCGCCATCGTCAAGCATGCGCTGTACCGGCATGAAGCCACGCTGCGGATCGAAAGCACGGAAGGCAGGGGCAGCACGTTCACCTGCGATTTCCCGCCGCATCGCGTGATGTCGCGCGCCGAAGTGGAAGAGTCGATCTCGTTACAGTCCGGCGGTTGAGATTCCCCGGAGAACGGAGTTTCACACGGAGTTCACGGAGAACACGGAGGCTCAGAACGAAAAAAGAGTTTCTTCTCTCCGTGCCCTCCGTGTGAAATCTCGGTGCCATCAGGCTTCAGCCGCCCCTCTCGTCGGTTTCCCGCCGACCTACTTCCTTCGTAACGCAATCGTCATATGACAGTCGCCTGACTGTAAGACAACGCGCTTACGTTTCTCCCCGCAAGAAAACGGCCAAAAGGCAGCCAGCGATCTGACTGCCTTCAATACGCGATTTACGCCTGGGAGAACGTGTCGATGAAAGTCAAATACTGGTTGGTGGCTGGTGCAGTTGCGGCCGCCCTCGCTGGCTGCGGTGCCGACGAGATTTCGTCCGCCGGAACCAACGGCAATGTGACGATCAACAATCCGCCTGCGACCAACAATCCCGATCCGACGCCGGTCGATCCGGATGCCGGTCTGGTCACGCCCGCTGGCGGTTGTCCCACCATTGCGGATCCAGCCGGTCTGCGCGATGACGGCACCATCACCGGTCCGACAGGCACCTACCGCGTTTGCGCGTTGCCGAATCAGTTGGCTGTCAGCTCGACACTGGCCCGCTTGCCCGGCCTGCTCTATGCGCTCGACGGTCGCGTCGACGTTGGACCGGATCGCGGCGCTGTCCCGACCGCCGATGCAGCGGTCGTGCTGACCATCGAACCCGGCGTCGTGGTGTTTGCGAAGACCGGTACTTCCTGGCTTGCCGTGAACCGCGGCAATCGCATCAACGCGGTCGGCACGGCGGAAAGACCCATCGTGTTCACCAGCCGCGACAATGTGCTGGGCCTGTCGAGCGACGATTCGCAGGGTCAGTGGGGCGGTGTCGTCCTGCTGGGTCGCGCACCGATCACGGATTGCACGGTTGCACCGGCGGCGACGCCCGGCACGGCCGCCTGCGAGCGCCAGACCGAGGGTGCCGTCGACCCGGCGTACTACGGTGGAGCAACGCCCAATGACAACAGCGGGTCGCTCAAGTACGTGCAGATCCGCTACTCCGGCTATGTGCTCTCCGCCAACAGTGAACTGCAGTCCCTGACGCTCTCGGGCGTGGGCAGCGGAACGACCATCGACTACTTCCAGTCGCACAACAGTTCGGACGACGGCTTCGAGAACTTCGGCGGCCGCGTCGACATGCGCCATGTCGTGGTGACCGGCGCGGACGACGACAGCATCGACCTGGATACGGGTTTCAAGGGCACGCTCCAGTACGTGATCGCAGTCCAGAAGACCTCGGGCAACGCGGATTCGATCATCGAACTCGATTCCGCCAATGCACTCGAGGACCAGACGCCGCGGACGCACATGAAGATTGCGAACTTCACGTTCGTGCATCGCAATCCGGCCACTGGCAACAATGCGGCGATGCTGTTCCGCGGCAAGGCCGATGCGACGCTGGTGAACGGCGTGATCGTCAGTCCGATGGCATGCCTGCGCCTGAGTGGCAGCAACATCCTGACGGCCGATGCCGCCACCGACAAGGCGGGCCCACCGCTGTTCCAGTCGGTTGTGATGCAGTGCGCTGCCACGCAGTTCCTGGGTTCGGACGGCGTCACCGCGGATCAGGTCGCGACGACCTTCAATGCCGGTGCCAACAACAATGCTGCGTTCACCTCGACGCTGACGAACACGTTCGTCAATGGCGCGAACGAAGCGGTCGCTGCCGCAACCGATCCGAAGACGCTCGATGCGGCGTTCGATACCACGAATTACGTGGGCGCGGTGAAGGATGCCAGCGACACCTGGTATGCGGGCTGGAGCTGCAATTCGGCCACTGCGAACTTCGGTACGACCAGCACGGCGTGCACCTCGCTGCCATCGCTCGCCGAGTGATCGATCTTCCGATGCGGCGGAGGCGATCCGCCGCATCGGAGTTTGAATTTTCAAATCAATGGTAAGAACACACATGGCCAAACCGCGCACCTGGGGCATGGTCCTCGCCGCCACGGCGTTTTCCACACAGGCTTTCGCTCAATCGTCCGTCGAGGTGGATGCTTCCGCTCCGTCCGAAGGAGCCGTTGCAACCATGGCTGCACTGACACCCGCTCCTGCGCCGGACGCGTCGGTCGACGTGGCGATGCCGGGCGGCATTCCCGGTGTGGTCGTCGTCGGCAGGCGCGAGCGCGACGTGCAGCGGGAAACGACGCAGGTCATCACCGTGCTGTCGACCGAGGACATCGCGCGAACCGGTGAAGGCGACATCGCCGGCGCGCTCGGGCGCGTCACGGGCCTGAGCGTGGTGGGCGGTGGCTTCGTCTATGTGCGCGGTCTGGGAGATCGCTATTCGCTGGCATTGCTCAATGGCTCGCCGCTGCCGAGTCCCGAGCCGATGCGTCGCGCCGTGCCGCTCGACCTGTTTCCGACGGACGTGATCGCCTCTTCGCTCGTGCAGAAGACTTATTCGCCAAACTTCCCCGGCGAGTTCGGCGGCGGCGTCATCAACCTGACTACGCTGGCCATTCCGAGCCAGCCATTCATCGACGTGAATCTGGGGATGAGCGGCGATACCGAAACCACGGGGCAACTCGGCTACGACTACTACGGCAACAAGTATGACTGGACCGGCTACGGCAACCGCGACACGCCGCCGGCGCTCGCCGCGTTCCTCTCCAGCGGTCAGCGCATCAGTGCCGGCAACGTCGATACGGGTGCCATCGCCAGCCAGCTCGTCAGCCAGAACAACGGCCTGGTGCAGAAGATCGACGAAGTGTCGCCGAACTATTCCGGGACGATCACCGCCGGTGATCGCTGGCAGTTCGACGATTCGGAACTCGGCCTGATCGCGACGGCTTCGTTCAACAACGCCTGGCGTACTCGCGACAACATCCAGCAGACGCCGGCCAGCTTCGATCTGTCCGTCATCGACAAGGACTATCGCACCGTCTCGACCGAGAACCGCGTAGTGGCCAATGCACTCGTCGGCCTCGGTTATGAATTCGGCGAGGGCAGTTCGCTGCGCTGGACCAATCTGTACATTCACGACACGCTGAAGCGCAGCGACCTCGGCGAAGGCACGCAGAACAGTCAGCGTCCCGGCGCCGAATTCCAGGAGCAGGCCACGGCGTTGTACGAACGCTCGCTGTTGAGCACGCAGCTGACCGGCAGTTTCAATCTGAATCCGGTCACGCTCGGCGCCCGGGCGTCCTATTCGACCTCCGAGCGCGATGCGCCGTACGAAGTGGACATCGGCTATTCGCGCAGCAACCAGGCTGCGAGTCCGTATGGCGCCTATTTCATCAATCGTCTGGACAACGGTCAGACCGGGTACGCCAATGTCGCCTTCTCGGAACTTGACGAGGATCTGTGGTCGGCGGGCGCCGATGTCTCGGTGCAGATCCGGCCGCGGATGGTGCTGTCGGCGGGCCTGGATATCACGGACACGCAACGCGACTCCACGCGTCGGGCGTTCCAGATCGTGGCGCCGTCGAGCTTTCCGAGCGGCGTCGCCATGCTGCGGCCCGACCATCTGCTGAGCGCGGCGATCATCGACTACTACGACATCGGGTTGGTCGAGACGACGGAAACGGACCCGGCGTTCAACGCCACGTTGCGTACCGAAGCGGCGTACGGTCAGTTGCAGGCGGAACTGGTCGACGGCCTGGAGCTGAGCATCGGCGCGCGATACGAGCACGGCGAACAGAACGTCCGCCCGCTGCAGGTCTTCGACACGCTGACCAACTCCGGTGCTTCGACCAATATCGAGAACGACTATGTGCTGCCGGCAGCCACGCTCACCTGGAAGTTCCGCGACGACATGCAGGCGCGCTTCAATGCCTCCAAGACCATTGCGCGTCCGCAGTTTCGCGAGCTGATGTTCCAGCGCTATTTTGATCCGGAGACCAATCGCACCTATCGCGGCAATCCGTTGCTGACCGATAGCGAATTCGTCAATGCCGAGGCGCGGTACGAGTGGTACTTCGCCCCCGAGCAGCGCTTCACGATCGCCGGCTTCTACAAGCAGATCGACAGCCCGATCGAAGCATTCACCGGCTTCAACGACAACAGCCCGGAAACCAGCTTCGCCAACGCCCCCGAGGCGGTTCTCTACGGCGCGGAACTGGAAGTGCAGAAGTATTTTCCGCTCGGCGACCATTTTCAGGGCGAGTTCCTGGGCGCGCGCCGCGCAGTGGTCGTCGCCAACTACACGTACAGCCAGTCGAAGATCAATGTGGAAGAGGGCGACACTGTCAGCGTGTACGGTACGGCGACACAGCCGGCGAGCAACTTCTTCGTGGACGGCAGCCAGCTGACCGGCCAGTCGGATCACCTGGTCAATCTTCAGCTCGGGCTGGAGAACCCGGGACGCCTGTCGCAGCAGACCATCATGGTGTCGTATGCGAGCGACCGGGTGACCAGCCGCGGTCCGGCGGGCCTGCCGGACATTTACGAATCGCCGGGCTGGCGCGTCGATCTCGTCGCGCGCGAGGCGTTCACTCTGTTCGACATGAACATGGAAGCGAAGCTCGAGGCCCGCAACATCTTCGGACAGGGCTACGAGGAGTTCCAGGAACGCGACGGGAACACGGTGTACTACAACAAGTACGACGTCGGCACGCTGTTCGCTGCTTCGTTGACGGTGAGCTTCTGATCAGGTGCGCCTGGATGGATGAGATGTGACATGAAATGACGATCGAGGCGTGCCGTGTGCAGGAAGCAGGCGGCATGCCCGGGATCCTGGCCGTAACAATTCTGCAATCCTTCCTTCATGCAGGGATGCCTGCCGGCGTCGCCTGAAATCTTTCTGTAACAGAGCATCGGTATAAAACCGGTCATCGAGCTGCATGACGGGATCATCGATCCGGTGCGGCGACGACCTATTCATTACCGGAGTTCATCACCGTGAAGAACATGCTGATTGCCACCGCAGTCACGACGGCGCTGTTGCAGTTGCCGGTGGGCGCGTTCGCGGCCAGCGCGGACGAGCTGGGCCAGATCCGCGAACAGTTGCAGAGCCTCATGCAGCGCGTCGACAAGCTGGAACAGGAGAACACCGACCTCAAGGCCGAGAACGAGAATCTCAAGGCACAGGATGACTATCTGAAGGCCGAGACCAAGGGCCTGCGCAAGGACGCCGCCACGCTGGCCTCCGAGACGGGCAAGGTCAAGGGTGCCGACTGGGCGGGCCGCATCACCGCGAAGGGCGACCTGCGCTATCGCTACGAGTGGATCGAAGATCCCACCCGCAAGGGTGTCGTCGCCGGATTGCAGGGATTGAACGATGAAGAGCAGAGCCGGCATCGCATCCGTGCGCGCCTCGGCTTCGATGCCAAGGTCACGGATTCGCTGCTGGTGGGCTTGCAGGTCGCCACCGGCGGCGACGATCCGCGATCCTCGAACCAGACGCTGGGCGGTACCAGTTCGCGCAAGGCGATCGGCTTCGACCTGGCCTATTTCGACTGGAAGTTCGCCACCTGGGGCAACCTGATCGGCGGCAAGATGAAGTACCCGTTCTATCGGCCGGGCCAGAGTCTGTTCTACGACAATGACGTGAATCCCGAAGGTCTCGCCGTCCAGTTCAATCGCGGCATGTTCTTCGGCAGCGCCTT
>CAYWHG010000107.1:0-16325 GCA_964457865.1 uncultured Steroidobacter sp.
CAAAGATGGATCCCCGCCTTCGCGGGGATGACAAGAAAAGCAGGATGGCAAAAAAAGCAGCGCGCTATTCCCGCAACACGTTGCGGGCCAGTGCCTCGAGCTTCGGACGCTGCAGCAGTTCGATGTCGCGCCGGTCGACCCGCAGCAGTCCGTCGTCCTGGAAACGCCGGAATACCCGGCTGACCGTTTCGGAAGCGAGCCGCAGGTAGTTGGCGATGTCGGTGCGGGTCATCGCCACCGTGAAGCGATTGGCGGAGAAGCCGCGGGCGGCATAGCGGCGCGACAGCGAAACGAGGAAGGCCGCCATGCGTTCGTCGGCGGTAAAATTTCCTGCCAGCAGTGCGGCCTTGTTGATGTCATCGCTCAGCAGGGTGAACAGTCGCTGCTGCAGTCCGGGCATGCGCGTGGCGAGCGCGGCGATGTTGGGGAAGGAGAACTTGCACAACTGCACGGACTCCAGCGCCACCGCATTGCAGGGATATTTCGCGTGGGAAATCGCGCTCAGGCCGATGACTTCGCCGGGCAGGAAGAATCCCTGCACCTGCTCGCGCCCTTCGGCATCCATCACGTAGGTCTTAACCGTACCGGCACGTACGGCGGCAATGACATTGAAGCTGTCGCCCTCGCGGAAAATGTGATCGCCTTCGCGAAAGGGACCGACGTGTTCGACGAGCACGTGCAACTCGCGCAGATGCGTCTTGTCGTAGCCGCTAGACAGGCAGGCCGCCGAGAACGCACAGGTCGTACAGAAGTGGAATTCATCGCCGTCGTCGGCGATGGGCGATTTCGGTTTGCCTGCCTGATTGCGTAGCGGGGCGCCGGTCATCGCGCCCCCGATGACGCTAGATGGCGCGCGAGTAGCGGGGTGCGGCGCCTGGCAGCGCTTCGTTGAGGTAACGATCGAAACACATGGCGATGATACGCAGCAGCAAACGACCGCGACAAGTCGCCGAGATGGTCCGCTCGTCGATGACGACGAGTCCCTCGCTCTGCAGCGACGCGAGTCGCTGCAGATCTTCGGAGAAATAGAGATCGAATTCGATCTGATGGCGGCGTTCCAGGGCCGCGATATCGATCCGGCCCAGGCACATCAGTTGCTGGATCACGTCCGCCCGCACGACATCGTCGAAATCGAGATGCCGTCCTCGCCATAGCGGCAGACGTCCGGCATCGAGTGCGATCTCCCAGCCGGGCAGATCGCGCGCGTTCTGGCTGAAGCTGTCGCCGATATGGCTGATCGCACTGACGCCGAGACCGACGAGATCGCAGTCGGCGTGCGTGGTGTAGCCCATGAAATTCCGCTGCAGCGTGCCGTCGGCCTGCGCGCGGGCGAGCGGATCGTCGGGCAGGGCGAAGTGATCCATGCCGATGTATTCGTAGCCGGCTGCACCGAGCCGGTCGACGGCCATCTGCAGCAGCGCGAGTTTCGTTTCGGCGGAAGGCAGCGCCGTGACATCGAGATGCCGCTGCGCCTTGAACATCTCGGGCAGGTGCGCGTAGCTGTAGATCGCCAGCCGGTCCGGCCGCGCCGCCAGCACCGTATCGAGCGTGCGTCCGAAGCCCGCGAGCGTTTGCTTCGGCAGGCCGTAGATCAGGTCGACATTGATGGAGCGAAAGCCGTGACGGCGACAGTCCTCGATGACCGCGAGCGTCTGTTCGACGCTCTGGATGCGGTTCACGGCGCGCTGCACGTCGGGATCGAAATCCTGCACGCCGAGGCTGGCGCGATTGAAGCCGAGCGCCGCATAGGCGGCGATGTCGCCGGGCTCGATGAACCGCGGATCGATCTCGATCGAGAAATCGCGATCGGCGCGGGCGCTGACATGGAAGTGGTGTCGAATGGTCTCGACGAGTTCCTGCATTTCCGGCGGCCGCAGGAAGTTGGGCGTGCCGCCGCCCAGGTGCAGCTGGATGACCTCGCGATCCCGGTCGAAGAGCGCGCCGGTCAAGGCGATCTCGCGTACCAGCCGTTCGACGTAGGTGCGGCCCTTCGATACATCGCGCGTGATGCTGCGGTTGCAGCCGCAGTAGAAGCAGGGGCTGAAACAGTAGGGGATGTGCACATAGAGCGAGAGCAGGCGCGGGATCGGCTCCGCGTTGCTGCTCCTGATGTACTCGCGCAGCATGTTTTCGCTGAACGACGGGCCGAACTGCGGCGCCGTGGGATACGACGTATAGCGAGGGCCCGGCCGGTCGTGCCTGCGGATCAGGTCCGCGTCGAATTCGAAGTGAGTAGTCATGGCGGAAAGTCTGGTCCGGTGGACGGCTTTGCGCCCTGATCCAGATCAGGTGGATGAATCTGAGGGTTAGGTGCAATGGCACTTACTTAACGAGTTGACGGTTGACCGTTGGCGGTTGACGGCCAGAAAAATGCCTTCCTTATCCGACCGTCAACCGTCAACGGACAACTGTCAACCCGCTTAACTAAGCGCCATCGGGGTTAGGTGCCGCTTGTCGGCCTCGCTGCGTTGACACATCTATAGAACCGCTGCGACACCGGCGGCCTACACTAGCGCCGCGCTTTCGGAGGCGGTGACATGAAGCGTTTTGCGCGCACGATTCTGCTGACGGCGATCTGCGGCGGCCCCATGGCCTGGGCGGGCCCGTCGCTGCGCACACCGGACGGACATTCCAGTCTCGAAGGTAACTGGACCAATGCGTCGCTGACGTCGTTGCAGCGTGCTTCGAGCTACAGGAATCTCGTGCTGGCGCCGGAGGAAGTGGAGGAGGCGACCAACACGCATCCCCAGGTGGTCCGGCAGCGCGATGACGACAAGCAGGACGACGCGACCAGGTTCGACGGTTCGGACCTCAAGCGTGGTCGCGGTTACAACGCCTTCTGGATCGATCCGGGCATGACGTTCAATGTCGTGAAGGGCCAGCACCGCACGTCATGGATCGTCGATCCGGCGGACGGCCAGATTCCCTATGCGAACGCCGCACGGCGCGGCATGGCCGGAACGAACTTCGACGGTCCCGAAGGCCGGCCGCTCGGCGAACGCTGCATCATCAACAGCGGCAACGCCGGTCCACCGCTGACCAACTATCTCTACAACAACAACTACGAGATCGCGCAGACCCGCGACGTCGTACTGATCCGCGCCGAGATGAACAACTATGCGCGGCTCATCCGCATCGGTGGCAAGCACATCGATCCGCGCATCGGTGTCCTGCACGGCGATTCGATCGGTCACTGGGAAGGCGCCACGCTGGTGGCCGAGACGACCAATTTTCATCCGCTGCATGCGCGATCGATGATCAGTCTGTCGCCGCAGGCCGTCGTGCGCGAACGGTTCACGCGTGTCTCGCCGCAGCAGATCCTTTACGAATACACCGTCGAAGATCCGGTCAACTACCGGCAGCCATGGCGTGGCGAGATGTCGCTGGATGCGACGTCCGATCGGGTCTTCGAGTACGCGTGTCACGAAGGCAACTACGCGATGCCGGGGGTGCTGGCGGGGGCGCGGGAAGAAGAGAAGCGGGGCGGATCGCTTCCTTCGGAGGTGTCCGCGGAACAGGTGCCCCGGTAAGCACGAATGAGTCGTCATCCCCGCGCAGGCGGGGATCCATCTGAATCAGAAAGATGGGTCCCCGCCTGCGCGGGGACGACCGCTGAATAACCAGTGCTTGCCAGATTCAGCCAGCCGGCGTCGCGACAAACCGCTCCAGATGGAAATCGGCATCGCCGAAGGTGATGTCGATGCCGGTGAGCCGCTTGAAGTGATGGCTGACCATGAGTTCGTCCGTCATGCCCATGCCGCCGTGCAACTGGATCGCCTGCTGGCCGACGTAGCGACCGGCCTGACCGATGATCACCTTGGCGGCCGACAGCGAACGCTTGCGCTCGCTGGCATCCGGATCCGTGCACTTGATCGCGGCCAGGTAGCTCATCGACAGCGCCTGTTCGCTCTGCAGGAACATGTCGGCCATGCGGTGCTGCAGGACCTGGAACTTGGCGATGGGCTGGCCGAACTGCTTGCGCGATTTCGTGTACTCGAGCGTCGCGGCGTTCACGGCCTTCATGATGCCGACGGCTTCGGCGCACAGGGCGCTGATCGTGACTTCGTAGGCGCCTTCGATTGCGGCAAAGGCCTTGCCGGCGGCGCCGATCAGGCTGCCCGCAGGAACCTTCACACCCTTGAGTTCGATGTCCGCGGCGGTCTGGCCGTCGATCGTGCGATAGCTCTTCACCGTGACGCCGGCCGACTTCGGATCGACACGGAACACCGACATGCCATCGGCGTCGCCCGGCTTGCCGCTGGTGCGGGCCGTGACGAGCAGTTCGTCGGCGGCGCCACCGTGGGCAATGACAGCCTTGTGGCCGTCAATGACGTAGCCGTCACCGCTCTTCTCGGCGCGCGTGGCGAGGTGGCTGATTTCGCCGCGCGTCTGCGGTTCCTGGTGCGCGACGATGACGATGCGTTCGCCGGAGGCGATGCCGGGGAACAGGTCGGCAGCAGCCTTCTCGTCACCCAGTCGGCTGAGCAGCGCCGGGGTGAACACAGCGGCGGCCAGATAGGGTTCGAGCAGGAGCCCTTCGCCGAGCGCGTTCATGACCAGCATGGTGTCGACTGGTCCGGCGTTCAGGCCGCCGTGCTCTTCGGGAACATTGAGTGCGGTGAGGCCGAGTCCCGCCAGTTCGTTCCAGACATCGCGGCTCCAGCCTTCCTTCGACTTGAGGATCTCGCGACGAGCCTCGAAGGAATAGTCTTCACGGACGAAACGTCGCACGGTGTCGGCGAGCAGTTGCTGTTCTTCGCTGAAATTGAAATCCATGATGTTCTCTTGCGTCGGATGTCCGGGCCTACAGGCCGAGGATCATCTGGGAAATGATGTTGCGCTGAATCTCGTTGGAGCCGCCGTAGATCGACGTCTTGCGCATGTTGCAGTAGCTCGCGGCGAGCGGTGCGGCGTAGGCCGGCCCGGCGACCGACTTGAGATCGCCTTCCTCGCTGGATTCGCGATGGTAGGGCAGGGCATAGGGCCCGACCGCGTACATCATCAGCTCGGTGAGCGTCTGCTGGATCTCGGTGCCCTTGATCTTCAGCACCGACGCCTCGGGGCCGGGCGCGCGCTTTTCGGCTTCCGCCGAGAGTGCGCGCAGATTCGTGATCTCCAGTGCCATCAGATCGACCTCGACCTGCGCGACGCGCGAGGCGAACAGCGGATCTTCGATCAGCGGCTTGCCGTTCTTGGTTTCCTTCCCGGCGATGTCCTTGAGGCGGCCGAGTTCGCGCTTCGAGGCGCCGACGCCGGCGATGTTCGTGCGTTCGTGGCCGAGCAGGAATTTGGCGTAGGTCCAGCCCTTGTTCTCTTCGCCGATGCGATTCTCGACCGGCACCTTGACGTTTTCGAACCAGACTTCGTTCACTTCGTGCGCGCCGTCCATCGTGATGATGGGACGCACGGTGATGCCCGGTGTCTTCATGTCGATCAGCAGGAAGGAGATGCCCTGCTGCTTCTTCGGCGCATTCGGATCGGTGCGGACCAGGCAGAAGATCCAGTCCGCGTGCTGGCCGAGCGTGTTCCAGGTCTTCTGGCCGTTCACGATGTAGTGATCGCCTTGGCGCTCGGCACGCGTGTTCAAAGACGCGAGATCGGAGCCGGCGCCGGGTTCCGAATAACCCTGACACCACCAGTCTTCGCCGTTCACGATGCGCGGCAGGAAGCGCTGCTGCTGCGTCGGATTGCCGAAGGCCATGATGACCGGTGCGACCATCTTGAGACCGAACGGAATCGTGCGCGGCGCGCCGGCCGCGGCCGCTTCCTCGTCGTAGATGTGGAGCTGAACCGGACCCCACCCCGTGCCGCCGAACTGCTTCGGCCAGCTCGGTGCGCCCCAGCCCTTCTTGTGCAGGATCTTCTGCCAGCGCGTGTAGTCCGCAGCGCGGATCGGCAGGCCGCTGTGAATGCGGGTGGCAATGTCCTGGGGTAGCTCGTCGCGCAGAAACGATCGCACTTCGTCACGGAAGGCGAGTTCATCGGCTGTGAAATTCAGATCCATGGCTGGCTCGGTAGTTCGTAAATTAGTTCGCTATGCAGAATATAAATTTCCCTAGCGGGCCGGCATGATAGGGACGCCAGCGATGCGCCGCAACCGGACAGACATTCGAAAATTCGCTTCGGCATCACAGGGCGCAGCCATTTGACGGGCTGCCTATTACATAACATTGATTTTGTCGTTCGTTGACACGCGAAGCGCTTGGTTGAGCGGAGCAAGGTGTGATAGCGTCCCGCGCGGAATTCAAGACCGCAGCGTGGAACCCATGCCGAATGTTCTAAAACGCTGGACGGACTACAAAATTTGCCGTTTTTTCAGATGAATCCGGGGGTCGAGGGAGAATGTCCCGTAAGCATTTCGAATTTTGGCCGCGGCACTTGCCTCGCAGCATCACTGTGCCGGCAACGAACGTCTTCTACAACGCAGAAGTCTCCGCCACGCGCTTTCCGAACAAGCCGTTCGTGAATTTTTACGGGACCGAGCTGACCTACAGCGAGTTCCGCGACCAGGCCGAACGACTGGCAGGGTTCCTCGAACACAAGTGCGGGGTGAAGAAGGGCGACCGGGTGCTGCTGGTCATGCAGAACAGCCCGCAGTTCATCCTGTCGTACTACGCCATCGTCCGCGCCAACGCGGTCGTCGTACCGGTCAGCCCGATGAGCGTGACCGCGGAACTCGAACACTACCTGCATGACAGCGGTGCCCGCACGGCACTGGTCGCGCAGGAAATCTATTCCCAGGTGAAGCCGCTGCTCGGCACCTTGCTGGATCATGCAGTCGTCGCGGCGTACTCGGACTATGTGACGAAGCCGACGGACCTGCGCCTGCCCGAGGCGGTCGCGGCGCCGCGCGAGAAGATCCAGGACAGCGGCGTCACGCTCTGGTCGGACGCACTGGCGCAGAAGCTGCAGCCCGGTCCGCTCACCGCCGGTCCAGACGATCTGTGTGTCATCCCGTACAGCTCCGGCACCACCGGCCGGCCGAAGGGCTGCATGCTGTCGCACGCGAATGTGATGCACACGCTGGTCGTGAACCGGATCTGGTTCGGCGCGACGCAGGACAGCACGCAACTCGTGGTGCTGCCGTTCTTCCATGTGACGAGCATGCAGGGCGGCATGAACGGGCCGCTGTTCCAGGGCAGCACCATCATCCTGATGAGCCGCTGGGATCGCGAAACGGCGGCGGAGCTGATCCAGCGTTACAAGCCGATGTCGTGGACGGCCATTTCCACGATGGTGATCGATTTCCTCGCGAATCCGCGCCTGGATGAATACGACCTGTCGTCGCTGATCCAGGTGTCGGGCGGCGGCGCGGCGATGCCGGCCGCGGTCGGCGAGCGTCTGCAGCAGCTGATCGGTTCGCCGTACGTCGAAGGCTATGGACTCACCGAGACCATCGCGCCGACGCACATCAATCCGCCCGACCGCGCCAAGCGGCAGTGCCTGGGCGTGCCGATCTTCAACACCGATTCGCGCATCGTCGACCCGGAGACGCTGCAGGAACTGCCGCCGAACAAGGTCGGCGAGATCGTCACCGACGGTCCGCAGATCTTCCAGGGGTACTGGCGCAACGAACAGGCCACTCGCGACGCCTTCATCGAAATCGACGGCAGGAAATTTTTCCGTACGGGCGATCTCGGTTACGTCGACGACGAGGGCTACTTTTTCCTGGTCGATCGCTTGAAACGCATGATCAATGCCTCGGGCTTCAAGGTCTGGCCGGCGGAAATCGAAGCACAGATGTACCAGCATCCGGCGATCCAGGAAGCCTGCGTCATTGCCGCGAAGGACGCACATCGCGGCGAGACCGTGAAGGCCGTGGTCGTGCTGCGCGCGACCCACCGCGGCGCGGTGAGCGAGAACGACATCATCGAGTGGACGCGCCAGAACATGGCGACTTACAAGCATCCGCGCATCGTCGAGTTCGTGGAAGCCTTGCCGAAGTCGGCCACCGGCAAGGTGCAGTGGCGCGTGCTGCAGGAAGCAGAGCTGGCGCGGGCCTGAGCCCGGCGCGAACGGATCGAATCAACGATATCGAATCAAGGCAGAACACCATGGCCACACGAGCATCGGATATGACAAAGCTGGCACAGACTGGCGGACAGGTTGCGCCGCCGCGCCCCCACGTGGGCAAGCAGGATCGACATTTCGTCACGGCGCTGTCGCGCGGGCTCGATGTGCTGTCCTGTTTTCGCAGCGGCAGCCGGTTGCTGGGCAACCAGGACATTTCGGAGCGCTGCCGACTGCCGAAGTCGACGGTGTCCCGTCTCACTTACACGCTGACCAAGCTCGGCTACCTGCACTACGTGAAGGAGTCGGGCAAGTATCGTCTGGGCACGGCGACGCTCGCGCTCGGCAGCGCGGTGCTGGGTCGTTTCGAAGTGCGCGACCTGGCACGGCCGCTGATGCAGGAACTCGCCGATCTCACCGGTACGACGGTGTCGCTCGGTGCGCGTCAGCGCCTGAGCATGGTGTATGTCGAAGTCTGCAAGGGCAATGCGGTGCTGTCGCTCAACGGCGAAGTCGGCATGCGGTTGCCGCTGGCCACTTCAGCGATCGGTCGCGCCTATCTCTCCGTGTGCTCGGACACGGAACGTGCCGACCTGATGGAGCAGATCCGCGAACTCGACCACCTGGCCTGGCCGAACATCCGGCAGGGCATCGACCGGGCGCTGTCCATGTACGGCGAATCCGGTGTCTGCGGCTCGTTCGGCGACTGGCAGCCCGATGTGAATGGCATCGCCTGCGGTTTCCGTCCGGGCAATGGTCTGCCGCCGATGGCGATCAATTGCGGCGCGCCGGCATTCAAGGTGTCGGAGGAGTACCTGATGTCGGAAGTGCGTCCGCGGCTCATCGACATCGTGCGCCGGATCGAGGAGGGGCTCGGCCAGGCCCGCTGATCCCCCTCGCATTCATTGCTTTCTCAAGGCGGCGCGCATCGGTTTCGATGTGCGCCGTTTTTCTTTGTCGCCAATTGAATCCAGTCATTGGCCGATTCAATCGCTGCGATGTGATCTGTTCACCATATTGTGGGGTCCCATGATTCTCATGTGCAGCACGGTTCAGCTACACTACGCGGCCTCTTGATTGCCTGATCCTCCCCGTCCCGCCTTGAATTCTCCTTGTAGAAACAGGAATTTGCGAGCGCAATGAGCGACTCTAAGAGCGACTCTGGGCGAGCGAAGCTCGACCCTTCGTCCCGAAACACCCTTCTGGGGGCGGAAAATGCCCCCTACATCGAATCCCTCTACGAAGACTATCTGGCAGATCCTGCCTCGGTAAGCGCGAAGTGGCGCGACTACTTCGGTGGTCTGGCGGCCACTGGCGACACCGCGCATGGTCCGATCCGCGATGCGCTGGCAAGGCGCGCCCGGGAGCAGCGGTCTGCGCCGGCTGCCGCGACGGCATCGTCGGTCACGCCTGATGCAGGCGTGAAGCAGGCTGCCGTTGCCCGACTCGTTCAGGTCTATGCCAATCGCGGCCATCTGCTGGCAGACATCGACCCGCTGGGCCTGATGCGTCGGCCGGTTCCGGAAGTCCTCGAACTCGGCCACTTTGGTCTGACGGACGCCGATCTCGATACCGAGTTCTATACGAACAGCCGTACCGAGGCGATTGCGAAGCGCATGAAGCTGCGCGACATCGTTGCCCAGCTGCGTCATATCTATTGCGGCCCGATCGGCGCCGAGTTCGCCCATGTGTCGAACTCCGCCGAACGGCTGTGGCTGCAGGACCGCTTTCAGGCCGGTCGCATCAAGAACCGCTTCACCGCCGAGGAACGCAAGACGTTCCTGCGCCAGCTCACCGCCGCCGAAGGTCTCGAACTGTATTTCGCGACGAAGTACCCGGCGCAGAAGCGTTTCTCGCTGGAAGGCGGCGAGACGCTGATTCCGCTGCTCGACGATCTGATCCAGCAGGGCGGTCAGCAGGGCGTCGAAGAAATCATCATCGGCATGGCGCACCGCGGCCGTCTCAACGTCCTCGTCAACGTCGTGGGCAAGTCGCCGCAGGTGATGTTCTCCGAGTTCGAGGGTGTCTACGACACCAACCACATGCAGGGCTCGGGCGACGTCAAGTATCACAAGGGTTTCTCGACCGACATCCGCACGCCGGCGGGCAACGTCCACGTCGCGCTGGCCTTCAATCCGTCGCATCTCGAAGTGGTCAACCCGGTGGTCGAAGGTTCGGTGCGTTCGCGCCAGGAGCGCCGCGATGACGTCGAGGGCGACAAGGTCGTCCCGATCCTGATTCATGGCGATGCCGCGTTCGCCGGCCAGGGCGTGGTCATGGAGACGCTGCAGTTCTCGCAGGCGCGCGGCTATTACACGGGCGGCACCGTCCACGTGATCATCAACAACCAGGTCGGCTTCACGATTTCCGATCCGCGCGATGCGCGTTCGACGCTGTACTGCTCGGACGTGGCGAAGATCATCGAAGCGCCGATTTTCCACGTGAATGGCGACGATCCCGAGGCCGTGCTGTTCGTCACGCGTCTGGCGCTCGACTACCGCATGATGTTCCACAAGGACGTCGTGATCGATCTGGTCTGCTATCGCCGTCGCGGTCACAACGAAGCCGACGAGCCGGCCGCAACGCAGCCGGTGATGTATCAGCAGATCCGCCAGCAGGCGACGACGCGCCAGCTCTATGCCGAACGGCTGACGGCCGACAAGGTCATCGCCATGGGCGAGGCCGACGCCATGGTCGAGGACTATCGCCGCACGCTCGACGAGGGCAAGTCCACGGTTCAGCAGGCGCTGGGCATGATCGGCAACAAGCACACCGTCGACTGGACCAAATACCAGCGCGCCGACTGGAGCGAAGCCGTGCCGACCGGCGTGCGCATCGAAAAGCTGCGCCAGCTGGGCGAGAAGCTGACGACGTTCCCGACCAACTTCACGCTGCATCGCCAGGTCGCGAACATCGTGCAGAACCGCGAGAAGATGACCGCCGGCCAGTTGCCGCTCGACTGGGGCTACGCCGAAAACATGGCGTACGCGACCCTGCTGACCGAAGGTTACGAAATCCGCATTTCCGGCCAGGACAGCGGTCGCGGCACGTTCTTCCATCGTCATGCCGTGTGGCACGACCAGTCGAAGGGCGAGGCCTTTGTTCCGCTGCAGCATCTCGCGCCCGGACAGCCGAGATTCGCGGTGATCGACTCGCTGCTGTCGGAAGAAGCCGTGATGGGCTTCGAATACGGCTACTCGACGACCGAACCCAACTGCCTGACGATCTGGGAAGGTCAGTTCGGCGACTTCGGCAACGGTGCGCAGGTCATCATCGACCAGTTCATCAGTTCCGGCGAAGCGAAGTGGGGTCGACTGTGCGGCCTCACCCTGTTCCTGCCGCATGGTTACGAAGGCCAGGGGCCTGAACATTCGTCGGCGCGCCTCGAACGTTTCCTGCAGCTGTGCGCCGAACAGAACATGCAGGTCGTCGTACCGTCGACGCCCGCGCAGATGTTCCACATGCTGCGCCGGCAGATGGTGCAGCCGTTCCGCAAGCCGCTCATCGTCATGACGCCGAAGAGCCTGCTGCGCCACAAGCTGTCGGTATCGTCGCTCGAAGACCTCACCCACGGCAGCTTCCGCAACGTCATCGACGAGGCCGACGACATCCAGCCGTCGAAGGTCACGCGCGTCGTGTTCTGCTCGGGCAAGGTGTATTTCGATCTGCTCGACTCGCGCCGTTCCGACGCCGTGCACAACGTCGCGCTGGTGCGTATCGAGCAGCTCTATCCGTTCCCCGCCGAGGAGTACGCAGCCATCCTGCGCAAGTACCCCGGAGCACGCGAGATCGTCTGGTGTCAGGAGGAGCCGCAGAACCAGGGCGCCTGGTATCAGGTCCGGCATCGCCTGCAGGAGCCGCTCTCGACCGATCACCAGTTGCTGTACGCGGGTCGGGCACCGGCAGCGGCGCCGGCGACCGGTATCTTCAAGATACACGTCGAGCAGCAGCAGAGCCTCGTGGACGCAGCGCTGCGTTCGACCAGTACCGAAGAATCATTGCGGCAAACCACGCGTCTGAAGGCTGCCGCCAACAGGAAGAACTAGTTCAATGAGTATCGAAGTCAAAGTCCCGCAACTGCCGGAGTCGGTTACCGACGCCACGCTCGTGTCCTGGCACAAGAAGCCGGGCGACACGGTCAACCGTGACGAGAACCTGGTGGATCTCGAAACCGACAAGGTAGTGCTGGAAGTGCCGGCGCCGTCGGCGGGCATCCTGAAAGAGATCCGGATCGAGAACGGCACGACGGTCACGGCAGGCCAGGTGCTGGCGATCCTCGAAGCATCCGATGGAGCTACCGTGGCCGTGAAGGCTGCGCCTGCTGAAGCGAAAGCCGAAGCCGCAGCGCCGAAGGCCGCCGCTGCCACCGGCGGCAAGCTCGCGCCATCGGCCAAGCGCCTGGTCGAAGAAAACAAGCTCGATGCATCGCAGATCGCCGGCAGCGGCCGCGACGGTCGCGTCAGCAAGGGCGATGTGATGCAGCACCTGGAGAAGGGCAAGGCCGCCCCGGCTGCGGCACCTGCGAAGGCCGGCGTACAGCTGCCTGCCGCCAGCGGCGCCCGCGGCGAACAGCGTGTGCCGATGACCCGCCTGCGTGCGCGCATTGCCGAACGTCTGCTGCAGGCGCAGTCGACGGCGGCGATGCTGACGACCTTCAACGAGGTCGACCTCACCGAAGTGAGCGCGCTGCGCGCGCGTTACAAGGACAAGTTCGAGAAGACCCATGGCGTGAAGCTCGGCTTCACGTCGTTCTTCATCAAGGCCGCGATCGAAGGGCTGCGCCGCTTTCCGGCAGTGAATGCCTCCATCGACGGCAACGACATCATCTATCACGAGTACTACGACATCGGTGTCGCGGTATCGACCGAGCGCGGCCTCATGGTGCCGGTGATCCGCAATGCCGAATCGCTGAACTATGCCGACATCGAAAAGGCCGTGGGCGGCTACGCCGTCAAGGCGCGTGAGGGTTCGATCACGCTCGACGAGCTGACCGGCGGGACGTTCACGATCACCAATGGCGGCGTGTTCGGCTCGCTCATGTCGACGCCGATCCTGAATCCGCCGCAGGTCGCCATCCTCGGCATGCACAAGATCCAGGAGCGTCCGATGGTCGTCAACGGCGAGATCAAGATCCGCCCGATGATGTACCTGGCGCTGACCTACGATCACCGCATCGTCGACGGCAAGGAGTCGGTGCAGTTCCTGGTCGCGATCAAGGAAGCGCTGGAAGACCCGACACGACTGCTGCTGCAGCTGTGAGAAGAAGGTGCTAGGGCCAAGGTACCAGGTGCTAGCCAGAGCCGACTGCGTGCAGAGATTTTTCTATCGGGGCGATCGTCAAGAGTGACGATCGTCTTCTTGTTTTTCGAGCTAGTGCCTAGGCCCTAGCGCCTGGCCTTCGGAGTCATTTCATGTCCCAGTACGATGTCATCGTCATCGGCGGCGGTCCCGCCGGCTACCCGGCCGCGATCCGCGCGGCGCAGAACAAGCTCAAGGTCGCCTGCATCGACGAATGGCAGAACAAGGACGGCAGCTATGCGTTCGGCGGCACCTGTCTGAATGCGGGCTGCATTCCGTCGAAGGCGCTGCTGGAATCCTCCGAGCTGTATCACCGTGCGCAGCATGAATTCGCTGTGCACGGCATCAAGGTCGGCAATGTCGAGTTCGACGTCGCGACCATGCAGAAGCGTCGCGCCACCATCGTCAAGCAGTCGACCGCCGGCATCAGCTCGCTGTTCAAGGCGGCCGGCGTCACGCCGCTGCAGGGACACGGCAAGCTGCTCTCCGGCAATCGCGTCGAATTCACGGGCAAGGACGGCAAGAAGGAAGAACTGACCGCGAAGCACATCGTGCTGGCCGCCGGTTCGATTCCGACCGAGCTGAAGAGCCTGCCGTTCGACGGCGAACAGATCATCGATTCGTGGGGTGCGCTCGAACTCACCGCGGTGCCGAGGCGCCTCGGCGTCATCGGTGCCGGCGTGATCGGCCTGGAACTCGGCAGCGTGTGGAAGCGTCTCGGCGCAGAAGTCACGGTGCTCGAAGCGCTCGATACCTTCCTGCCGATGGCCGACGGCGCCGTCGCGAAGGAAGCGCTCAAGCAGTTCAAGAAGCAGGGGCTGGACGTTCGCCTCGGCGCCAAGGTCAGCGGCGCGGACAAGGGCAAGAACGGCGTGACGCTCAAGTACACCGACGCCAAGGGCGAACAGACGCTCGAAGTCGACAAGGTCATCGTCGCGATTGGTCGTCGTCCTTATACGAAGGATCTGCTCGGCGAAGGCACGGGCGTCGAAGTCGACGAATGCGGCTTCGTGAAGGTCGATCATGAGTGCCGCACCAATGCCCCGAATGTCTGGGCCGTGGGCGATCTGGTGCGCGGTCCGATGCTGGCGCACAAGGGCAAGGAAGAGGGCGTCGTCGTCGCCGACCTGATCGCCGGCAAGTACGGCGAAGTGAACTACAAGGTGATCCCGTCGGTGATCTACACCGCGCCGGAAATCGCCTGGGTCGGCCAGACGGAAGAAGAAGTGAAAAAGAGCGGTCGCGCCTACAAGATCGGCTCGTTCCCGTTCGCTGCCGCCGGCCGGGCGCGTGCGATGGAATCGATCGCGGGCTTCGTCAAGGTCGTTGCGGCGACCGACGACGATGAGATCCTCGGCATCCACATCATCGGCCCGATGGCCGGCGAACTGATCGCCGAAGCCGTGCTGGCGATGGAATACTCGGCGAGCACCGAGGACCTGCAGCGCACGATCCACGCGCATCCGACGCTGTCGGAAGCCGTGCACGAAGCCGCGCTGAGCGCCGACAAGATCGCCATCGACTTCCCGAATCGCTGATCCCATGAACGAGCAGGCCTGGCAATCGGTGGCAGAGCCTGCAGATGAAGCAGCAGCCCGGATCCTTGTCGGGCTGCTGGAATCAGAATCCATTCCCGTCCGTCTGCGTTCGAATACGCCGGTTCCCGGCCTGGGAATTGCTTTCCGGGTCGAGGTGCCGGCATCGCAGATCGAGCGCGCGCGTGACGTCCTTCGTAACAATCAAGTCACTGAAGAAGAGCTGGCCGCGCTGGCTCTCAGCACCAGGCCGTCGGATCCCGTCTGAAGTTCGCGCCGTGAATGCGCCGTGCTAACGTCCGGCACACATTCACGATAACAAGAGATTGCCGCGACCCATGACGTCCGAGAATCGTGCCGCTGCCGATCCTGATGCACTGCTGTCGCGCGAACTCGGGGTACGCCAGTTCGCTGCCAACATTTTCAACTACACCGTCGGCAGCGGCATCTTCCTGCTGCCTGCCACGGCCGTCCTGACGCTCGGCACGGCCGCGCCGCTGGCCTACCTGGCCTGTGCGGTCGTCATCGGATTGGTCGTGCTGTGCTACGCAGAGGCGGGCAGCCGCGTCTCTGCCACCGGCGGTTCCTACGCCTATGTCGAGACCGCCATGGGGCCGCTGTTCGGTTTCATCGCCGGCTGCCTGGTGTTCACGACCGGCATGTTCGCGGCGTCCGCGATCTTCTCGGGATTCGTCCGCTCGCTGCTGTCCCTGTTGAACGCCAATCCGCCGGCCTGGGTGTCGAAGGCGCTGATCATTGCGGTCGTCGCCACGCTCGTATCGATCAACATGCGCGGCATCCGTACGGGTGCCCGCGTGCTCGAAGGCATCACGGTGCTGAAGCTGCTGCCGTTGCTGCTGTTCGTCATCATCGGCGCCTTCTTTGTCGAGCCATCGAATCTGACATGGACGCAGACGCCCGACATGAGCACCGTGCTTGGTGCCGCCGGCATCATGATCTTCGCGTTCTCCGGTATCGAAGGCGCGACGATTCCAAGCGGCGAGGTTCGCAATTCGTCCTCGACCGTGCCGCGCGCCATCCTGCTGGCACTCGGTGCGGCCACGATTCTCTACATCGCCATCCAGTACGTCGCGCTCGGCATCATGGGGCTCGACCTGGCGAACACGGGACGTACGCCGCTCGCCGAAGCCGCGGGCGTGGCGCTCGGCCCGGTGGCACGCAGCGTCATGATTGCCGCTGCGGTCGTATCGATGTTCGGCTATCTCACTGCCAACGTTCTGTCCGAGCCGCGCGGCCTGTTCGCGATGAGTCGCGATGGCTTCCTGCCCAAGGTCTTCACCCGCGTGCATCCGGTGTTCAGAACACCGAACACCGCCATCGCGATTTATGGCGTGATGGTCACAGTGATCGCGCTGTCCGGAACGTTCGAGTGGCTTGCCATCTTTGCCAATCTCGCCGCACTGGCGCTGTATTTTCTCTGCGCCATCGCCACGCTGATCCTGCGCCGACGCGATGTCCGCG
>CAYWHG010000108.1:0-2961 GCA_964457865.1 uncultured Steroidobacter sp.
CCGCGGCCGGCGGTGAAAAAGGGTTCGAAGATACGTTCGGCGTCCACTGCCGGGATTCCTGAACCGCGATCCATCACTTCCAGGAACGGGCGTTCGGAGATGGCGACGCGTCCGGTGACGATCTCGACCGTGCATGAATCGTTCGTGCGTCCGTACTTGAGCGCGTTCTCGCACAGATTCCACATCAATTGATGCAGATGCGTGGGATCGATCCGCACGTCGATATCGCCGACGATCGGATCGAACTTCAGTGTCTGTTCGTCGATCTGTGCCGTCTGCCTGAACTCCGCGAGAAATTCCCGCAGCCAGGCATTCAGTTCGATGCGCTCCTGGCGGGTGGTATCCCGGCGCGAGAGTTGCAGCACGTTGTCGATGATGGTGCTGACCCGTTCGCCGTTGTTGGTGATGATGTTGGTAAGCCGTTTTTCCTGCGGCGTGAGCGACGGTGCCTCCGCGAGCAACTGTGCCGCATGACTCATGGCGCCGACGGGATTGCGGATTTCGTGGGCAATGCTCGCGCTGAGGCGGCCGAGCGCGGCGAGCTTGGATTGCTGGACGCGCTCGGCGATCAGGGTCATGTCTTCGAGGAAGATCAGGGTCGGGCCCTTGCCTTCGCGATCGAGCGATACGAAATGCGGCTGAACGATGCTGCCGCCGTCGGCGGCGATGATCGACAGCGAACTCATCTGCCAGTCGTAGGTGTGCGCACGCCAGGTGCCGAGCAGGTAGAGCAGGCGCGGGGACACTTCGCCGAGCGGTGTGCCGCGACTGACGGCGCCGCGTTTCAGCAGTTGCGATGCCGACTCGTTGATGAGACGGATGCTGTCGTTCTCGTCGACGACCAGGATGCTTTCGCGCAGGTGCTGGACGATGAACTGGTTCAGCTCTGCGAGGTTGGCGGCATCGACTTCGCGCTGCCGCACGCGTTCTTCGCTCTCGCGCAGACTGCGGCTCATCGGGCCGATGCTGAACGTCATGATGAAGATGATGGCGCCGACGATGCCGGCCGCCGTGAAGTCGCCGGCATCCGCGCGCGCCGTGAGTATCAGCATGCCTTGTTGCAGCAGCAGGGCGAGTGCGGCCAGCGCGGCGAACAGCAGCGCCATGCGCTGCCCGATGATGAAGCTGGCGGCCGCGATGGGCAGCACCAGTACGGCGCCCAGGCCGCTGGCCATGCCGCCGCTCGAATACGTGAGCAGGGCGATTGCGATGATGTCGACACAGGCGCCGATCAGCGTCTGGATCTCGATCGCCGGAAGTCGATGCCGGATGGCCGGAATCGACCCGATGGCGAACAGGAAGTACGCGATGGCCGCGCCAATGAAAATCGCCGGTCGAACCTGTCCCACCGGGCTCGGCGAGAGCGTCAGGAACAGGATCGCCAGCAGCAGTGGCACCAGCAGCCGAAAAACATTGACCAGGGTGAGAACGCGCCACGCCAGATCCGCGGCGGAACTCAGGGCGAGCTGGTCGGAAAGCTTCATTGCCGCAAGTTAGCACAGGCCTTTCGCGTGGCCCGTTGCGTGTCTTCGCCGTTTGCGACAGCGGTCACGACGTCCTTTGCATCACTGGCGAATTCCTCCAGAATACGCGGCCTTCCCGCAGGCCCCACGAGATTCCTCCCCGATGAATTTGCACGAGTACCAGTCGAAGCAGCTGTTCGCGCGCTATGGAATTCCGGTCCCGAACGGACTGGTCGCGTCCACCGGAGCGGAGGCGGCCGATGCGGCCCGCAAGCTCGGAGGGGCCAAGTGGGTCGTGAAGGCGCAGGTCCATGCTGGCGGTCGCGGCAAGGCCGGTGGCGTGAAGCTGGTCGATTCGCCGGAAGCGGCGGCCGAGGCGGCCGAGGGGATGTTCGGCAAGCGGCTGGTCACGCACCAGACTGGACCGGAAGGTCTGCCGATCCATCAGGTTTTCGTGGAGGAAGGCTCGAAGATCGCGCGTGAGCTGTATCTGAGCCTCGTCCTGAATCGCGACAAGGGTCATATCGCCTTCATCGCATCCGCTGCCGGCGGCATGGACATCGAGGAAGTCGCGGCTCACACGCCTGAGAAGATCATTCGCGTCAACATCCATCCGGCGACGGGGCTGCAGCCCTCGCAGTGCCGTGTGCTCGCCTTCGGCCTCGGGCTCGAAGGCAAGCAGATCGACGAGTTCATCCACATCGCGCAGGCGCTCTACAAGCTGTACCTGGAAAAGGACTGCGCGCTGCTCGAGGTGAATCCCCTGATCGTGACCGGCGAGGGCAAGCTCATCGCGCTCGACGCCAAGATCAACATCGAAGACAACGCGCTGTTCCGTCACAAGGACCTCGCTGCCTGGCGCGATGACAGCCAGGAGGACGAGATGGAGCGCGCTGCTGCCCAGCACGAACTCAACTACGTTTCGCTGGACGGCGACATTGCCTGCATGGTGAATGGCGCCGGCCTCGCGATGGCGACGATGGATCTCATCCAGTTGCACGGCGGATCGCCGGCGAACTTCCTCGACGTCGGCGGCGGTGCGACTCGCGAACGCGTGACAGTGGCGTTCAAGCTGATCCTCTCGAACCAGAACGTGCGGGCGATCCTCGTGAACATCTTCGGCGGCATCGTCCGCTGCGACATGATCGCCGAGGGCATCATCCACGCCGTGAAGGATGTCGGCGTCAAAGTGCCGGTAGTGGTTCGTATCGAAGGTACGAATGCCGAACTGGGCCGCAAGATCCTGGCCGACAGCGGCCTCGCGATCACGGCGGCGTCCGACCTCACCGATGCGGCGAAGAAAGTCGTCGCAGCGGCGAAGAAGTGAAGAAGTAATGAGCGCAGCTGCGCTGCTTCCCCTCACCCCGGCCCTCTCCCACAAGGGAAGAGGGAGTCTCGTTTCTGGCCGATAGTCCAGAGCCCAGCACCCAGAGCCCAATTCCCATGTCCATCCTGATCGACAAGAACACCCGCGTCATCTGCCAGGGTTTCACCGGCA
>CAYWHG010000108.1:3061-16230 GCA_964457865.1 uncultured Steroidobacter sp.
ATGTCCATCCTGATCGACAAGAACACCCGCGTCATCTGCCAGGGTTTCACCGGCAAACAGGGCACTTTCCATTCGGAACAGTGCATCGCCTACGGCACCAAGGTGGTCGGCGGCGTCACGCCCGGCCGCGGCGGCGAGAAGCACCTGAACCTGCCGGTGTTCAACACCGTGCGCGATGCGGTGCAGAAGACGGGCGCGACCGTCAGCATGATCTACGTGCCGGCGCCGTATGCCGCCGACGCGATCATCGAAGCGGCCGACGCCGGCATCGAACTCATCGTCTGCATCACCGAAGGCATCCCGGTGAACGACATGGTGAAGGTCAAGGCCTCGCTTGCCAGCTACGGCAGCCTGCTGGTCGGCCCGAACTGCCCCGGCGTCATCACGCCGGGCGAATGCAAGATCGGCATCATGCCGGGCTTCATCCACAAGCCGGGCAAGATCGGCATCGTCTCGCGCTCGGGCACGCTCACGTACGAAGCCGTGTTCCAGACCACCAATGCGGGCCTCGGGCAGAGCACCTGCGTCGGCATCGGCGGCGACCCGGTGCGCGGCATGAACTTCATCGACGTGCTGGCGAAGTTCGAAGCCGATCCCAAGACCGAAGGCATCATCATGGTCGGCGAGATTGGTGGCGCCGATGAAGAAGCCGCGGCCGACTTCATCCGCGAAAACGTCACCAAGCCCGTCGTCGCCTACATCGCCGGCGTGACTGCGCCTGCCGGCAAGCGCATGGGCCATGCAGGTGCCATCGTCTCGGGCGGCAAGGGCACAGCGGCGGACAAGTTCGCCGCGCTCGAACGCGCCGGCGTGCGCACCGTGAAGAGCCCGGCCGATCTGGGCAAGGCCATCGTCGAGCAGATGAAGAAGGGCGGGAAGAAGAAGGCCGTCGCGAAGGCCAAGGCGGCGCCGGCGGCGAAGAAGGCTGCCAGCAAGCCTGTTGCGAAGAAATCTGCTGCGAAGAGGCCTGCCGTGAAGAAGAAGGCAGCGCCGAAGAAGCCGGTCAAGAAGGCGCCGGCAAAGGCTGCGAAGAAGAAGGCCAAGGCGGCGAAGAAGAAGTAAGCGGCGCGAAGAGCGGCCCCCTCCCTAACCCTCCCCCGCTGCGGAGGGGGAGGGGACCAGAAAGCGGAGTTTTGGTTTCCCCTCCTCCGCTTGCGAGCGAGGGCAGGGTGGGGGTCTCCCGGGCCTCTCCAACCCAAGTCCAGACACCGCCGGGTTATTCCGCAATAATCGGCACACCCTTCCAGTGTCCGACGTCCCGATGCCCACTCCCACCCTCCGAATCGCCCTGGCGCAGCTGAACCTGTTCGTGGGGGACGTGAGCGGCAACACGCAGCAGGTGCTCGACGCCGCTGCCCGTGCTCGCGACGAACTGCACGCCGATCTGGTGCTGATGCCCGAGCTCAGTCTTTCCGGCTATCCGCCCGAGGACTTGCTCTTCCACACCGGGCTGCGACGCCAGGTGGAGACCGCGCTGGCTCGCGTGCGCGAGGAGACCCGCGGCATCGCTGCGATGGTCGGTTATCCGGAATATGCCGATGGCGGCATCTACAACGCTGCCGCGCTCGTGCGCGACGGCCGTCTGCTCGCCAACTACCGCAAGCAGGAATTGCCCAACTACAAGGTCTTCGACGAGAAGCGCTACTTCAGGCACGGCACGGACTCGAAGATCGTCGAGATCAACGGCATCCGCGTCGGGCTGCTGATCTGCGAAGACATCTGGGAACCGAAACCTGCCGTCGCGGCGCAGGAGGCCGGCGCGCAGCTCATCGTCGTCATCAACGGCTCGCCGTATTCGCTGGGTTACCAGGAGCGCCGCGAGAGCGTCGTGCGCCAGCGCGTACGCGACACGGGATTGCCCGTCGTCTATGTCAACCTGCTCGGCGGCCAGGACGAACTCGTGTTCGATGGCGGCTCGTTCGTCATGAACGCCGCCGGCGAAGTCGTGCAGCGGGTGGCGTCTTTCGTGGAAAGCCTCACCGCAGTCGATATCGATCTGGTGGACGGCAAGGCAATCCCCCGGACGGCGCACATCGAGCCGCTGCCGAGCGAAGAAGCCAGTGTCTATGGCGCGCTGGTGCTCGGCGTGCACGACTACGTGGAGAAGCATCGTTTCCCGGGCGTCGTCCTCGGCTTGTCGGGTGGCGTGGATTCCGCGCTGACGCTCGCAATCGCGGTGGACGCACTCGGCGCCGATCGGGTGCATGTCGTGATGATGCCCTCGCGTTACACCTCGCAGATGAGCCTCGAGGACGCCGAGTTGCAGGCGCGCATGCTGGGTGTGCGCTACGACCTCATCTCCATCGAAGACATGTTCGAGTCGACACTCGCCGCGTTGAAGGATGTGTTCGCCGGCCGCCCGCCGGATACGACGGAGGAGAACATCCAGGCGCGCATCCGCGGCGTACTGCTGATGGCGATCTCCAACAAGACCGGCCGCATGCTGATCACCACCGGCAACAAGAGCGAAATGGCCGTCGGCTATGCCACGCTCTACGGCGACATGAACGGCGGCTTCGCCCCGATCAAGGACTGCAGCAAGATGCTGGTCTATCGCCTCGCGAACTACCGCAACAGCGTCGCTCCAGCGGACATGAAGGTGATCCCGCAGCGCGTGATCGATCGCCCGCCTTCTGCCGAACTGCGCCCCGACCAGAAAGATTCGGACTCCCTGCCACCCTACGAAATCCTCGACGCCATCCTCGAACTCTTCATCGAGGACGATCTCTCCGTCGACGAAATCACCGCCCGCGGTTTCGATCGCGCCACGGTAGGCCGGGTGCTGGATATGGTGAAGCGCAACGAGTACAAGCGGCGGCAGGCACCGCCGGGGGTGAGGATCAGCGATCGGGCGTTTGGGAGGGATTGGCGGTATCCGATTACTTCGGGGTATCGGACACGGTAGCCGGAGGCCGCTGGCAACTGGCTGCTGGCGACTGGCCAGAAAGACTTCAGGGAGGAAGTCAGATGAGGGACCATCGAAAGCTGGATGTTTTCGTTCTTGCCGACCGGCTGACGCTTAAGGTCTACGAAGTCACGCGTAGATTCCCCGACGATGAGCGATTTGGTCTTACCAGCCAGATTCGGCGCGCGGCTGTGTCCGTGGGGGCAAATATCGTCGAGGGCGCGGCAAGGATGTCCGACGCCGACTTCGCGCGGATGCTTGCGATTTCGTACAGCTCCGCATGCGAGCTTGAGTACGAGCTTTCGCTCGCTGCGCGGCTCGGATACCTGGCTCCCGTACATCGCGACGACCTGGAAGAGCTGTCGTCGCGCACATGTCGCGCGCTGCGAGGACTAATTAATCGCGTACGAAAAGGGGCTGATGTCTGATCGATTCTGGCCAGTCGCCAGTCGCCAGCAGCCAGTTGCCGTGACGGCTCCTGCCGTCACCAGAACTGCCACCAACTCTTCTTCCCCACCTTCCCGACACTGTCCGGGGATATGCCGACAAAGTTCTCCCGGATCACCTTGTCTGTCTGTGCCGCGAGGTCGGTCATGCCGAGCCGCTTGTAGCTTTCAGACATGATCATCAGTGCGTGCTGCATCTGCGGCGCGCCGTCGTAGTTCTCGACGGTGTACTTGCAGCGATTGATGGCGCCGACGTAGGCGCCGCGCTTGAGGTAGTACTCCGCGACGTAGACCTCGTAAGCGGCGAGGCGGTTGCGCAGGAAGATCATGCGCTGGCGCGAATCGGCGGCGTACTGGCTGTCCGGGAAGCGCTGCAGGAGCGTCTGGAATGCCTGGAAGGATTTGCGCGCGTCGATCGGCGGGCGCTGCGAGAGGTCGGCGTTGAACCAGCGTTCCAGGAAGTTCGGGTTGCGTTCGAACTGCGCCAGACCCTTGATGTAGTACGCGTAGTCGACGCGCGGGTGAGCAGGGTTTTCGCGGATGAACTGGTCGGCCTGGTCGATGGCGGATTCGGGCTCGGCGTTGCGGTAGTACGCGTACATCAGGTCGAGCTGTCCCTGCTTGGCCTGGTTGCTGAAGGGGAAGCGGGCTTCGAGTGCCTCGTAATAGGCGATGGCATCGCGGTAGTTGCCGTTGTCCGATGCCTTCTTCGCCGAGTCGTACAGTCGGTCGGCGCTGCCGATGATGTCCTTGTTCTTGTTGCCGCAGCCGCCGAGGGCGAGCAGGACAACCGTGGCCAGGACCATGAGGGGCGTGCGAAAATTGCTCAGCATTTTTAAGCGATCCAACGGTGTTCGGCCAACGAGGCGCGGCAGTATAGCGGGAGAGGGCTCAGGTCGCGGGCCCGGGGCCCGGGCCGGAAACTCCTGAAGATTCCACTCCAGTTCTGGCCCGAGCCTCGCGACCCGAGCCTTCTCTTCGTCTACGTCTATCCCACCAAGTTCCCATGAACCAAGCCATCCGCCATTCCCTGACGATCCCCGACGAGAACATGGGGCAACGGCTGGACCAGGTCCTGGCCGAACTCCTGTCGGAATACTCCCGTACCCGGATCAAGGACTGGATCGAGTCCGGCCAGATCCTGGTCAACGGGGGGAAGCTGCGGCCCAGGGACAAGGTGCTGGGCGGGGAGCGGATCGAGGTCGACGCGACCCTGCCCGAGGCCGTCGAGGTGGCGCCGGAGTCGATCGATCTGGACATCGTGCACAAGGACAAGCACGTGCTGGTGATCAACAAACCCGCCGGGCTGGTGGTGCATCCGGGCGCGGGCAACTCGGCCGGGACGCTGCAGAACGCGCTGCTGCACTTCGATCCGGACCTCGTGCACCTGCCGCGCGGCGGCATCGTGCACCGGATCGACAAGGACACCAGCGGCCTGCTGGTCATCGCACGCACGCTGGAGGCGCATACGGCGCTGGTGCGGGCGATCGAGGCCCACGAGGTCCAGCGCGAATACGAGGCCATCTGCGTCGGCGTCATGACGGCGGGCGGCACGGTCGATGCGCCGATCGGCCGTCATCGGGTGGACCGCCTCAAGCAGGCGATCCGCGAGGACGGGCGCGAGTCGGTCACGCATTACCGGGTGGTGCATCGCTATCGCGGCCATACCCACATCCGATTGACCCTGGAGACCGGTCGGACGCACCAGATCCGCGTACACATGGCGCACATCCGCTATCCGCTGGTGGGGGACAAGACCTACGGCGGTCGCCTGCTGCTGCCGAAGGGGGCGACCCCGGAAATGATCGAGGCGCTGCGAGGGTTCGGCAGGCAGGCCCTGCACGCGGCCCGGCTGGAATTCGAGCACCCGGTGTCGGGCAAGCCGGTCGAGGTCGTGGCGCCGTTGCCGAAGGACATGAAGGCGCTGCTGAAGGTGCTGGCGAAGGACGCGGCTGAGGCGGCCCCCACCCCAACCCTCCCCCGCAAGCGGGGGAGGGGGTAATGATCGTCACTCCCGATTGGCCCGCGCCTGCCAACGTGCGTTCCGCCGTCACGCTGCGTACGGGCGGTGTGAGCACGGGTGACTACGCCAGCTTCAATCTCGCCACCCACGTCGGCGACGATGCGGCGGCCGTGACCGAAAACCGCCGCCGCCTGCGGGATTCGCTGCAGCTTCCTGCCGAACCCGCCTGGCTCAACCAGGTTCACGGCGTGAATGTGGTCGAAGCCCAGCCGCAGCAGGTGCCGCCCACGGCCGACGCCGCGGTGGCGCGCACGGCCGGCCAGGTCTGCGTCGTCATGACCGCCGACTGCCTGCCGGTCCTGTTCTGCGACCGCAGCGGGACGCGCGTGGGCGCAGCGCATGCCGGCTGGCGCGGTCTGGTCGGCGGCGTGCTCGATCAGACGATCAAGGCGATGGAGATTGCTCCGCAGAACCTGCTGGCCTGGCTCGGTCCAGCCATCGAACAGGACGCCTTCGAAGTCGGGGGTGAAGTCCGCGAACAGTTCATCGCCCGAGATCCCGGCAATGCCGCCGCGTTTGCAGGGAATGCCCGCGGCCGCTGGCAGGCTGATCTCTACGGACTGGCCCGCCGCGAACTGACCCGACTCGGTGTTGGCGATATCTACGGCGGCGGCTTCAACGTATTCGCCGACCACGAGCGGTTCTTCTCGTATCGCCGCCAGCCGACGACCGGCAGGATGGCGACGCTGGTGTGGCTAGCGCGATAGCAGGCCAGCCAACGGGTCTGCTGGTCGCTGGTCTGCTGGCCAGAGCGGTCTGAAAGCCACGGTGCGGGTCCGGAGCATCTTGACGCGCATGCTAGGCTTTCGCGCACAACCCCACTAACACCCTTCCTGACACGCTTCTCTGGCCAGTCGCCAGCAGACCAGTTACCCAGTCGGCCTCTTCCCCCATGCCCCTTCTCGCCTGGATCGTCCTCTTCACCGCGCTCGGTGGTGCGTTGAGTGCCATTGCCGCGTCGGCATTCCTGCTCGCCCCCGATTCACTGCGCGTGCGTGTATTGCCGCACCTGGTGAGCTTCGCCACGGGGGCATTGCTCGGCGCCGCGCTGCTGGGTCTGCTGCCACACGCCATCGAGGGTGCCGGCACCGGGCAGATCCACAACGTCGGGCTGGCACTGCTGATCGGCCTGCTGATCTTCTTCGTGCTGGAGAAGCTGGTGCTGTGGCGGCATTGCCATGCCGAAGTCTGCGAGGGCCATGTGCCCGGGCATCACGGGCATGATCACGGCAAGGCGCGCGATGCCGCATCAGCCTCGCTGATCCTGATTGGCGATGGCTTCCACAACATTCTCGACGGCGTACTGATCGCCGCGGCGTTCATGACCGATATCCATCTGGGCATCGTCACCGCCATCGCCGTGATGACCCACGAGATCCCGCAGGAAGTCGGCGATCTCGCCATCCTGCTGCATGGAGGCATGTCGCGGCTCAAGGCATTCACGCTCAATACGCTCACGAGCGTGACATCGGTGGTCGGCGGCATTGCCGCCTATTTCTTTCTCGGCGAATCGCGCGAAGCGCTGCCCTATGCGCTGGCTATCGCCGCTTCCAGCTTCCTCTACATCGCCGTCGCCGACCTCATCCCCGGTCTGCACCGCCGCGTCGATCCCGGTTCGGGGTTGAAGCAGTTCGTGTGCATCGTGCTGGGGGTGGGGGTGATTTACGTGAGTCACTCGCTGGCGCACTAGGAAGGTGCTAGGCCCTAGCAAGAACAGAAAAGTGGTTCGGTCGTTCAATGCGGATTGAATTCGCGGTTCTGGCACCCAGAATCGGCTGCAGAAATTTTCGTTTCTTACCTGCGCCTAGGGCCTAGACCCTAGCGCCTTTCATTGGATCTTTCCGCATGCGCATGGACAAACTGACCAGCAAATTCCAGCTCGCCCTCGCGGACGCGCAGTCGCTCGCGGTCGGGCGCGATCACCAGTACATCGAGCCCGCTCACGTCATGACGGCTTTGCTCGATCAGCAGGGTGGGTCGGTGCGGCATCTGCTGGACAAGGCCGGCACCAACGTCAACCTGCTGCGCTCGCATCTCGGGCAGATGCTCGATCGCCTGCCGAAAGTCGAAGGCACCGGTGGCGAAGTTCACATCTCCAGTGACCTGAACAAGGTCATGAATATCACCGACAAGCTCGCGCAGAAGCGCGGCGACCAGTACATCTCCAGCGAACTGTTCGTGCTCGCGGCGCTCGAAGACAAGGGTCAGCTCGGCAATCTGCTGCGCGACTGCGGCGCTGTGAAGGGCGCGATTGAAAAGGCCATCGAGGAAGTGCGCGGCGGCGAGAAAGTCGACGATCCGAACGCCGAAGAGAATCGGCAGGCGCTGGAGAAATTCACGGTCGATCTGACCGAACGCGCCGAGCAGGGCAAGCTCGATCCCGTCATCGGGCGTGATGAAGAGATTCGCCGCGCCATCCAGGTCCTGCAGCGCCGGACCAAGAACAATCCCGTGCTGATCGGCGAGCCCGGCGTCGGCAAGACCGCCATCGTCGAAGGACTCGCGCAGCGCATCGTCAACGGCGAAGTGCCGGAAGGATTGCGCGGCAAGCGCATCCTGGCGCTCGACATGGGCGCGCTGATTGCGGGCGCGAAGTATCGCGGCGAGTTCGAGGAGCGCCTCAAGGGCGTGCTCAATGACCTTGCCAAGCAGGAAGGCCAGGTCATCCTGTTCGTCGACGAGTTGCACACCATGGTCGGCGCCGGCAAGGCCGATGGCGCGATGGATGCAGGCAACATGCTGAAGCCCGCGCTGGCGCGCGGCGAACTGCATTGCGTCGGCGCGACCACGCTCGACGAGTACCGCAAGTACATCGAGAAGGATGCCGCGCTCGAACGCCGCTTCCAGAAAGTCTTCGTCGGCGAGCCGTCGGTCGAAGACACGATCGCCATCCTGCGCGGCCTGAAGGAGCGCTACGAGGTCCACCACGGCGTCGACATCACCGATCCGGCGATCGTCGCGGCGGCGACGCTCTCCAATCGCTACATCACCGATCGGCAGCTGCCGGACAAGGCCATCGATCTGATCGACGAGGCCGCCTCGCGCATCCGCATGGAGATCGATTCGAAGCCCGAATCGATGGACCGGCTCGAACGCCGCATCATCCAGCTGAAGATCGAGCGCGAAGCACTCAAGAAAGAAACCGACGAGGCCTCGCGCAAGCGCCTCGGCATCCTCGACGATCAGCTCAAGACGCTGGAGAAGGAATACTCGGATCTCGAAGAGATCTGGAAGGCAGAGAAGGCGTCGGTGCAGGCTTCCGCGCAGATCAAGGAAGAACTCGAGCGCGCGCGTCTCGAACTGGAAACCGCGCGCCGTGCACAGGATCTCGGCCGCATGTCCGAACTCCAGTACGGCAAGATTCCGGAACTGGAACGTCGGCTCGCGCAGGCCACCGCGGCCGAACAGCAGCCGCAGCAGAACAAGCTGCTGCGCAACAAGGTGACGGACGAGGAGGTCGCGGAAGTCGTGTCCAAGTGGACCGGCATTCCGATCTCCAAGATGCTCGAAGGCGAGAAGGAAAAGCTGCTGCGCATGGAAGAAGCGCTCGGCAGGCGCGTCGTCGGCCAGGCGGAAGCGGTCAAGGCCGTGTCCGATGCGATCCGTCGTTCGCGCGCCGGGTTGTCGGATCCCAGTCGTCCGAACGGTTCGTTCCTGTTCCTCGGCCCGACCGGCGTCGGCAAGACCGAGCTGTGCAAGGCGCTCGCGGAATTCCTCTTCGACACCGAAGAGGCGATGGTCCGCATCGACATGTCCGAGTTCATGGAAAAGCATTCGGTTGCGCGTTTGATCGGCGCTCCGCCGGGCTACGTCGGTTACGAAGAGGGTGGTTACCTGACGGAGGCCGTGCGCCGCCGTCCGTATTCCGTGCTGTTGCTCGACGAGGTCGAGAAAGCGCATCCGGATGTGTTCAACGTTCTGTTGCAGGTGCTGGACGATGGTCGCCTGACCGACGG
Organism: uncultured Steroidobacter sp.; assembly: GCA_964457865.1. Taxonomy (GTDB): domain Bacteria; phylum Pseudomonadota; class Gammaproteobacteria; order Steroidobacterales; family Steroidobacteraceae; genus Steroidobacter. The sequence goes on from CAYWHG010000108.1 coordinate 12,392, forward strand.
CCAGGGCCGCACCGTCGACTTTCGCAACACCGTGATCATCATGACCTCGAACCTCGGCTCGCACGTGATCCAGGAACTCGCGGGCGAGGCGAACTACGCCAAGATGAAGTCCGCGGTGATGGAAATCGTCGGCCAGCATTTCCGGCCCGAGTTCATCAACCGCGTCGACGACATCGTCGTGTTCCATCCGCTGGGCAAGGACCAGCTGCGTTCGATCGTCGACATCCAGCTCGGCTACCTGCGCAAGCGCCTGGCCGATCGCGATATCGAACTGAATCTCGATACTGCAGCCATGGACCTGCTCGGCGAAGCCGGCTTCGATCCGGTGTACGGCGCGCGACCGCTGAAGCGGGCGATCCAGCAGCAGGTGGAGAACCCGCTGGCGCAGAGGATTCTGCGTGGGGAGTTTGGCCCCGGGAGCAAGGTACAGGTGACTGCGAAAGAGGGGATGTTGGACTTTGCAGGTACTAGGCCCTAGGGACTGGGCGCCAGGTCGGAATCGGAGGCGCGTCCTCTTTGATTTGGCCTGGCGCCTAGGGCCTAGTCCCTAGCGCCTTTTCCCCAGTAATATCCCCCGCCCGTTCAAGCACACGAAAATCAAAAGTCCCCATGCCCTTCTACGAATACGAATGCAGCAACTGCAAGTTCTACGTCGAGGCCTTGCAGAAGATCTCCGATGAGCCGTTGAAGAAATGTCCCAGCTGCAAGAAGCAGACGCTGAAGAAGCTGGTGTCCGCGCCGGCTTTCCGGCTCGCCGGCGGCGGCTGGTACGAGACCGACTTCAAGTCCGACCAGGAGAACAAGCGCAACCTCGTGGGCGAGGAGAAGGAGCCGGAGGCCAAGGCCGACGATTCCAAGAAGGACAAGACGGAGACCAAGCCCGAGCCCAAGTCCGAGTCGAAGACTGAATCGAAGGCGCCCGCCAGGAAATCGGTCGCCAAGCCCAAGCCTGTCTCGAAACCGAAGGCCAAGGCCAAGCCGGCGAAGAAGAAATCGAAGCGCTGAACGATTGAGCTGACGTCGACGAGTGCGTGCCTTCCCCCGGTCGCCGGGGGAAGGACAGGATGGGGGCTGCTTTAGAAACAGCGCGGCTCGCGCTGCTGGCCCCCTCCCCAAGCTGTCGGGAAGGGAATCCCGGCCGTTTCCTTGCACCCCTCCGGGCCCCTCCGTAACATCGCGCGCTCGCGATCGGGGCTACAGGTGCTGCGTCCCGCGCGAAGGTTCCCATTCAGCGCCGTATCTATTTGAAGGGCTTCCGGTTCTTTCTCTGGCCAGCAGCCAGTAGCCAGTCGCCCTCCTGGTCTTCAATCCCATGCGTTCCCATTACTGCGGTCAGGTCAACGAATCCCTCATCGGCCAGGACGTCAGCGTCGCTGGCTGGGTCCATCGCCGGCGCGATCATGGCGGCGTGATCTTTGTCGATCTGCGCGATCGCGAAGGCCTGCTGCAGATCGTGTTCGATCCGGATCGCAAGGACGTGTTCACGAATGCCGAGCGCCTGCGCAGCGAATTCTGCGTCCGTATCACCGGCAAGGTGCGTGCACGCCCGGCCGGTACCGCCAATGCCGGCCTTGCCTCGGGCCAGGTCGAGCTGCTGGCGAACGAACTGGAAATCCTCAACCGCTCCGAGACGCCGCCGTTCCATCACGACGAAGCGACCAACGAAGAACTGCGCCTCAAGTATCGCTACCTCGATCTGCGTCGCGACGTGATGCAGCAGCGTCTGCGTCTGCGTCACAAGGTCACACGTGCGATGCGCACGTTCCTCGATGACAACGGCTTCATCGACGTCGAGACGCCGATGCTGACCAAGGCGACGCCGGAAGGCGCGCGCGACTACCTGGTGCCGAGCCGTACGCACGCCGGCCACTTCTTCGCGCTGCCGCAGTCGCCGCAGCTGTTCAAGCAGCTCCTCATGATGTCGGGCTTCGATCGCTACTATCAGATCGTCAAGTGCTTCCGCGACGAAGACCTGCGCGCCGATCGCCAGCCCGAATTCACCCAGCTCGATATCGAGACTTCGTTCATGAACGAAGCCGAGATCACGGCGCTGATGGAAAAGCTTGCGCGATATCTCTTCAAAGCTTCGATCAACGTCGACCTGCCGGACCCGTTCCCGCGCATGACCTACGAAGACGCGATGCGCCGCTACGGCTCCGACAAGCCCGACCTGCGCATTGCGCTCGAACTCGTAGACATCGCCGACCTGGTGAAGGACTGCGACTTCAAGGTGTTCGCCGGTCCGGCATCGAGCCCCGAAGGCCGCGTGGCTGCACTGCGTGTTCCCGGCGGCAGCACGAAGCTGTCGCGCAAGGAGATCGACGATTACACGGCCTTCGTCGCCCGCTACGGCGCGAAGGGTCTCGCGTATGTGAAGGTGAACGAGAAGGCGAAGGGCCGCGACGGCCTGCAGTCGCCGATCCTCAAGTTCCTGAGCGATGCCGCAGTCGCAGGCATCATGGAACGCACCGGCGCACAGGACGGCGACCTGATTTTCTTCGGCGCCGACAGGGCGAAGGTCGTGAACGATGCGATCGGCGCATTGCGCCTGAAGGTCGGTCAGGATCTCGGCCTGGTCGAAACCGGCTGGCGTCCGCTGTGGGTCGTGAACTTCCCGATGTTCGAATGGGATGCGGACAACAAGCGCTGGGCCGCGATGCATCACCCGTTCACCGCACCGCGCGAGCCGGAGGCGTCGGTACTCAGGGCCGATCCCGCCAATGCCGTGAGCCAGGGCTATGACATGGTGCTGAACGGTTCGGAGATCGGCGGCGGCTCGGTGCGTATCCATCGCGCCGAAATGCAGTCGGCCGTGTTCGACCTGCTCGGCATCGGCCCCGAAGAACAGGAACGCAAATTCGGCTTCCTGCTCGAAGCCCTCAAGTTCGGCACACCGCCGCACGGCGGCATCGCCTTCGGTCTCGATCGACTGGTAATGCTGATGGCCGGCGCCGACAGCATCCGCGACGTCATCGCGTTCCCGAAGACGCAGACGGCCGCCGATCTCATGACCGACGCGCCGACCGAAGTCAGCGAACAGCAGTTGAAGGAACTGCATGTGCGGGTGAAGTTGCCGGTGAAGGCGGAATAGACGCTAGGGACTAGGCGCTAGCGTGAATGCTTAATCTGCTTGCTCTTCGGGTTCTGACCTAGGGCCTGGCGCCTAGGGCCTTCTGATGTCTTCTCGTCTTGTCGTCCTCGTCCACGGCCTCTGGATGTCCGGCTTCGAACTCGGCGTCCTCAAGCACCGACTCGAAGCCGCAGGGCATTTCCGCGCCGTTGCTTTTTCCTATCCGTCATTGCGCGGCTCGATGGCGGATCACGTCAGGAGCCTCATCGACTTCACGCGGACTCAGAAAACCGACGAACTGCATTTCGTGGGTCACAGCCTCGGTGGACTGGTCGTGTTGAATGCGCTGAACGTAACGGGCGATCTGCCTCCCGGTCGCGCAGTGCTGCTCGGCACCCCGTTGCAGGGGTCGAAGGCGGCGCAAGGGGTCGCGCGCTGGATGCCGTTCGGCAAGGCGATCCTCGGTTCGGCGGTCAATGAAGAAATCGTGGAATGGCAGCCGCGCGAGTGGTCCGGTCGGCGCGATGTTGGCGTGATCGCCGGCTCCATGGGGCTCGGGCTGGGCAGAATGTTTGCCGAACTCAACACCGATCACGACGGTTCGGTGCTGGTCGAAGAGACGAAATTACCCGGCGCGAAGGATCATCTCGTCCTGTCGACCTCTCACACCGGAATGCTGTTTTCGACGGAGGTGGCGGAGCAGGCGGAGCATTTTCTGAGGCACAGCAGGTTCAAGTAAGGCCTGCTCTTGGACGAGCCAGGAGTCAGA
>CAYWHG010000109.1:0-14759 GCA_964457865.1 uncultured Steroidobacter sp.
TGCGCGCCCTCGAAACCCTGACGCCACAGCAATGGCTGGATCGCGCGTCGCGCACATTGCCGCAGGCGCTGACTGTCATTCTCGTCGTGGCGATCGCGTGGCAGCTCGTGCAGCTCACCTGGATCCTCCTCGACCAGGGCGAACCCGTTGCCATTCCCTTGCCGACCCCAGCCAGCAACACACTGGTCGCGGCGCCGCGCGGGACCGACGTGCAGAAGATCGCCGACGCCAATCTCTTCGGGCAGGAGGAAGCGGCTGCCCCGATCGATCCGGCAAATGCCGCGCCGACCCAGATGAACCTGGTGCTGTCGGCCGTCTTCGCCACCAACGATCCGGCCAAGGGGCTCGCCATCATTGGCGAATCGGCGGCAGCCGCCAATGTGTTCTCGGTGGGCGAAGCCGTGCGGCCCGGCACCAGGCTCCATGCGGTGTATCCGGATCGGGTCATCCTGGAACGCGGCGGCGCGCTGGAAGCACTCGCCCTGCCGACGCAGAGCCTGGCCGGCGTGCAGATCGCCCGGGCGGCGCCCGCCGCGCGACCGCAGTCGCAGTTTCAGGAGAACCTGCGGCGCGTGGCCGAGTCCAACCCGGGCGCATTCGCGGAGATCGTCAGGCCACAGCCCGTGTTTGCGAACGGCGTACAGCGCGGCTATCGCGTGTATCCGGGTCGCAATCGCCAGCAGTTCGCACGCCTGGGACTGCAGCCCGGCGACCTGGTACTGGCCATCAACGGCACCTCTCTCGATGACCCGCAGCGGGGCATGGAAATCTTCAACACCATGGGATCGTCCGATCGCGTCACAGTCACTGTCGAACGCAACGGGCAATCTCAGGATCTGACCCTGAACACGGCGCAGGTGATGCTGCCGGAAGCCAGCGCACCGCCAGGCCCGCCCACGGGACGCGGCATGCCGCAACCCAACATGCCGCACAACGGCGGACCAGAATCACAGTGAGCGCAGCAGTGACCATCAAGGACTGTGCATGACAATTCCAATGAACAGAGCACCGAAGGCGCGTGGGGATTCATTGCGTCCGGCAAGGAAAGCAGGCCCCCTGCTGTGCGCGCTGGCCTTCTGCCTCACCTGGACATCGGCGCAGACCCAGCAACAGGCGCAGACCATCACCCCGAACTTCAAGGACGCGGATCTCGCGCTGGTGGTGCAGGCGGTTCAGTCCATCACCGGCAAGACCTTCATCATCGATCCGCGCGTGCGCGCGCAGGTCACGATTCTTTCATCGACGCCGATGAGCGCCGATGCGTTCTACAACGCCTTCCTCTCGGTGCTGCAGGTCCATGACTTCGTGGCCGTGCCGTCCGGCAATGTCGTGAAGATCGTGCCGGCGCAGAATTCGCGCTGGATGCCGGGCAACGATCTGCCGAACCAGGTCAGTTCGTCGTCGGACGAGATCGTGACCCAGGTCATCCAGGTCAGGAACGTGAATGCCGCGAACCTGGTGCCCGCATTGCGACCGCTGCTGCCGCAGGGCGCGCACTTCGTGGCGCATCAGAGCTCGAACACGCTGATCATTTCCGACCGTGCCGCGAACGTGAACCGCATGATGCGCATCATCCAGCGCATCGACCAGGCGGGCGACGAGGAGGTCGAGATCATCCGCCTGGAAAACGCCAGCGCCGCCGAGATCGTGCGGGTGGTGAACACCTTATATACGGCGGCCGGACCGCAGCAGGAAGGGGGAGCCTCCGCGACCAAGGTGGTCGCCGACGACCGTACCAACAGCGTGCTGCTGTCGGGCGAAAAGAATCGCCGCCTGCAGCTGCGGGCGCTGATCGCCCATCTCGACACGCCGCTGGAAGCCGGCGGCGATACGCAGGTCCGCTACCTGCGCTATGCCGATGCGGAGCAGATTGCCGGCAAGCTCAAGGAACAGATCACCGGTATCGTCCAGGCCACACCCGGCGCCGCGCCGCCTCCCGGGGGGGGCAGCAGTTCGGCCGCCGCCGCCGATCGCGGCGTCAGCATCTGGTCGGACACCCAGAACAATGCGCTGATCGTTACGGCACCGCCGAAAATCATGCGGTCGATCATGTCGGTGGTCGACAAGCTCGACATCCGTCGCCCGCAGGTGCTCATCGAAGCCATCCTGGTGGAAATCTCCACGACCAAGGCGTCCGAACTGGGCATCAACTGGGCCATCGGCAACACCAATTCGGACAGCACGGTGCCGATCGGCACGTGGAATCAGCCGGTCGGCAATGCCAGCATCGGCAGCATCGCCGCCGCGATCGACAATCCTGCGTTGCTGGCGAGCACTGGACTACCGACGGGCCTGACGCTCGGCGCCGGTCGCTTCCTCGACAGCGGCACGAACTTCGCGATGATCCTGCGTGCCCTGCGCGGCGACGGCAACTCGAACATCCTGCAGACGCCGTCGATCACGACGCTCGACAACGAAGAGGCCGAGATCAAGGTGGCGCAGGAAGTGCCCTTCGTCACCGGTCAGTTCACGAGCACCGGCACCAACAACAACAACGGCTCCGTAAACCCCTTCCAGACGATTCAGCGCGAGGAAGTGGGCACGATTCTCAAGATCACGCCGCAGATCAACGAGGGCGACACGGTCACGCTGAAGATCGAGCAGGAAAACTCGGACCTTGCACCCGCTGCAACGGCCTCCTCCGGCGCGGTCGATCTCATCACGAACAAGCGCACCATCAACACCAAGGTCATGGTCGAGGATGGCGGCATCATCGTGCTCGGCGGCCTGATCCGCGACGTCGCCATCGAGAACGAAAGCCGCGTCCCCGTGCTGGGCGCGATTCCCATCATCGGCGAGCTGTTCAAGACCCGTTCGGGCAGCAAGGAAAAGCGCAACATGATGGTCTTCATCCGCCCGACCATCCTGCGCGACGGCGTGAAGGCGGCCATCGAGACCAATGCGAAGTACAACGTCATGCGCAACCAGCAGCTGCAGCGTCGCGGCGGCAAGGTGAACCTGCTGCCGGGCGAGCGTCAGCCGCTGCTGCCGCCGATCGAAGAACTCTCGCGCTATGCCGACCCGACGGCCGGTGCCGCCCCGCCGACACCTGGCACGGACGAGACGCAGATCCAGCAGCCGCCGCTGCAGACGGCGCCCCTGCCCGCGCAGCCGGTGCCCGAAACGGCACCCACGCCCTCACCCAATCCCTGACGTCGACCCGGGGCGGGACACATCGCGCTCCGGATCGCAGGAGAGCTGTCATGAGCGCAGACCTCGACTTGTCGCTGGCTACGGAGCCTGCTGCCGCAGCCGCCAGCGCCGCCGCGGCCAACAGCATCCTGTCGTTCGCGTTCTGCAAGCGTCACGGCGTGCTCGTGCAGAAGATCGAAAACGGCATCGCCGACGCCGTCTATCGGGCGGGCGCGCAGCCCGCGAGCATTGCCGAAGTGCGCCGCGTGCTCGGCATTCCGCTGCAGCTGCGCCGTGTCGACAGCGAGCAGTTCGACGCCCTGCTGCGCAAGCGTTATGAGGGCGGCACGAACACGGCCATGCAGATGGTCGAGGGTTTCGAGGACAACACCGACCTCGCCCACCTGGCGCAGGATCTGCCCGAGCCGTCCGACCTGCTGGAAAGCGACGATCACGCGCCGATCATCAAGCTGATCAACGCCATCCTCACGCAGGCCGTGAAGGACAACGCCTCGGACATCCACATCGAACCGTTCGAGAACCGGCTGGTCGTGCGCTTCCGCGTCGACGGCGTGCTGCGCGAAGCGCTGCAGTCGCGACGCGCGGTGGCGCCGCTGGTGGTATCGCGCATCAAGGTCATGTCGAAGCTCGACATCGCCGAGAAGCGGCTGCCGCAGGACGGTCGCATCTCGCTGCGCATCGCCGGCCGCGCCGTCGACGTGCGCGTTTCCACCATCCCCGCCGGTCACGGCGAGCGCGTCGTGCTGCGTCTGCTCGACAAGCAGGCTGGCCGGCTGGAGCTGGACTCGCTGGGCATGGATCCGCGCACCCAGAAGCTGATGGATGAACTCATCCACAAGCCGCACGGCATCCTGCTGGTCACCGGACCCACCGGCTCGGGCAAGACGACCACGCTGTATTCGTCGCTGGAACGCATCAACGACAACACCCGCAACATCATGACGGTCGAGGATCCCATCGAGTACTACATCGATGGCATCGGTCAGACGCAAGTGAACACCAAGGTCGAGATGACCTTTGCGCGCGGCCTGCGCGCCATCCTGCGCCAGGATCCGGACGTGGTGATGGTCGGCGAAATCCGCGACCTGGAAACGGCCCACATCGCCGTGCAGGCATCGCTCACCGGCCACCTGGTGCTCTCGACCCTGCACACCAATACGGCCGTCGGCGCCGTCACGCGACTGCGCGACATGGGCGTCGAACCCTTCCTGCTCTCCTCGAGTCTCGTCGGCGTGCTCGCCCAGCGGCTGGTGCGTGTGCTGAATCCGGACACCAAGGAAGCCTACCCGGCCGGCGAATACGAGCGCCGGCTGCTGAACATTCCCGACGGCGCGCCCTCGCCCACGCTCTATCGCCCCGGCGTCGACACTGCCATGGGTTTCAAGGGCCGCACCGGCATTTACGAACTCGTCATGATCGACGATGCCATGCGCACCATGATCCACGACGGCGCGAGCGAACAGGAAATGGAACGCCACGCACGTACCATGACGCCGAGCATCCGCGACGACGGCCGCGCCCGGATCACCTCGGGCGTCACGACGATCGAGGAAGTGCTGCGGGTGACGAGAGAAGACTGAAGAGAGGCGCTAGGTGCTAGACCCTAGGCACTAGGTCGGAACGGAGCAACGAGTTGGCGGTGATACATATGATTTGCTCAGAGGTGTTTTCGACTTTCTCTTCTCCGCACCTAGCGCCCAGGGCCTAGGGCCTTCTCATGAGCGCCTTCGAATACACCGCCGTCGATGCCTCGGGCCGCGAACGCAAGGGCACGCTGGAAGGCGATACCGCGCGCCAGGTCCGCCAGTTGCTGCGCGATCAGGCGCTGCTGCCGCTGACCGTCACGGAAGTTGCGCAGCAGGAACGCAGGCAGCAGCGCCCGAAGCTCGGCACCATCCGGCGCGGCGTATCGGCCAGCGATCTGTCGCTGCTGACCCGTCAGCTCGCCACGCTCGTGCAGTCGGGCCTGCCGCTCGACGAGGCACTGCAGGCCGTCGGTGAACAGACGGAAAAGCCGCGCATCAGAAGCGTCATCCTCGGCGTTCGCGCCAAGGTGATGGAAGGTCACTCCCTGGCCGACGGTCTTTCGGACTTCCCGCGGGTCTTCCCCGAGATCTATCGCGCCACCGTCGCGGCAGGCGAACAGTCCGGCCATCTGGACACGGTGCTGGAACGGCTGTCCGACTACACCGAGAGTCGCGAGCAGCTGCGCAGCCGCACACTCAATGCGATGCTCTACCCGGTGCTGCTGTTCGTGGTCTGCAGCAGCATCGTGTTCCTGCTGCTGACCTTCGTCGTACCGAAGATCGTCAAGCAGTTCGAGAATTCCAAGGCGAAACTGCCGGTCCTCACGGAAATCCTGATCGGATTTTCCGACTTCGCACGCGACTGGGGCTGGCTGGTCGTCCTGGGCATCGGCCTGGGAATATGGCTGTTCAATCGCTGGATCAGAAACCCCGCGGCGCGGCAGCGGTATCACGCCTTCCTGCTGCGCCTGCCGCTGATCGGCAAGGTCGTCCGCGGCACCAACACCGCCCGCTTTGCGCGCACGCTGGCGACGCTGACGTCGAGCGCGGTGCCGGTGCTGGAAGCGCTGCGGATTTCCGGCGAGGTCGTCACCAATCTGCCGATGCGCAATGCGGTGCAGGAAGCAGCGGCGCGGGTCCGCGAAGGTGCGGCCATCGGCCGTTCGCTGGGCGCGACGAAGATGTTCCCGCCGATGATGATTCATCTGATCTCCAGCGGCGAGACGAGCGGCGAACTGGAAACCATGCTCGATCGCGCGGCGACGAATCAGGAACGCGAGATGGAGGCCATCCTGGGGACGTTCGTCGGGTTGCTCGGTCCGCTGATGATCCTGGTCATGGGCGGCTTCGTGCTGCTGATCGTGCTGGCCATGCTGCTGCCGATTTTCGAACTCAATCAGCTCATTGCCTGAAGTCCCACGCGTTGCGATGCGTTACTGCATCACATCCTCGGGTGTTGCTTGGAAATCACTCTTGCAGGCTCCCCCGCATTCCTTTTATTTTCCGCACTCCTTCGCTTCGCTGGCGGTTCTAACATCGACTTGTATCGGTGCTGCGAATGATCGAGAAGCCGGAAGATGATTTCGACGGCGACGAGGACGAAGCCGTAGCAGATGCAGATGATCCGGGACTGGATCATCTGCTCGACGATCTGGACAAGCGCAAGAAAGGCACGGCGCGCGCCGGCGAGCCTGCGCTGCGTCGTCTCGAACGCCGACGCGAGGAACAGGAAACCGCCGCGCTGCTGTCCGACCTCGACGACTACGACATCGACGAGCCCGGCGTCGCGCGACGGCGGCGGCGCTAGCAATCGCCCATCGTCCCGCCGCTGCAAACAGGGATGGATCCCCGCCTTCGCGGGGATGACTGGAATCCGTCATTCCCGCGAAGGCGGGAAGCCAGTTTCTCGCTATTTCTTCAGCGCCTTCGCGAACGCCTCAGCCATGAGCCCGTTGCTGGCCGGTGCCTGTTCGCGCGCCGGTTGCGGGCGGGCAGCAGCCGGCCGGAAGTTCGGGCGATTGCCTGCACTGGATTCGCCGACGCGCGGTCGCGGTGCGGCTTCGTCGAGTCGCATGGTCAGTGCGATGCGTTTGCGCGGTACGTCGACTTCCAGCACCTTGACCTTCACCACGTCGCCGGCCTTCACCACCTCTCGCGGATCCTTGATGAACCTGGTCGACATCATGGAGATGTGCACCAGTCCGTCCTGGTGGACGCCGATGTCGACGAAGGCGCCGAAGTTGGTCACGTTGGTGACGACGCCTTCGAGCAGCATGCCCGGCTGCAGATCCTTGAGTTGTTCAACGCCTTCCTTGAAGGCCGCGGTCTTGAATTCCGGGCGCGGGTCGCGGCCCGGCTTCTCCAGTTCGCGCAGGATGTCGCGGACGGTCGGCAGTCCGAACCGGTCGTCGGTGTATTTCGCCGCATCCAGCTTTTTCACCAGCGAGGCGTCGCTCAGCACGTCCTGCATCGGCCGCTTGAGATCGGCCAGGATGCGTTCGACCACCGGATAGGCTTCCGGGTGCACCGAGGAGGCATCGAGCGCATTGTCGCCGCCGACGATGCGCAGGAAGCCGGCCGCCTGCTCGAATGCCTTCGGCCCGAGGCGCGGGACTTTCTTCAGCTCGCTGCGGGTGGCGAAGGCACCGTGCTCGTTGCGGTGCTTGACGACGTTCTCGGCCAGCGACGATGTCAGGCCCGAAACGCGGGTCAGCAGCGCCGGCGAGGCGGTATTCACGTCCACGCCCACGGCGTTCACGCAGTCCTCGACGATGCCGTCCAGCGAACGCGCCAGGCGCGTCTGGTTCACATCGTGCTGGTACTGGCCGACGCCGATGGACTTCGGATCGATTTTCACCAGTTCCGCCAGCGGATCCTGCAGGCGGCGCGCGATCGACACCGCACCGCGCAGACTCACGTCCAGTTCCGGCAACTCCTTAGAAGCCAGCTCGGAGGCGGAATAGACGGAAGCGCCCGCCTCCGACACCACCACCTTGGTAACGCGACTGTCGGGCAACCGCTTGATCAGTTCGGCGGCGAGACGATCGGTTTCGCGCGAGGCCGTGCCGTTGCCGATGCCGATCAGTTCCACCTGATGCTTCTTCACCAGCGCGGCCAACGTGTGCAGCGTGCCTTCAAGGTCGTTGCGCGGCGGGAACGGATAGACGGTCGCGGTCTCCAGCACCTTGCCGGTGCGATCGACCAGCGCGACCTTCACGCCGGTGCGGATGCCCGGATCGAGTCCCATGGTGACGCGCGCGCCCGCGGGCGCCGCCAGCAACAGATCCTTGAGATTGCTGCCGAAGACGCGGATCGCTTCTTCCTCGGCGCGTTCGCGTAGTGCCGTGAACAGTTCGGCCTCGAGCTGCCAGGCCACCTTGACCTGCCAGGTCCAGCGCACGGTCTCCTTCAGCCAGGCATCGCCGGGACGGCCCTGGTCGGCGATCCGGTAGCGCGCCGCGATCTTGAGTTCGCAGGTATTCGGCGGCGCGACTGCCGGAGTCTTGTCCTTGTCCTGCATTGCCAGTTCTTCGGGCAGCTTCAGCGCGATGCGCAGGATTTCCTCGGTGCGGCCGCGGAACAGCGCCAGCGCACGATGCGAAGGGATCGACTGCAAGGGTTCGCTGTAGTCAAAGTAGTCGCGGAACTTGGCGCCCGCCTCTTCCTTGCCCTCGGCCACCTTCGACACCATGACGGCGTTGTCCTGCAGCCAGCTGCGCACCGACCCGATCAGTTCCGCGTCTTCCGCGAACTTCTCCAGCAGGATCTGGCGCGCGCCGTCGAGCGCCGCCTTCACATCCGCCACCCCGGGGTTGTCGCCCTGTTCGGTCTTGAACGGTTCGCGCAGGTACTTTGCGGCTTCGACGGCCGGGGTGAGCGTCGGATCGGCCAGCAGCGCTTCGGCCAGGGGTTCCAGTCCAGCCTCGCGCGCGATCTGCGCCTTGGTGCGCCGCTTCGGCTTGTAAGGCAGGTAGAGATCTTCCAGTCGCTGCTTGCTGTCCGCCGCTTCGATGCTGGCGCGCAGTTCCGGCGTGAGTTTTTTCTGCTCGTCGATGCTCTTGAGGATCGCAGTGCGCCGCTCCTCCAGTTCGCGCAGATAGCCGAGGCGCTCGTGCAGCGTGCGCAGTTGCGTATCGTCGAGTCCGCCGGTCGCCTCCTTGCGATAGCGGGCGATGAACGGCACGGTCGCGCCTTCATCGATCAGCGCCACGGCAGCGGCGACCTGGGCGGGTTTGACGGAGAGTTCGGCGGCAATACGCGATTCGATTGGCGGGAGCATGAATGCGAGGCGTCCGTCACGGTCGATACGAGGGACGCGAACTATGCAGAACGCCCCCGCGACCAACAAGACTTGCCAAACCGCACCGATGGTGTTGGCGATTACGCCGTCGTCAGTTCGCCTATGGCCTGCAGCAACGCCTCGGTATCCACCGGCTTGCTGAGAAACCGGCAGTTCGCGATCGGGGATTTCTGCACGCGCAGCACCGAGGGCAGATCGCCGCTGAGCACGATGGCCGGCAGATCCGCGTTGCAGTGCCGTCGCGCCGCGCTCACGACATCGAGTCCGGTCTGACCGCCTTCGAGGTGATAGTCGACGATCAGCAATTCATTGCCCTGCAGCTTCTCCAGCAACTGCTGCGCCTCCCGCGCCGATCCCGCGACCGTCACCTCGTAGCCTTCGAGCTGCAGGAAAAGCTGCGTCGCCACTCTGACGCCTTCGTTGTCCTCGACCAGCATCACGCGGGTACGCGCGGGTCGGCGCGTCGATGGCCGCACTGCCTGTGCGCCGGGGACCGCATCCTGCGCGGTCAGGTGCGAGCGCGGAATGCTCACCCGTACCTGCGTGCCGACGCCGACCTGCGACCTGACCTTCGCGGCATAACCCAGCAGGCGCGACACCTCGCGCACGATGGCCAGTCCCAGTCCCACGCCGGCGCGGCGCGTGCCGCTGGAGTCGACCTGGTAATACTCGTCGAAAATATGCTCGATCTTTTCCTGCGGGATGCCGATGCCGGTGTCTTCGATGTCGATGTGCAGCGCCTCGGGCACCAGTTCGCAGGTGAGCGCAATGTTGCCGCTGTCGGTGTACTTCAGGGCGTTGCCGAGCAGGTTCTCGAGCAGCTGCGTGAACAGCGTGCGGTCCGTGTGCAGCACCACCTCCGCGGTCTCGACATGCAGCGAGAGTCCGCGGGCGCGCACCAGGGGCTCGAACCGCACGCGCAGTTCGTTCAGCATCTCGTCCAGGCGCACGTCGACCAGTTGCGGCTCGATGGCGCCGGACTCCAGACGAGTGACGTCGAGCAGCCCGTTCAGCAGCCGCGTCATGCTGTCGATCGCCTGCTCCTGCCGGCGCAGCAACGCAGCCACCTCGGCGTCGCTCACCATGCGCAGCATCGAGGCGTTCAGCAGCCGCACCGTCTGCAGGGGCTGGCGCAGATCGTGGCTCGCGGAGGCGAGGAAGCGGCTCTTGGCGCGATTGGCGCGGTCCGCCTCCTCGCGGGCCACGACCAGCGCCTCGTTGATGCGGCGCCGGTCGGTCATGTCGCGGATCGCCGCGGCGACGAACAGTTCGCTGCCGATGTGAAAATGCGCGAGACGGATGGCGGCGGGAAACTCCGAGCCGTCGGCCCGCAGCGCCGCGAGATCGTCGATGGCCACTCCCATCTCGCGATTGCGCGGCGCGACCATGTAGCCGGCCACGTGCGAGCGGTGACGGCCCCGCAGGCGTTCCGGGACGACCGTTTCGATCGACCGGCCGATCAGGTCCGTCGGCTCGTAGCCGAGCAGTTCGCGTACCGTTTCGTTCGCAAAGCGGATGGTGCCGCGGGCATCGACCACCACCATCGCGTCCGGTGAATAACGCAACAACTCCCGGGTGATTTCATCGAACTGATTCATGACATACATTGTTGCATGGCAAATGCCGGCGTCGCAGTCCGGCATTAAGGGGCAGGCGCAGGCGGATCAGGGGATCTCGCGGTGTGCCGTCCGCACGCCGTACGGCAGGCTACCGTCTCAACCCTTCCGCGCCCCATGGACCAACGCATGAACCGGCTACTCCTCCCCGTCCGCCGCGCGGACAATGTTACGAAGCCCATGTTCGAACGGCTGCTGGAGATCACCCGCGCCTCGGCATTGGAGGAGATGGCCAGCGGCATGGCACACGAGATCAATCAGCCGCTGGGCGCCATCACCACGTTCGCGCAGGCCGGCCAGCGCATGCTCGACCGCGCCGACCCGATGCTGCCGCAGGCCATCGACGTGCTGCAGCAGATCAGTGCGCAGGCCATGACGGCGGCCGAGGGCATTCGCCGCATGCGCCTGCTGGTCAATCGCGATGCCCGGCAGAAGACGCCGCATGCCATCGGCGATCTGATCTACGAACTGTTTCCCCTGCTCGATACGCTGGCCCAGCGCGCCGGCGTCGAACTCGACCTGCATGTGGCACACGGCCTGCCTTCCATCGAGATCGATGCCCTGCGCATCCAGCACGTGATTTTCACGCTGGTACAGAACGCGATCGAAGCGGCGACTCAAGGCAACGACCGCGCGACCGTCGGCATCCGCGTGACCGCGGATCGCTACGGCGTGGAGATCTCGGTCGTCGACTCGGGCCCCGGCATCCCCGTCACCGCCCGCGAACAGATCTTCCGCCCCTTCTTCACGACCAAGAGCAGCGGCACGGGACTGGGCCTCGCTTCCAGCCGCGCCATCGTCGAGGCGCACGAAGGCACGATCGGCTTCGACGACCTGCCTGCGGGCGGAACGCGCTTCTGGGTCAGGCTGCCCGTGCGGGCCGACTGAAGCGGCTCCACAGGCAGAAAGCAACCCGGGTTTTCCGCGCGCCGCAGATCTGCGATCCTCCGCGCATGAAAGACGACAAGAAGAACGCGCCACTCATCTCCGTGGTGGATGACGACGACGGCATGCGGCGGGCACTGAGCGCACTGCTGAGCACCATCGGCCATGCAACGGCCGCCTTCGCGCGGCCCACGGAGTTCCTCAAACAGTTCGACGCCGCGCGTCCCGGTTGCCTGATCCTCGACATCCGCATGCCGGAGATGAGCGGCCTGGAAGTGCAGCAGCAACTCAACAGCCGCGGCTCGATGCTGCCCGTCATCATGATCACCGGGCACGGCGACGTGCCGATGGCCGTCCAGGCGATGAAGCACGGCGCATTCGACTTCCTGCAGAAGCCGTTCCGCGACCAGGACCTGATCGATCGCATCAATGCCGCGCTCAAGCTCGACGCCGAGAATCGCGAATTGATCGAGCGCCATGCCGACATCCGGCGCCGCTTCGAATCGCTGACGCCGCGCGAACAGGAGGTCATCAAGCTCGTCGTCGACGGTCGCGCCAACAAGGTGATCGCCATCGACCTTGGCCTGAGCGAGCGCACGGTGGAGATTCATCGCGCCAATGTCATGGAGAAGATGGGTGCCCGTTCGATAGCGCACCTCGTGAAGATGCACATGATGCTGACGGGCGAGAACGGCTAGCGAAACGCTGACTAAGTTCTTCTCTGTCATTCCCGCGTAGGCGGTGACCGCAGGAAATCCCGCGGGAGAATCCATCCGAATCAGGAAAGTGGATCCCCGCATTCGCGGGGATGACCACTTGATCCGTCGCGGTTACGGACTTCCCCTTAAGCCAACAACTGCAACGACCCCTGCCCTGACCTGCGCCTTGCGCGACGGCCGTCGCAATTCAGCGCATCAACAACGCCGCAGGCCGTGTTTCTGCGTGCTTCCTCGCAATGATTCTCGGACTCCCCTTAATGGGCGTCGCGCGCCTGCGCGGTACCTTGCCGCCGCCGCGCAAGAATCACACGAAGCCATGCCGAAATCGGAAACGTACAACGATCACATCGTTCGCCTCTTCCTGCTCGCCGCTGCCGTCTGGGGCATCGTCGGCATGTTCCTCGGGGTACTCGCCGCCGCGCAGCTCGCGTGGCCGGCGCTGAACTTCGATGTGTCGTGGCTGACGTTCAGCCGCATCCGCGCCAACCACACCTTCGGCGTGATCTTCGCGTTCGGCGGTTCGGCACTGATGGGCACCTGCTACTACGTCGTGCAGCGCACGGGTCACACGCGGCTCGCGCTGGGCAAGCTCGCGATGTTCACGTTCTGGGGCTGGCAGCTCGCGCTGTTTCTTGCCATGGCGACCATGCCTTTCGGCATCACCCAGAGCAAGGAATACGCCGAACCCGAGTGGTTCATCGATCTGCTGATCGCCGTCGTCTGGGTCTCGTTCGGCGTGGTGTTCTTCGCCACGCTGGCGCGCCGGCGCATCCGTCACATCTACGTCGCCAACTGGTACTACGGCGCCTTCATCATCGCGGTCGGCCTGCTGCACGTCGTCAACAATCTCGCGGTGCCGGTGTCGCTGACCAAGTCCTACACGATCTACTCGGGCGTGGTCGATGCGATGGTGCAATGGTGGTACGGCCACAACGCGGTGGCATTCTTCCTGACCGCCGGCTTCCTCGGAATGATGTACTACTTCGTGCCGCGCCAGGCGCAGCAGCCGCTGTGGAGCTATCGCTTCTCGATCGTGAATTTCTGGGCGCTGATCTCGGTGTACATGTGGGCCGGCTCACACCACCTGCTGTACAGCGCGCTGCCGGACTGGGTGCAGTCGGTGGGCATGGCGTTCTCGCTGATCCTGCTGATGCCGAGTCTCGGCTCGGCTGCCAACGGCCTGCTCACGTTCAACGGTTCGTGGGGCAAGCTCAAAACCGATCCGGCCGCCAAGTTCATGGTGATGTCGCTGGTGTTCTACGCCGCCTCGACCTTCGAAGGCTCGATGCTGGCGATCAAGTCCGTCAATGCGCTTTCGCACTACACCGACTGGACCGTGGCGCACGTGCACTCCGGCGCCATCGGCTGGGTGGCGATGATCACGATGGGTTCGCTGTACGCGATGGCGCCGCGCGCCCTGGATCGTCCGGCGATGCACTCCCACGGCGCGATGGAACTGCATTTCTGGCTGCACACGGCGGGCCTCGTGCTGTACGTGCTGGCGATGTGGGCGGCCGGCGTGACCGAAGGCGTCATGTGGCGCGCCACCAATCCCGACGGCTCGCTCACCTACAGCTTCCTTGCGAGCCTGATCGCGGTGAAACCCTACTACGTGATCCGCCTGCTGGGCGGCCTGCTGGTGCTCAGCGGCATGGTCGTCATGGCGTGGAATCTCTGGCACACGGCCGCCGATGCGCGCGCCAACAAGATCAAGCCGATCCTCGTGCCGATCCCGGAAGAAATTCCGGAACCTGTCGAAGATCAGGTGCCGGCGCCGCTGCCGGCCCGCGGGTAAGCCATCATGCCGCTGCAATACAAGTACCTGGAAAAGATCGAGAAGAACGCCGGCCTGCTCGGCGCGCTGATTGCGATCATGGTGTCGCTCGGCGGCCTCGCCGAAATCACGCCGCTGTTCATCAAGGCGCACACCGTCGAACCGGCACCGGGCTTCAAGCCGTACGACGCGCTGCGCCTTGCCGGCAAGGATGTCTACGTGCGCGAAGGCTGCTACGCCTGTCACTCGCAGATGGTGCGCACGCTGCGTTTCGAAACGCAGCGCTACGGCGACTACTCGGCTGCGAGCGAGTCGGTGTACGACCGTCCGTTCCAGTGGGGCTCGAAGCGCACGGGTCCCGATCTGGCGCGCGTCGGCGGCAAGTTTTCGGACGACTGGCATCGCCTGCATCTGCTGACGCCGCGCAAGGTCGTGCCCGAATCGAACATGCCGAACTACCCGTGGCTCGCCGAACGCACGGTCGATGGCGAAGACATCCAGGCCCGCATGCGCGTACTGAAATTCCTCGGCGATCCGTACAGCGACGAGGACATCGCCGGCGCGCCGGCCGCCGTCAGGGACAGGACCGAACTGGACGCCCTCGTCGCCTATCTGCAGGGACTCGGCGTGCACAACGTTGCATCGAAGGAGCCGGCCAATGAGTGAACTCTGGGGTCACCTCATCGGCGTGTTCATCGTCGTGCTCACGCTGACATTCATCGGCATCTGGGTCTGGGCGTGGCTGCCCCGTCACCGGAAAACCTTCGACGCGCTGGCGCATGTGCC
>CAYWHG010000109.1:14859-16018 GCA_964457865.1 uncultured Steroidobacter sp.
TGGCGCTCAATGAGGACGAATCGCGATGAGCCGCTTCTGGTCGGGCTGGGTCATGTTCCTGGTGGTACTGAACCTGGGCATCACGCTGTTCCTGTTCGTGTGGTCCCAGCGCCTCAGGATTCCGACCCGCGCCGATGGCACCACAGGCCACGTCTGGGCCCACGGCGTGCTGCGCGAGGGCGTGCGTCGATTGCCGTTGTGGTGGGTGCTGTTCTCGGCAGGCATGTTCATCGTCGGCTTCGTCTACCTGGCGCTGTATCCGGGATTCGGTGCCTACGAAGGCCGGCTCGGCTGGACCTCGGCCGGGGAATGGCGGCGCGACACGCAGGCCAACGACGCGAAGCTGGCAGCGACGCTGCAACCGCTGAGTTCGCTGAGCGTGGAACAGCTCGCACAGAATGACTCTGCGCGCACGCTCGGTCGCCGGCTCTTTCTCGACAACTGCGCCGCCTGTCACGGCAGCGCGGCGACCGGCAACCAGTCGCTGGGCGCACCGAACCTCATCGATGGTGACTGGCTGTACGGCGCAGACACGTTGATGGCCAGCATTCTCGATGGCCGCACCGGCATCATGCCGCCCTGGGGGGCGGCGCTCGGTCATGAAGGTGTCAACGAAGTGGCTTCGTATGTGCTGAGCCTGAGCGGCGTCAAGGCACCCGCCGACTGGGTCGCTGGCGGCAAGACGCGCTACGAGACGATGTGTGTCGCCTGCCACGGCGCCGACGGCCGCGGCAATGCAGCGCTCGGCGCGCCTGATCTCACCGACCACGTCTGGCTCTATGGCAACGACTTCGCCAGCGTGACGGCCAGCATCGCGAACGGCCGCAGCGGCGTGATGCCCGCGTGGCGCAATCGACTGAGCGAGGACCAGATCCGCATGATCGCCGCCTGGCTGCACGCGCAGGGTTCGACATGAGCAACGCCGTGCGCTGGTATCGCGTGCCGGTGCTGTGGCTCGGCATCGCGTTGTTCGGCGCATCGCTCGCCGGCTGCATCGGCATGATCGTGCTGGCCTCGCAGTATTCCGACGAGCCGACGCCCGTCGGCAGCGAACGGCTGCTGAAAATGCCGACGACACGCCATTCCTCTTCATGACGACGCACGACAACGCCTGCTGGCATTGCGGCGAACCGGTGCCCGCAGGCGTCGTCATCCATGC
>CAYWHG010000110.1:0-16016 GCA_964457865.1 uncultured Steroidobacter sp.
AGTTCATACCTTGCTCCTTTCCCTTTGCGCTTTCTGCGGCCATTTTTCTTTCTAGCGTTCTTTGCGGTTACTCCGAATTCTTCCTACTACACCTTCGACAACGGCAACACCGTCGTCTCCTTGATCGCCGAGAGGGCGAGGGATGAATTCACGACCTGGACACCGGGAAAGCGCGACAGGTAGTCGCGGAAGAAGGCTTCGTACGCCTTCAGATCGCGTGCCACCACGCGCAGCAGGAAATCCGTTTCTCCCATCATCGTGAAGCACTCGAGGATTTCGGGATGCCGGCGCACCGCCTGCTCGAACTTCGCCACGGCGTCGCCGCCCTGACTCGACAGCCGCACGTGTGCAAACACGGTGACCTGCAGGCCGACGGCTTCGCGGTCGAGCAGGGTGACGCGCTGCCTGATGACACCGTCCTGTTCGAGGCGTGAGATCCGGCGCCAGGCGGTGGTCGCGGTAAGTCCGACTTTGTCGGCGACTTCGGCTGCCGAAAGATTCGCCTGCTGCTGCAATACGTCGAGGATCTTCAGATCGGTCCGGTCCAGCGCCCGTTGCGTCATATATGCATTGCCTGTTGCGTTAATGGTTGGATACTGAAATGAATATTTCAGAAAGCGACCGATTATTGCACGTTTGGCAATGAGCATCGCGGCGCTTTGGCGTAGGCTGGCGCGTTGAATCAGGGCTGTCCGCTGCAACAAAGACATCAGGAGAACACTTCGCATGCCTTCCGCATCGCGCCTTCATGTTCCCCATCCGCCGGCTCGACCGGGTGAATCCGCCGACTTCGGTTATCTCAAGCTCGCACCTGCGGGCAGCGTGCCGCGTCCGGACACCAGGGCGCCGGCCGACACGATGGCCGACCTCGCCACCACGCTGGTGCGGGTGCTCGACGACGACCATCGCGCCGTTGGTCAATGGGATCCGCATCTCGAAGCGGCGGAACTGCAGGTCGCGCTGCGTCACATGATGACCACGCGCATCTACGACGACCGCATGCAGCGCGTGCAGCGGCAGGGAAAAATTTCCTTCTACATCCGTTCGACGGGCGAAGAAGCAGTCTCGGTGGCGCCGGCGATGGCGCTGCGGCCCGGTGACATGCTCTTTCCTTCCTATCGGCAACAGGGACTGCACGTGGCGCGCGGTCGCAACCTGGTCGATCTGATGTGCCAGTGCCTGTCGAACTCGCACGACATGTGCAAGGGTCGGCAGATGCCGATCATGTATCACTGGACCAGCGGCAATATCTTCTCGGTGTCCGGCAATCTCACGACGCAGGTGCCGCAGGCCGTTGGCTGGGCGATGGCCGCGGCGATCAAGGGCGAGGACCACATCGCCGCAACCTGGACGGGCGAGGGCGCGACTGCCGAGGCGGATTTCCATCACGCGCTGACATTCGCTGCCGTGTATCGCGCGCCCGTGCTGATCAACGTCGTCAACAATCAGTGGGCCATTTCCACGTTCCAGGGATTCGCCGGCGGCGAGCAGCAGACCTTCGCCGCGCGTGGTCCCGGCTACGGTATTCCCGGCGTGCGTGTCGACGGCAACGACTTCCTCGCAATCTACGCCGTCACTCAATGGGCCGCCGAGCGCGCACGCACCGGCGGCGGCGCGACGCTCATCGAGCACGTCACGTATCGCGCGGGCCCGCATTCGACCAGCGAC
Organism: uncultured Steroidobacter sp.; assembly: GCA_964457865.1. GTDB lineage: Bacteria > Pseudomonadota > Gammaproteobacteria > Steroidobacterales > Steroidobacteraceae > Steroidobacter. The sequence continues at coordinate 1,669 of CAYWHG010000110.1, forward strand.
GATCCGTCGCGTTACCGGCCGAAAGAGGAGTGGAAGGACTTCCCGCTCGGCGATCCGATCGAACGGTTGAAACAGCACATGATCGCCGCCGGCAACTGGTCCGACGACCAGCATCAGCGGCTGGAGCAGGAAATCATCGAACTCGTGGCCGACAACTGGAAGGAATCCGTCTCTTACGGAACGATGACGGACGGCCCCTCGCTCGATCCCGATTCGCTGTTCGACGATGTCTTCAAGGAACTGCCGGATCATCTGCGCCGCCAGCGCGATGAACTGCGCAGGCTGCGGGAGGGACGCTGATCATGGCCCAGATGAACATGGTTCAGGCGCTGAACTCGGCGATGGACGTGATGCTCGGCCGCGATCAGTCCGTGGTCGTGATGGGGCAGGACGTCGGCTACTTCGGCGGCGTCTTCCGTTGTACCGACGGATTGCAGCGCAAGTACGGCGAGCATCGCGTGCTCGACATGCCGATCGCCGAAGGCGGCATCATCGCCACGGCCATCGGCATGGGGACGAACGGTCTGCGGCCCGTGGCCGAGATCCAGTTTGCCGACTACATCTATCCCGGCTTCGACCAGATCACCAGCGAGCTCGCGCGCCTGCGCTATCGCACCGCCGGCGACATGTTCGCGCCGGTGACGGTGCGTGTGCCGACCGGCGGCGGCATTCGCGGCGGCCAGACGCATTCGCAGAGTCCGGAATCGCTGTTCGCACACATCTGCGGCATCAAGGTGCTGATGCCTTCCAATCCCTACGATGCCAAGGGTCTGCTGATTGCCGCGATCGAGGACGATGACCCCGTCATCTTCTTCGAGCCGAAACGCCTCTACAACGGTCCATTCGACGGCGACCCCAACAAGCCGGCGACACCCTGGAGCGCGCATCCGAAGGGCGAAGTGCCGGATGGGCATTACAAGGTGCCGATCGGCCGCGCCGAGATCGTGCGTCCCGGCAACGAAGTCACCGTGATTACCTATGGCACGCTGGTCCACGTTGTGGAGGCGGCCGCGAAGTCCAGCGGTACGGACGCCGAGATCATCGACATCCGTTCCATCGTGCCGCTCGATGTCGAAACGATCGCGACATCGGTGAAGAAGACCGGCCGCTGCGTGATCGTGCACGAAGCCACGCGCTTCTCCGGCTTCGGTGCCGAACTCGCTGCGACGATCCAGGAAGAATGTTTCTGGAGTCTCGAAGCGCCGATCGAGCGGGTCACGGGCTGGGACACGCCGTATCCGCACGCATTCGAGTGGGAATACTTTCCCGGACAGGAACGCATCAATGCAGCCCTCAAGAGAGTGAAGGCAGTCGCATGAGTCGCTACATCTTCAAGATGCCCGACCTGGGCGAAGGCACCGTCGCCGCCGAGATCGTCGCCTGTCACGTCAAGCCCGGTGACGTGGTGAAGGAAGAGCAGATCATTCTCGACGTCATGACCGAGAAGGCGACGGTCGAAGTGCCGGCGCCGGTCGGCGGCCGCGTCGTTTCGATTGCCGGCAAGCCGGGCGACAGCATCCCGGTCGGGGCCGAGCTGATCGTGTTCGAGACCGATGCGACTGCGGCGGACAGCGCACCGCCGGCACCCGTGGTGGAAAAATCGCCGCAGCCTGTCGCGGCTCCCGCCGAACCACCGAAGGCGGCGAAAGTCGCGGAAGCACCGGCGTCGACCGGCGGCCGCGTCATGGCCTCACCGGCAACGCGTCGTCGCGCACGCGAAGCGGGCATCGAACTGTCGCAGGTGCCCGGCAGCGGTCCGGGCGGACGCATTTCGCGCGAGGACTTCAACAACTTCGTCGAGCATCGCTCCACGGCAACGAAGCCGGGCGTACTGGCGACGGGTGCCGAAGTCGAAGCTGAAATGGAGGAAATCCCCGTCATCGGCATGCGACGCCTGATCGCGCAGCGCATGTTGCAGACGGTGCAGACGATCCCGCATTTCTCCTATGTCGAAGAAGTGGATGTGACGGAGCTGGAATCGCTGCGTCAGCACCTCAACTCGAAACAGCCGAAGGGCGCCGGCTCGTACACCTACCTGCCGTTCATTGCGCTGGCGCTGGCGCGCATCCTGCCGCGCTTTCCGCAATGCAATGTCCGCTACGACAGCGAACGCAACATCCTCATGCGCTATCGGCCGCTGCATCTGGGAATTGCGACCCAGACGCCGGACGGGCTGAAAGTGCCGGTGGTGCGCAATGTCGAACAGCGATCGCTGACCGAGGTGGCCGCGGAAATCCGGCGCGTCAGCGAAGCCGCGCGCAGCAACAAGGCCAAGCGCGAGGAACTGTCAGGATCGACCATGACGCTGACGAGCCTTGGCCGACTTGGCGGCATCGCGTCCACGCCCATCATCAACGCGCCGGAAGTCTCGATCATCGGCGTGAACAACGCAGTCGAACGACCCGTCATCGTGCGCGGCGAAGTCGCCGTGCGGCGCATGATGAATCTGTCGAGTTCGTTCGATCATCGCTTCGTCGACGGTCACGACGCGGCGTCGCTGATCCAGGCGCTCAAGGAGTGCCTGGAACATCCGGCGACCATTTTTGCGGAGCTGTAGCCGCGGCATTCGTCACCACGTCGTGGACGAAGTGCAGCTTCTCCACGGCGGGCCCGGTGAGCACGAAGGGATAGGCGTCCGGCAATCCCATGCCGCGGTTCAGGTTGTTCAGCACGTAGGTCAGCGCCGTCCAGTCGCTGAGGATGCGATCGAAATCGCGGCCCGCCGCATGCGGCGGACGTTTCAGCGTGGGTTCTTCGGGATTGACGGGTCGCAGCATCAGTCCCGACGTTGCGGCCGTTTCCAGCGTATCCGTGAGGTGCATGTAGTGCGCCCAGGTTTCCGCCCAGTCCTCCCACGGATGTGAACTCGCATAGGAACTCACGAAGCGCTGCGGCCAGTCGGCGGGCGGACCATTGTCGTAGTGCATCTGCAGCGCGGCCGCATAGTCCTGCTGTTCGTCGCCGAACAGTTGGCGGAAGGCGTCGAGACGATCGCCATCGGCGATCAATCGATCCCAGTAGAAGTGACCGATCTCGTGACGCAAGTGTCCGAGCACGGTCCGATACGGCTCATGCAGTTGCTTGCGGCGCGTCTCGCGCTCCACGTCGTCCGCTTCGAGCGCATTGATGGTGATGACTCCTTCGGCATGACCCGTCAGTACCGGCGCGGCGTCGGGCGAGGTATGCGGTGCCTTGAATTCGAAGGCCAGGCCGTGTTGCGGATCGTCGGCCTTGGGCACGACCGGCAGTTCCATGACCAGCAGGCTGTACAACATGCGCCGCTTGGCGGCTTCCAGCTTGAACCAGTTGCTCTGCTGCGCCGGATCGCCCGGATCCGGCGTCACCGTGGTCAGTCGGCAGGATTCGCACAGCGTGTGTTCGTCCTCCGCGGGAACCGCCCAGTTGCACAACTGCCGATCCGTGAAATTGGCGCACAGACGATAGCGGCGCAGCGGTTCCTGCGCAGCCTGCCACAGGCCGTCCTGTGTCTGCGCCAGCGAATCCATGGTGTCGCGATCCGGCAGAAACGCGAGCGTGCTGCTGCAACTGAGGCACGTCGAGTTCTCGAAAAAGACGAGCGCGGCGCAGTGGCCGCAGTGAAAGACTTTCATCGAAGGGACTTCCGCTGAGAGGCGTCGCTCCATCAATGCGCGCCGGTGACTTGCGGTTTCGTCGCGACGGACAGGCCGGATTCGCGGTTATCTGGCGCAGGTTCCGTTTCGCCTACACCTATGTGATCCGCAGCGAGGAGTACGAGGGCCAGGATCGGCCGGACCGCTTCGGCTCGGTCGGCATGACGTTCCGGTTCTGAAGCTGCGGAACTTTCCCCGCGTACATGCGGTTAGCACCATGGCACTTATCTTTGCGTGTGTTGGTCCTCCGATCCGAAGATTAAGAGTCTCCACGGGGAACACGGGGTGACACGGGGCGGGAAAATGACCGAAAAAATGCATTCTTCCACCCCGTGTTTCCCCGTGTACCCCGTGGAAATTTTCGATTCTTCTTCGCTGATGCCATTGCAATGCTTAAGTAAGTGCCATTGCGGTTAGCTCTGACACGCATGTCGAGGGAAGGGATCATGGCCTCACGATCCGCCGGACGTTCGACGTCGACCAAAGGTACGGCTCGCAAGCATCGCGCCATTCAGCGCCAGATCGCGCGCGTCGACCGCAAGGCCACCGCGCCGAAACCGCGGGTGATGCAGGCGGGCGCGAGGCATTACCCCGAGCCGCCGCTGCCGGCGCAGCATCACGCCAAGCCCGGACAGGAATCGAGCATCGAGCCGCGACCGATGTACGACGCGCCGTTCTATCGCGGCTCGGGAAAACTGCATGATCGTGTCGCGCTCGTCACGGGCGGCGATTCCGGCATCGGCCGCGCGGTCGCCGTGCTGTTCGCGCGCGAGGGCGCCGATGTGGCCATCGTCTATCTCAGCGAACACGGAGATGCCGAAGTCACGAAGAAGGCGGTCGAAAGCGAGGGGCGTCGCTGCATCACGATCAGCGGCGACGTAGCGAAGCGCCAGTTCTGCGAACGTGCAGTGAAGCGCACCGTGCAGGAACTCGGACGCCTGGATGTGCTGGTGAACAACGCCGCTTTCCAGCTGCACACGAAGGACATCGCCGATCTGACCGACCGGCATTTCGACACCACGCTACAGACAAATCTGTACGGCTGCTTCTATCTTTGCCGCGCCGCCATTCCGCACCTGCGCGCCGGCAGCGCCATCATCAACTCCGGCTCCGTCACGGGCATCCATGGCAGCAAGCATCTGCTGGACTATTCGCTCACCAAGGGTGGCCTGCATGCGTTCACGCGCTCGCTCGCCGGGCATCTGGTGTCGCGCGGCATCCGCGTGAATGCAGTTGCGCCCGGGCCGGTGTGGACACCGCTCAATCCGGCGGACAAGGAAGCCGACGACATCAGCGAGTTCGGCGCGAAGACGCCGATGGGGCGTCCCGCACAGCCGGAGGAGATCGCGCCGGCGTATGTGTTTCTTGCATCGCCGCAATGTTCCAGCTACATCACGGGCGAAATCCTGCCGATCATCGGCGGCTACTGACGGGATCTTCGGGCGTGGAGTGATTCCTGCAACGAGGTGTCCGCATGAACGTGCCATGGCATGAGATGTTCGCCGTCCAAATGGCGCCCCTCGATCTGATCATCCGGGGCACGGTGATCTACTGGTTCCTGTTCCTGGTATTCCGCTTCGTGATGCGCCGCGATGTCGGGTCGATGGCAGTGTCGGACATCCTCCTGCTGGTGATCATTGCGGATGCATCGCAGAACGCGATGGCGGCAGAATACCGCTCGATCACCGAAGGCCTCATCCTGATTTCGACGATCCTCGGCTGGAACCTGCTGCTCGACTGGCTCGGCTGGCGCTTCCGTCCGCTGCGTCGATTCCTGACGGCGGCGCGGCTGCTGTTGATTCGCGATGGTCGCGTCATCGAAGCGAGCCTGAGCCGGCAGTTCATCACCAACGACGAGTTGCTGGCGAAGCTGCATGAGCAGGGTGTGGAGAGTCCGGCGCAGGTCAAGCGCGCCTGGCTCGAACCCGATGGAGAAATCAGCGTGATCAAGGCCGCTCGCTGAGCGGCCGGAACTTTTCAGGCATCGCATGCCTTTTAGGCGTTGCCTGTCGCCCGGAGGAGACGATCATGCCCGCCCGAAATCGCCCGACTGCGAACCCTGATCCGACAATCGTGCCGCCGAAAACGGCCACCACTCATGAACCGGTACCCGAATTGCGGCTGCTGGGCGAAATGCGCCCGCTGACGACCCGCGAGGAACGCATCGCGATGTCCGCCTACTGGCGCGCAGCCAGCCGACAGTTCGCGCCGGGACATGAACTCGATGACTGGCTCGCGGCGGAACAGGAAGTCGACTCGTCGGACGGCGAGAAGCGTTAGTCGGGACAACGGAACATCCGCAGTCGCTGCTCGTTATATACGGCGGCCTTTCCGGCCGCCGCTGCTGCCTGCGCGCAGCGATCACCCGTGCCAGGAGTGACAGATACGATGACAGGTCCAGGACGTCCCCGCCGCGAAGCAGAATCGAACGCCGTCGCTTCCCGCCCCTGGCCGCAACAGTTCAGCCGCGATCTCGTCGATGCGGAGCTGGATCTGGCGCACGTTCTGCTGGATGTGGCGGAGCATCAGGAGCGCAGCGCAACCAATCGCGGCTACTGTCGCGCGCTTCAGATCTACGAAGTGATGGTGCAGGCCCTCGATGAGGCTTCGCCGTCATGGTCGGACGACACGGATGCGCCGATCCAGGCGCTGCGAGTGCGACTGGATCGCTATGCCACGGAAATTCCGGTCGCGAGTTGAGCCATGGCGCGTTAAGAGTCCTTCGACGAGCTCAGGACGAACGGCATGTGGTCAGGACGAACGGATTTTCCTTCTCTTTCCTTCTCCCTTCTCTTTCCTTCTCCGTTCGTGCTGAGCCGGTGACCGCAGGGAATGGTTCACCCATCGAAGCACTCTGACTCCTCAGAAATTGAAACTCACCTCGAAGCTCAACGTACGCGGCACATAGAAGCTGTCGCCGTATTCGTTGACCTCGAGATCCGGATCGAGCACGCCGTCCGAGCCCACACTGAGAATGTTGAAAGTGGAGTAGTTCTCGTAGTTGAACGCATTGAGCAGGTTCATGCGCGCGGAGAACGAAAAGTCGCCGAACTGGAACTCCTTGGTCACCTGAAAGTCGACGGTGCGGTAGCCCCAGATGTCGCCGCCGACCAGGAAACTTCCGGTTCCGGGCGGCTCGATGGCGAACGGCTGGGAGAAGGAACCGTCGGGCGGGCGGGCCCCGTAGTCGCGCACCTCGTTCTGCGGCCGGGGCGTTTCCAGCACGATCTTTGCGCCGAACACCAGGCCCCACGGACCGTCGATGGATCCGGCAGCCACGAAACGGTGCTCCGGTATCGTGTCCACCATGATGAAGGGATACTCGTCGATGGTCGGTTTGTCGAATGCGAAGCTGTCATCGATCTTGCGGTTGTGCTTCGCGTCGGTGTACGTGTAAGCCAGATTCAGGCTCCAGCCGGAATCGGTGCTGTAAGGCTTCTGGGCTGACAGCAGTACCTGGGTATTGCGCGATTCGATGCCGTTGTTGCCCAGAATGGTGTTTGCGTAACCGGGCACCGGCTCGCCCCACGGCGCGCTTCCGTCCTGGAAGTAGGAACCGTCCGGATAGCGATTGATGAGCGAGAAGATGAAGCCGTCGTAGCTCAGCAGCCGCTGCACCGTCACATCGGTGCGCCATTCGCCGATCTGGTTGGAAATGCCCAGGCTGAACTGATCGCTGTACGGCGTCTTGAGATCGTTGTTCAGCATGAACAGTTCAGCGCTGCCCGTCGTGATCGGGATCTGCGACAACGCGTCCATACCCTGATCGAAATAGGCCTGGTCCCACGCGAGACAGGCGCGGCCGTCGTCGCGGTAGCACTGGCCGGTTGCAGGATCCTGGAAGTAGATGGCTACAGGCGACAGAGCCGCCTTGCTCACTTCCAGCGACAGCAGACTGAAGAGGTTGCGGTCGTACGAGCGGGCGGCGCCGCCGTGGATGACGTGTCGCTCATCGGCATTGATGTCATAAGAGAAGCCGAGCCGCGGCGCCCACGCATCCTTGTAGTCGTCGCGATTGTTGCCGGTGCTGACGAAGTCAGCCGCGTTGACGCCGCTTGCCAGCAGCCGGTCCGCCCACGGCTGTACCCCGGGGATATCGGGATCGTCGGCATAGAGCGCGTCGACGAACGCCTGTGAAGTCACGAAGTCGGTATACGCCGGATTCTCCTCGTAGTCCCAGCGTACGCCGATGTTGACGATCAGCTTGTCGTTGACGGCCCAGTCGTCCTGGATATAGAAGCCGTACTGCTTGCCGTCGGTCTCCACGGTTGCGCGTTGGCCGGGCACATTGAACGGCGCATTGAAATCCACGCGATACGGCGTTGCGCCCACGCCGGCCGGAGTGACTTCGTAGCGGAACTGGGGATTGATCGAGCCTGCGTCCTGCGACGTCAGGTCGATGTCCTTGTAGCTCACGCCCACCTTCACGGTGTGTTCGCCGAGCCAGTCGATACTGGGGAAGGTCAGGTTGTTGGCCACCGACCAGCCATCCTGTTTCCTGATCTTGGCGTCGCCGCCGCCAGCCGGGCCGGCCTCGACGAGATTCCATTCGTCCTGCACGACGCCGCTCGGCAGGCGATTGAAGGCGGCGTAGAGCATGCCGTTGCCGAGACTGCGCGGGTACGGATTGTTCTGTGTCTTCTCCATGGTAAACAGCAACTCGTTCACCCACGTGACCGCGCTGTGCTGCCAGCGCAGGGTCAGTCGCTCGTCCTTGTTGATTGCGTCGCGCCCGTGCGGTGCGGACCGTTGCTCGCCGACGGAATCCACCTGTACTTCGTCACGGTACTGGAAGCTCAGATCCAGCAGATCGTTCTCCGTGATACTCCAGCTCAGCTTGCCGAACGCCAGGTCCTCCTCGAATGGTGTGTTCTGCGGGCCGAACAGACTCTGCACGTCGGCGGGCAGAAACTGTGCGGAATCCGCGGCATTGGTGTTCGGGTACACGACACGCGGCGTGATGAGATCCTTGTACTCGTAGGCCACGAAGTAATGCAGGCGATCCTTGATGATGGGCCCGCCCACCGCGAAGCCGTACTCCTCGGTCCGCGAGTCCACTTTCTCCTCGCCCGGCGCTTGTTCGGCCGGCCGTTTGGCGCGCAGGCTTTCATCCGTGTAGCGGAAGTAAGCCTCGGCCTCCAACTCGTTGGTGCCGGAGCGAGTCACGGCGGTGACGGCCGCGCCGGCCACCTGCCCGTACTCGGCTTTGTAGTTGGACGTGATGACCTTGTACTGGTCGATCGCGAGCTGCGGGAACGGATTGCCGCGCGACTGGTTCTGGCCCGCGATACCGCCCGCCTCGACATAGCTTTTCTGGCCGATGCCATCGATGTACAGATTGCCATTGTTCTTGCTCGTGGCGCCGCTGCGCAAACTGGTGAAGCCCTGCGCATCGGTCGTGAACGCCATGCCGGGAACCGTGTCCGCGAACTCCAGAAAGTTGCGCGTGGACTGCGGCAGCTGCTCGATCTCGCGCAGCGAAATGGTGTTGCCGACTTCCGAGGTCCGCACGTCGAGTGCTGCGGGCCGTACGCCGGTGACTACAACCTGTTCGATGGATTCGGAGCGCGGCTGCAGGTTCAGAGTGGCGTTGGCGGCGACCGACAGCGTTACCGTGCTCGTGAGCTCGCCGGCTTCAACCCTATACGTTCCCGGCGGCAGCCCGACCAGGACATACGAGCCATCCGTCGAGGTTCGCGTCCTGCGTACCGCACCTGTCGCCTGATTGGTAACGACCACTTCCGTATCCGCTGCGGGCCCTGCCTCGCTGGTGACCTGTCCGCGCAGATTCGAGTTCACCGACTGACCGAACGTTGTGGGCGCTGCCAGCATGAGGCAGGTCGCGACTGCGGAGGCGATCAGACCGCGCTGCCGAATTCTCCGGTGACGTTGTTCGCTGCGTGTCACTGTCTGCCGGTGCATGGCTCCGGCCGTATCTGAACTGGCATTCGGCGACATAAATCCCCCTGATTGGTCGCCCTCAAACTCTATTGCCAGAGCAAATGTTCCAGAGAGCCGCGGAACAATTACTACGCCGGTGAGTATCGACCATCATTGCGTAGAAGCTACATGGTTCAAGCTGCGTCGGTTGCAGCATCAGTTGACTCCGCAACATGACGCTGCCGCGACAGTCGGTGCGGAGCGACACCGATTTCTCCCGACACGGACGCGGAGGCCACGATGCAGAATCGAGAACAGACGCTGCGATCGCTTTCACTGTGGCTGCTGACGATCGCGACGTCGGCCGTCTGCATCGACGCGCACTCACAGTCGCTGCCGGCGCGCGATCAGTGCCGCGCCAGTGCGTCGGTGGTCGACAATCCCGCACTGGCACCGGCGTATGCGATCGACGGTGATCTCAAGACCCGCTGGGGCGGGCCGTTTTCGCCCGGACACTGGTGGCAGATCGATCTGGGCCGCAGCGCGAGCGTCGGCGGCGTGGTCATTCGCTGGGACAGCGGCTTCACCGAAACCTATCTGATCCAGGTATCGACGGACGCACAGCAGTGGCAGACGGTTGCGAACGTCGAGGATGGCGCCGGCAATATCGAGTACGTGTTCTTTCCGTCGGTGCAGGCGCGCTACCTGCGCCTGGCGAGTCAGCCGAAGACGGCCGACTGGGGGGTGTCGGTGCTGGAGTTCGAGCCGATCGCGGCAGCGCAGTCGCCAACCCTCACAACATCGGCGGGGCAGGGCGGCAACGAAGCGCTCTGGACGGGAAGCGGTCCGCGTCGGCTTCCCGCCGACGGTGTACTGAATATTCGCCTGCCGCAGCCGCTGGATGTCGCGGGATTGCAGGTGTGGTGGGACGGTCCGCGAAACAGTGCGCGGCTCGAAGCGCGCTCCGGCAACGGCGCGTGGCACGGGCTCGCGGAAGATCCCGATCCCTTCGGTGACATGTCGTATCTGAGTGCGGCCGATGCAGAGAAGGTCAGCGCGCTGCGGCTGACCGTGGCGACGTCAGGCGCGGCCACCGGCATTCGCCGCCTGCGCCTGTTGAGTCCGTCGCAGGTGATGACGCCGCTGAAGCGTTACGAGATCAAGGCCTCGCGCGCCCATCGCGATCTGTATCCGGACACGCTGCATCATCAGCAGGTCTACTGGACCGTCGTCGGCATTCCTGCCGGACGCCAGAAATCGGTGTTCGACGAATACGGCAATCTGGAGGCGTTCAAGGGATCGCCGCTGGTGCAACCGCTCTGGCGTGCGCAGGACGGAACCGCCAGGGCGGCGACCACGGCGCAGCGCACGCAGAAACTACGCGACGGCTGGATGCCGATTCCGTCCGTCGAATGGTCGCCGCAGCCGGGACTCACATTGCAGACGGACGCCGTCGCCATCGAACGCAATGGCGCGCCGGTGTCATTGACACGCTACCGCCTGCGCAATGCCGGAAGCGCACCGGTGAGCGGCCAGCTCGCGCTGCTCGTGCGACCGCTGCAGGTGAATCCGCCGTGGCAGCACGGCGGCATCGCGGCGATCCGCAGTGCCCGGATCGATGGGTCGCCGCAGGTGACATCGATCCGGATCAACGGGCGGACGTTCGTGCATTCGCTGTCGCCGGTCGATGCGCGTGCGGCGTCGGCGTTCGGCGATCACGGCGAGACGGAACTCACCGACGCGGTGGCGTCAGGCAAGTTGCCGGAGTCTTTGAGTGCCACGGATCGTCATGGCCTCGCTTCGGCCGTGCTGAGCTATCGCATCGATCTCCAGCCGCGCGAACAGCAGGATGTCGTGCTGGCGTTTCCGCTCGCGAACGAGGATGTCGATTTCACGGCGGCGTCGCTGCCGGAGGCCCCGGCACTCGATCGATCGAAGCTGCTGGCCGATCATGCCGACGATGCGGGCCGTGCCTTCGACACTCTCGCGGCCCAGGCGGCGCAGCAATGGCAGGACAGCGTCGGTCGCATCCAGCTGTCGCTGCCCGACCGCACGCTCGTCGACATGATGCGTGCGCAGACCGCGTACATGCTGCTTAACCAGACGGGACCAGCGCTGCAGCCCGGGCCGCGCAACTACAACCGTTCGTTCCTGCGTGACGGCTCGGCGACGGCATCGATCCTCGCGCGCATGGGCATGGTGAAGGCGGCGCGCGACTACCTGCGCTGGTATGCCGATCACGCCGTTCATCCCAATGGTCTCGTGTCGCCGATCCTCAATGAGGATGGCTCGGTCAATCGCGGTTTCGGTTCGGATCTCGAACACGACAGCCAGGGACAGTTCATCTGGCTGATCGCCGAGATCGCGCGTGTCGACGGCGGCCCGGCGAGCGTGCGCGAGTACGAGCCGCAGGTGAAGCTCGCGTTGATGTATCTCGAAGAGCTGCGCAATCGGACCCTGGCGTCCGGCTACTTCGCGGACCGCGCCGATCCGCAGCGGTTTCACGGCATCCTCGCGCCTTCCATCAGTCACGAAGGCTACTCGGTGCCGACGCACAGTTACTGGGACGACTACTGGGGACTGAAGGGCTGGCACGATGCCATCTGGCTCGCCGAGAGTTGGGGCAATGCGGAACTCGCGCAATGGGCGCGTGAGCAGTACGAGGCATTGCGCGCATCGGTGAGTCAGTCGATCCAGGCGACGATCCGGTGGAAGGGCATCGACTACATACCGGCATCGGCGGATCTCGGTGACTGGGATCCGACGAGCGTGTCGATCGGCATCGATCCCGCGAACCAGATGGATCTCATGCCGGCGGCCGAGCTGAAGACCACGTTCGAGCGTTATCTGCAGGAGGTGCGTCGCCGCGACGAACCGGACGCGCTGTACGCCTACACGCCGTACGAGCTGCGCAATGTGCTCACCTACGTGCATCTGAACCAGCCGCAGGTGGCCAACGAACTGCTGATGAACTTCATGCGTCATCGCCGACCGGCCGGCTGGCATGTGTTCGCCGAAGTCGTGCATTCACTGGAGCGGCGCGATCGCTACATGGGCGACATGCCGCATACCTGGATCGGCGCGGAATATGTGCGCATGATCTTCGGCATGCTCATGCGGGAGGACGACAGACGGCTGCGACTGTTGCCTGGCGTGCCGCAGAGCTGGGTTGCGGGGGAGGGTATCCGCATCGGTCCGTTGCCGATCACCTATGGCTCGCTCACGATGACCGCGCGCCAGCGCGACAACACATTGCGGGTTACGCTCGGTCCGGGACTGCGCGCCGAGACGCAGCTCGCCGTGGTCTGGCCCATGCGCCGCAAGCCGGCGCGGGTGACTGTCGATGGTCGCGTTGCGGAGAGCTATGACGAGCAGGGTATCGAATTGAATGCGCCGTTCCGGGAGCTGGTGGCGCAATGGTGAGTGACGCTTGAAGAGAAGGACAGAAGCTTGGGGCTGGGTTCTTCCTGTGGGTCAGGCTTCAGCCTGACATTCTTAGGCCGGCTTTAGCCGGTCCCCACAACAAGAGGAAATGCGCTATCCGCCGCCGACCAGTTCCACCTGCGCCGGCTTTCCCTCCACCGACGACGGCGCGATCCACACATCGAACGTGCCGGGTTCGGCGATCCACGTGTTCTCCGGCCCGACGAACTCGAGATCGCGTCGCGAGATCTCGAACGACACGTCGGTGCTGGCACCGGGATCGAGCTGGACCTTGCGGATACCTTTCAGCTCGCGAACGGGGCGCGTCACGCTCGCCACCTTGTCGTGGATGTAGAGCTGCGCGGTTTCTTCGCCGGCGCGCGCGCCTGAATTGGTGATGCGTGCGGTCACGGTGATCCTGCCGTTCCACGCCAGCTTCGCGGCGCTCGCTGTCACATTGTCGTAAGTGAACTTCGAATAACCGAGGCCGTGACCGAAGGAATAGAGCGCCTCATTACGCGTCTCGCGGTATTGCGCCTTGAACGTCGGCGAGTCATCCGGCATGACCGGGCGGCCGGTGCGCCGATGGTTGTAGAAAAACGGCTGCTGTCCCGACTCGTGCGGAAAGCTGACAGGCAGGCGCGCCGAGGGGTTGTAGTCGCCGATCAGGACATCGGCAATGGCATTGCCGGATTCCGATCCCAGGAACCAGTTGACGAGGAGGGCGTCGGCATCGCGCACCGCGCCCTGCAGCGCCAGTGCGCGGCCGGTGCTCAACAGCACGACGATGGGCTTGCCGGTGGCAGCCACGGCTTCGGCAAGTCGCTGCTGCGGTTCGGGAACGACGATGTCAGTGCGCGACTGGGCCTCGCCGCTCATCTTTTCTCCCTCGCCGATGGCGAGCAGCACGATGTCCGCGTCCTTCGCGGCGGCGACGGCTGCGTCGATGCCGCCGGCGAGCGGTGCTTCGATGTCGGAGCCCTTGACCGCAGTGACCGATGCGATCCCTGCGTTCGCCAGGCCCTGCTTCAGCGTGATCGATTCGCGTTCGTCACCGAACAGCGTCCAGGGGCCGAACAGGTTCCTGCGATCGTCGCCCAGCGGGCCGATCAGGGCGATGCGCGCCGTCTTTTTCAGCGGCAACAGGCCGCCTTCATTCTTCAGCAGAACGATGGAACGGCGTGCGGCGTCGCGTGCCAGTGCCCGGTGCTCCGGGGTGCCGATATCGGCCTTCTCGTGCGCTGCATCGAGCGAGCGATAGGGATCGTCGAACAGTCCGATGACTTTCTTGATGCGCAGTACACGACGCACGGCTTCATCCACGACGGCCACCGGCAGTTCGCCGCTAGCCACCAGCTTCGGCAGCTGCGAGTTGTAGATGCCGCTCTGCATGCTCATGTCGACGCCGGCACT
>CAYWHG010000111.1:0-4039 GCA_964457865.1 uncultured Steroidobacter sp.
ACTCGAACTTGTCGACCGCCTTCATCAGGCCGATGTTGCCTTCCTGGATCAGGTCCAGGAACTGCAGGCCGCGGTTCGTGTACTTCTTCGCGATGGAGATCACGAGACGCAGGTTGGCCTCGACCATCTCCTTCTTGGCGCGACGCGCCTTGGCTTCGCCGACGGCGACTTCGCGGTTGATCTCTTTCACGTCGCCGATCGTCAGGTGCACGCGCTGTTCGAGCGCCTGCAGCCGGAGTTGGGTCTTCTCGACATCGTCACGCAGCTTGGCGAGTGCCGCCGAATGCTTGCGCTTGGCGCGGATGTGCTTGTCGATCCAGGTGACGTTGGTTTCGTTTTTCGGGAAGGTCGTGACGAAATCCTTGCGCGGCATGCCGGCGTCGCGCACGCAGAACGTCATGATCTGCTTTTCCATGTTGCGGATTTCGGCGACGTGGTCGCGCATCTGCACTATCAGCGCATCGAACATCTTCGGCGACAGCTTCAGCTCCATGAATTCGCCGGCAACCTTCTTGCGGATCTTGAGCGTCTTCGGATCCTTGAGGCCGTGCTGTTCGATCGACTTCAGCGCCTGCTGGTACAGCTTCTGGATCGAAGCGAAGCGGCGCGCCGCCTCTTCGGGATCCGGGCCGGTCTCGAGTGCTTCCTCTTCCTCGGCACCTTCGGCTTCCTCGGTTTCCTCCGCCTCGGCGGCCGGCGCGGCGGCTGCGGCGAGCTTGGGATTGACGGGCGCGGCGATTTCATCCGGCGCGTTCGGATCGATGAAGCCGACGATGATGTCGATCAGGCGGCCCTGGCCCTGCTTCACATTCTCGTACTGATTGAGGATGTGCTGGAACGTGAGCGGATAGCTCGACAGCGCGGTACGCACTGCATCGAGACCTTCCTCGATGCGCTTGGCGATGCGGATTTCGCCTTCGCGGGTGAGCAGTTCGACCGTGCCCATTTCGCGCATGTACATGCGGACCGGGTCGGTGGTGCGACCGAATTCGGCATCGACGGTGGCGAGCGCAGCGGCAGCTTCTTCTGCAGCTTCTTCGTCGACGACCACAGGTTCGTTCAACGGCAGGGCTTCGTTCTCCGGTGCCTTTTCGTACACCGGGATGCCCATGTCGTTAATCATGTTGACGATGTCTTCGATCTGTTCCGGATCGACGATCTCGCTCGGCAGGTGATCGTTCACCTCGACATACGTCAGAAAGCCCTGCTCCTTGCCACGGGCGATCAACAGCTTGAGCTGCGATTGCCGCTCATCTGTGATCTGTGCCGGTTCCTTTTTTGCTGCCAAGGTCTTGCTCAAGTTGCGGCCCTCAGGGTGGCGATGCGATGCGCGGGCTGAAAAAGACCGCGCAGTCTACTTTGATTGAATTTCAACCGCTAGGTTCGGTGTCCGGCACGTTCCGGCGTGGTCTCGCCCTGCGATTGCGGTCTGGTCAGAAATCCTTGCAATTCAGTGCGTTCCGAGCTGCTCAAGCCCTCGCGGGCCTGTTTCCGGAGCAGTTCATCGAGGCGCTGATCGCCTCTTTCAGGGAATAACTGTGCGAGGGCGTCATTGAGTTCCCGCGCCGCACCAGCCGCATCGACCGGATATTCGCTGCTGGCGAGCTTGAACAGGGGATCAAAGTCGGGGCGACCCCGCCAGCGTTCAAGCAGGGCTGCGGTATTTGCGCAGGGGTTTTCCTGCAGTTCGCTCATCAATTCCATCAGAAGCGGGATCCCCGGCCGGTCGATGCCGGCCAGGCCGTCGGGAGACGGCGCCTTGAGAGCAATTTGCGGGTAATGGACCAGGGTCCGGATGGCCTGCCGGACGACGCTGCCGCGACCGCCGGGTTTGGCGTAGGGCGACGTGTGGGAATCGTGGGTCGCACGCGGAATGGCCCGCAATCCCGTGTCGAGAAGCGCGTTGCGATAGATGTCCTGGTCGAGCTGTTCGCGGAAAGCCCCTTCCGGAATGCGTTCGATCAGTGGCTTGGCCAGTTCCTTGAAGCGCGCCCGGCCATCTCGGGTGGTCATGTCGACCTGATCGCGCAGATGACGCAGGAAATACTCCGACAGCGGCAGGGCGTTCTGCACCCGCTGTTCGAAGGCTTCGCGGCCCTCGGCGCCGACCAGCGAATCCGGATCGTGGCCGTCGGGCAGGAACAGGAAGCGGATCTGGCGGCCGTCGCGCACGAAACTCAGTGAATTTTCGAGCGCGCGCCATGCCGCGGCCTTGCCGGCGCGGTCGCCGTCGAAACAGAAGATCACTTCCTGACAGACGCGGAATACGCGCTGCAGGTGATCGGGCGTCGTCGCCGTCCCGAGCGTGGCCACCGCATAGATGATGCCGGCCTGATGCAGCCTGACCACGTCCATGTAGCCTTCAACGATCATGATGCGGCTCAGGGTTCGCGATGCCTGACGGGCTTCGTACAGGCCGTACAGTTCGCGTCCCTTGTGGAAGAGTTCGGTCTCGGGCGAGTTCAGGTACTTCGGCTCGCCCTTGTCGAGCACGCGTCCGCCGAAGCCGATGGTGCGACCGCGCGCATCGCGGATCGGAAACATCACGCGGTCGCGGAAGCGATCGTAGTAGCCGGGATGGCCATTCACGCCGGCGCGCTTCTCGCGCTCGATGGTCAGGCCCACCTGCAGCAACCGTTGCCGATCGCCATCGGAACTGCCGAGATGGCGCAGCATGAAGTCCCATGAATCCGGCGCAAAGCCCAGGTTGAATGTCACCGCGGTCTCGCCGCTGAGTCCGCGCGCCTTGAAGTAGTCCCTGGCGCGCTCGGAACTGCGCAGTTCCTGGCGGAACAAATCGGCGGCCTTTTCCAGCGTGGCGAAAAGCGCATCGCTCGGTGCGGCCTGGCGGGGAGCGCCGTTGTCTTCGTGCGGCACATCCAGTCCGACGCGCGCGGCGAGTTCCTCGACCGCTTCGACGAAGCCGAGATGATCGTGCTCCATGAGAAAGCCGAGTGCCGTGCCATGCGCGCCGCAGCCGAAGCAGTGATAGAAGGCCTTGTCGGGAACGACGGTGAACGACGGCGTCTTCTCACCGTGGAAAGGACAACAGGCCTTGAATTCCTTGCCGTGCTTCTTGAGCGGGATGCGACTGCCGATCAGTTCGACGATGTCCGCGCGGGCCACGAGTTCGTCGATGAAATATTGTGGGATGCGTCCGGACACGTCGTGGTGGGTGCGGCTGGTGGCGTCGTCGGTTGGTGGCGAAGAATAAGCCCGTAAATCGCGCGAGCAAACCTCGGCGACACGATTCGTTCAATCGATTTTTCCCGGCAAAACACGGGCCAGAATTGGTTTCAGCCGCAACGAAATTGCGCCGGTCGGTGGCACGGAATTCGCCAGGGGTCTCTCTCATCCGCGAGACAGGTTTCCACCTGCGCAGAGGTGAAGTCCGTCATCCCCGCGAAGGCGGGGATCCATCTTCCGCTACGGGCTCCCGCACGCGCGGGAACAACGCAACGACGCTGCTCAGGCGCCCAGCTTCGCCTTCAGCTTTGCACTGACCACGCCCATGTCGGCACGACCCTGGGCCGACTGCTTCAGCAGTGCCATGGCCTTGCCCATTTCCTTGATGGAAGTGGCGCCGGATTTGGCCACCGCATCGGCGACCAGTGCATCGAGTTCGGCTTCAGAGAGCTGTGCCGGCAGGTAGACCTGCAGCAGTTCGATTTCCTTGCTCTCCTTCGCGGCCAGGTCCTCGCGACCGCCGCTCGTGAACTGCGCAATCGATTCCTTGCGCTGCTTGATCATCTTTTCCAGCACGGCCAGCACCTGCGTGTCGTCGAGCTGGATGCGCTCGTCGACTTCGCGCTGCTTGATGGCAGCCGTGACCATGCGGATGGTGCCCAGACGTTCGCTGTCCCTGGCACGCATGGCCGCTTTCATGTCTTCGGTGATGCGCTCTTTGAGAGACATGGGGCAATCCACGAATTGTGAGAGAGGCGACGGGGAGAGCCCGTCACCCGCCGGCCGGAAGAACTCCGGCCGGCGAGGAGGAATCAATCAGTAGCGGGAAGCCGGACGTGCAGCCGGGCGGGCT
>CAYWHG010000111.1:4139-15917 GCA_964457865.1 uncultured Steroidobacter sp.
CCGCGGGGCGCGGAGAAATCCCGGCTCGAACGCTTCTGGTGGCGCTTCACGGCAGCCGCCTTCTTGCGTTTCCGTTCCTGGGTGGGCTTCTCGTAGAATTCGCGGCGCCGCAGTTCCGTCAGTACTCCGGCCTTCTCGCAGGCGCGCTTGAAGCGCCGCAACGCGGCATCAAAGTACTCGTTTTCTCGAATCCGGACGCTCGGCATCGCAACCTCTGGTGTACTTCAATCTGCTCGATTTGCCCTGCCGCGAACCGTTCCAACGGGGAGTCTGGGGGTAGGGGGCGGGCGAAGAACGCGGGAGTCTAATGAGGCAGCCGGCGAAAATCAAAAGGTAAGCGCAGAAAATGCGGCCTTCTGAGCATTGGGTCCGCCCGGCGGACGCGGGTGATTTCCCCGAGCCGCCATCGGGACCGACGACTGTGGGCCGACCAGCCCGGGACTGTTTGCGAAGATCATGAAAGTACTGGGAATCGAGACCTCCTGCGATGAAACGGCAGCCGCGATCTACGACGGCGAGGTCGGCCTCCTGTCGCACCGGCTGTTCAGCCAGGTGGATCTGCATGCCGCCTACGGCGGGGTCGTCCCTGAACTGGCGTCCCGCGATCACGTCCGCAAGCTCCTGCCCCTGATCCAGGGCGCGCTCGACGATGCCGGCATCGCGGCGGCGCAGGTCGACGGCATCGCCTATACGGCCGGACCCGGGCTGGTCGGCGCGCTGCTGGTCGGGGCATCGGTGGCACGCAGCCTGGCGTTTGCCTGGGGAAAGCCGGCGGTCGGGGTGCATCACCTCGAAGGCCATTTGCTCGCGCCCATGCTCGAACCGGAGCCGCCGGAGTTTCCCTTCCTGGCGCTGCTGGTATCCGGCGGCCACACCTTGCTGGCCGAGGTCCGTGGCATCGGCGATTACGCGATCATCGGCGCCTCGGTCGATGACGCCGCGGGCGAGGCCTTCGACAAGACCGCCAAACTGCTGGGACTCGGCTATCCCGGCGGCCCGGCGCTGGCGCGACTGGCGGACAGCGGCAAGCCCGGCAAGCTGCGGCTGCCGCGGCCGATGCTCGACCGTCCCGGCCTCGATTTCAGTTTCAGCGGACTCAAGACCGCCGTGGTCGTGGCCCTGCGCAACCAGGTGCTCGACGAGACGGCGCGTGCCGACGTGGCCGCGGAATTCCAGCAGGCCGTGGTCGATACGCTGGTGGCCAAGTGCGATCGCGCGCTCGAGCAGACGGGCTTTCGCTCGCTGGTAGTAGCCGGCGGCGTCGGTGCGAATCGCGCGCTGCGCCAGGCGTTGTCGCAACTGGGTGCGCGTCGCGGCGTGAAAGTGTCCTATCCGCGGCCGGAATTCTGCACGGACAATGCCGCGATGATCGCCTACGCGGGCTATCGCCGCCTCGCCGCCGGCGAGCAGGACGATCTGAAGATTCGCGCGACGGCGCGCTGGACGCTGGATGCGCTGCGCAAGCCGCTCGCTGCCGGGACCTAGCCGCGACTGCGTCTGGTCTATCATTGCCGCCCCGCTCAACGCCCACCTCCCGGATTCCATGGACAAGATTTTCCTCAGCGCGCTGAGCGTCGAATGCATCGTCGGCATCTGGGAGTGGGAGCGCCGCGTCAAGCAGACGGTGGTCATCGATATCGAGATGGCCGCCGACATCCGCAAAGCTGCCGCGACGGATCGCATCGACGACACCATCGACTACAAGAAGGTGGCGAAGCGCCTGATCGCGTTCGTCGGCGAATCGCAGTTTCAGCTGGTCGAGACGCTCACGGAGCAGATCGCGAAAGTCGTGATCACCGAGTTCGGCGTGCCGTGGGTGAAAGTGCATCTGAACAAGCGCGGCGCGATTCGCGGGGCGCGCGATGTCGGCATCGAGATCGAACGGCACGCCGCCGACTATGCCTGAGGTCTTCGTCGCCGCCGGCAGCAACGTCGATCCCGCGCGCCACCTGCGCAAGGCGCTCGACGCCCTGCAACGTATCTATTCGCCGCTACGCATTTCGCCGGCGTATCAGAACCAGGCGGTCGGTTTCGAAGGCGAGGATTTCATCAACCTCGTCGTCGGCTTCACCACGACGGATTCGCTGGTCGACGTCCGCCGCCATCTGCAATCCATCGAGGCCCTGTGCGGCCGTGCGCCGGACGCACCGAAGTGGGCGCCGCGCTCGATGGATCTCGACATTCTTCTGTATGACGACGTGATCAGTAGCGAGCCGGGTCTTCTGCTGCCGCGCCCGGACCTGGTGAAACGCCCGTACATGCTGAAACCGATGGCCGACATTGCGCCGGACGTCGTGCATCCGACACTGCACAAATCGATGCGCGAGTTATGGGCCGCGTTCGACCAGGACGGGCATGAGATGGTGAGGGTGGAGTTGGAGGAGAAGGGGGTAGTGATCAGGGGGTAGGGGGTAGTCAGAATGGAAGCAGACACTACGTAACTTTCTGACTACCCCCTACCCCCTGATCACTACCCCCTTCATCACACCCCCCGTCCGCCATCCACCGCCAGAATCTGCCCCGTCACATACGGCGCATCGGTCGCGAAGAACAGCGCCGTGCGCACGATGTCGTCCGGCGAGCCGCGTCGCTTCAGCAGTGTCTTCTCGATGATCGCTTCCTGCAGTTTGTGATCGAGCCCGCCTTCGGGCCAGAGGATCGGTCCGGGCGCGATGCCGTTGACGCGAATGTCGGGCCCGAGTTCGCGCGCCAGCGATTTCGTCAGCATCGCGAGTCCCGCCTTGGCGCTGCAGTACACCGGATGACTGCGCAGCGGCCGCTGCGCGTGGATGTCGATCATGTTGATGATGAGTCCCTTCGATTCGCGCAGCGCCGGCGTCGCGGCCTGCGACAGGAACAGGGGCGCCTTCAGGTTCGTGCCCAGCAGGTCATCCCAATGCTGCGGTTCGATGCTGCCGACCGGCGTGGGATAGAACGTCGAGGCATTGTTGATCAGCACGTCGAGGCGACCGAAGGCGGCCAGCGTCTGCGCGACGAGCGCCGGCAGCTGTGCGACATCGAGCAGGTCCGCGCTCATGGCGATGGCGGAATCCTTCCTGCTCGTGTTGAATTCGTCCCGCAGGCGTTCGGCGTCGCCGGCCGAATGATGGTAATGAATCGCCACGTTGGCGCCGGCCGCGTGAAACCCGCGGGCCAGCGCTGCGCCGAGGCGCCGCGCGGCGCCGGTGATGAGCACGGCCCGGCCGGCAAGTGAGTCCGAAGTAGTCATGACGGTAATGTTCGCCGAACTGATCCTGGTTGCAACAGCACGCGAGGCCCCGTGAGCGCAGTCGCCGATCTGCCCCCACTGACCCCGGAGGAAATCGCCCACAGCGACCGGCTGGTGCATCGCATCCGCGACGCCATCGAAAAGGCCGGCGGCTGGATCAGTTTCGAACGCTTCATGGAAATGGCGCTTTACGAGCCCGGGCTCGGCTATTACAGCGCCGGCTCGACCAAGCTCGGCGGCGCCGGCGATTTCGTCACCGCGCCCGAAATCTCATCGCTGTTCAGTCGCTGCCTCGCTTCCCAGTGCGTTGAGGTACTGCAGCGCCTCGGCGGCGGCGATGTGCTCGAACTCGGTGCGGGATCCGGCGTCATGGCCGCAGACATGCTCGCGGAACTCGCGAACCAGCAGTGCCTGCCCGATCGCTATCTCATTCTCGAAGTCAGTGCCGACCTCCGCGAACGGCAGCAGCAGACGCTGGCTGCCCGCGTCCCCGAGCTGCTGTCGCGCGTGCAATGGCTGGATGCATGGCCGGTCGCGCTGCGCGGTGTCATCGTCGCCAATGAAGTGCTCGATGCGCTGCCGGTGCAACGCTTTCGCATGCGCGGCACGCAGGTGAATGCCGTCGGTGTGACCTGGCAGCTCGGCCAGCTCGACTGGTCCGAAGTCCATGCGGATCCCGCGCTGGAACTCGCCGTGCGCTCGATCGAGCGCGCCAATGGCGAGCCCTTTCTGGATGGATATCTGTCGGAGGTGAATCTGCGCCTGGTGCCCTGGCTTGCCGGGCTCGCCGGCGCGCTCGCCGAAGGTGTGGCGCTGTTCATCGACTATGGCCTGCCGCAGCGCGAGTACTACCGTGCCGAACGTCGCGAGGGCACGCTGCTGTGTCACTACCGTCATCGCTTCCACGACCGGCCGCTCATGCATGTCGGCGTGCAGGATATCGGCGCCTGGGTCGACTTCACCGCCGTGGCGAGCGCGGCGAGTGACGCGGGCCTGCGCGTCGCGGGCTTCACCACGCAGGCGCATTTCCTCATCGGCTGCGGCATCGAATCCTTCATGGCGAACATTGCCGAACAGCCCGTGACCGAGCGCGTGCAACTCGCGCGGCAGGTGATGGTGCTGACGCTGCCCGGAGAAATGGGCGAGCGCTTCAAGGTCATCGGCCTCACCGCGAACTACGATCATCCGTTGCGCGGCTTCGGCGTGCGCGATCTCACTGGGGCGCTATAGGGAGAAACAGATGTCAGGCTGAAGCCTGACCCACAGGAAGAGGCGGAGCTTCTTAGCATCTTGCTGTGGGGCCGGCTTCAGCCGGCCCGAAGGCGCTGCATGCGTGGCGTCATTTGCCCGCGAGTGCCGTCAGTTTCTCGATGCGCAGCCGGCGCAGCCGCTCTGCGATCTGCAGGCCGTCGAGCTCGGCGCGTTCCTCATCGCTGAGCCGTGCGCTCGCCGCGACTTCGCGTGCGCGCCGCAAGTAGGCGGACTGCGGATAGTCGCGATCCTCCAGCCCCTTGCGTCCGCGTGCATCGGCTTCGCACGCCAGCACATACTGCTCGAACCGCTCCGGGCGGCGGAAGGCATCGAGATGTTCGAGCAGGTCGAGCAGCGTCGATGGCCGCAGCTCCTGTGCCTTGTGCGCGAGCAGGTGACGTCGTCCGACCTGGACCGCGAGATCGCGATAGTGATTGGGAATACGCAGGCGCGCGCACAACGATTCGATCAACCCGGCGCTGCGATGCTCGTGCGCGATGTGGCGCGGCCATTCATCCGGCGGCGTCGTGCCCTTGCCGAGATCGTGCACCAGTGCGCCGAAGCGCACGATCGGATCCGGCGTCAGGCGCGTCGCCTGCTGCAGCACCATCATGGTGTGAATGCCGGAGTCGATTTCCGGATGCCATTTCTCCGGCTGCGGTACGCCGAACAGCGCATCGATCTCCGGGAAGACGACGGCCAGTGCCTGTGCTTCGCGCAGCACTTCGAAGAAGGTCCACGGCGCCGGCATTTCCAGCGCGCGTTGCGTTTCCTGCCAGACGCGTTCCGGCACCAGCGCATCCAGTTCGCCGCGCGCCGCGATCTCGCGCATCAGGGCGATCGTTTCGGGCGCGACCGTGAAGCCGAGCGGTGCGAATCGCGCCGCGAAGCGCGCCACGCGCAGCACGCGCACGGGATCTTCGACGAAGGCCGGCGACACATGCCGCAGCACGCGCGCGCCGATGTCCTTGCGGCCATCGAACGGGTCGACCAGATCGCCCGTGTCCGGATCCTTTGCGATCGCGTTGATGGTCAGATCGCGCCGCTCCAGATCCTCCTCCAGCGTGACCTCGGGAGAGAACTGCGTTTCGAATCCCCTGTACCCCGGGCCGGTCTTGCGCTCCTTGCGCGCCAGCGCGTGCTCCTCGCTGGTCTGTGGGTGCAGGAAGACCGGAAAGTCCTTGCCCACCGGTTTGTAACCCGCCGCGCGCAGTTCTTCCGGCGTACCGCCCACGACGACCCAGTCGCGCTCGCGCACCGGCAAGCCGAGCATTTCATCGCGGACCGCGCCGCCGACGAGGTAGGTCTTCATGAGGGGAGTGTAGGAGGAAGTGACGAAAGTCACGAGGGTCACGGAAGTGACGAAAAGTCAGCGTCGTCGGCCTTCACCTCTCTTCCGTCACCCTCATCACTTCCGTCACTATCGTTACTCTCGTCACGGTCCTCTGGTCGTCTATGCCGCTCAGCATCCGCTGCCTCCTGATCCTGCTGCTGACCGTCCCATCCCTGTCCGGCTGCTACCTGCTGCAGGCTGCGCAGGGCCAGATGCAGATCGTGTCGAAACGCGAACCGATGGGCGAAGTCATCGCCAATCCCGCCACGCCCGACAAGCTGCGCGCCCGGCTCGAATACGTCACCGCCGCCCGCGACTTTGCCTCGCGCGAACTGGGCCTGCCCGACAACGAGAGCTATCGCAGCTACGCCGATCTGGGTCGCCCGTACGTGGTCTGGAATGTATTCGCGACCGACGAGTTCTCGGTCGAGCCGCGCCGCTGGTGTTTTCCGATCGCCGGCTGCGTCGTGTATCGCGGCTATTTCAAGGAGGAGAGCGCGCGGAACTACGCCCGCAAGACGCGCAGTCGCGGCGGCGATGCGATGGTCGGCGGCGTGCCGGCGTATTCGACGCTCGGGCATTTCCGCGATCCGATCCTCAACACCATGATGGGCTGGAGCGACGCACAGCTTGCCGCGACGCTCTTTCACGAACTCGCTCACCAGGTCGTCTACGTGCCCGGTGACTCGGAATTCAATGAAGCGTTCGCCACCGCCGTCGAAGAAGCCGGACTGGAACGCTGGCTCGACGAACGCGGCCGTGCGCAGGACCTGCGGGCCTGGCGCCAGCAACGCGAGCGGCAACAGCAGTTCATCGATCTGCTGCTCGGTGCGCGCGAGAAACTGAAACGTCTCTACGCCTCGCAGATTTCCGCCGACGACATGCGCGCCCGCAAGGCCGCGATCTTCGGCCAGCTCAAGTTCGACTACACGCAACTGCGCGCCCAATGGAACGGCTATGCCGGTTACGACTGGTGGTTCGACCGCGCGCTCGGCAATGCGCACCTGGTATCGGCCGCGACGTATCACGGCTGCCTGCCGGGATTTCAGCGATTGCTGGCGTCGCTGGAGGGCGAGTTGCCGAGGTTCTATGAAGAGGTGGGGCGGATTGCGAAGCTGGGGGCGGAGCAGCGGCGGAAGGAAGTGTGTCAGGCCGACGCGGCAACTCCTGCAATGTGATCCTGTCGAGCCCTGCCGCGCGCCCCCGCCCCAACTCCCCCGCAAGCGGAGGAGGGGGGAGAGAGGGAGCAAGGGATCTTCAGTTATCCCTGAATCGGGAACACCAGCGTCGCATTGCCGCGGCGAATCGTCACGGTGAACGCCTTTGCATCCTTTACCGCGGTGCGCAGCTGTTCCAGGTTGGCGATGCGACTGCGACCGATGCCGATGATGACGTCGTTCGGGCGCAGGCCGTTGGCGGCGGCCGGGCTGCCTTCGGCGACCGCGCCGATCTGCACGCCGCCATTGCTGCCCGCATTGCTGAGCGAGGCGCCTTCGAAGGCGGCATGCACTGCCGCAGCGGCGTCGCCCGATGCATCGTCGCGTTCGGCGATCGTGGCGGTGACGCGGCGTGGC
The DNA here is from genome assembly GCA_964457865.1 of uncultured Steroidobacter sp. Lineage (GTDB taxonomy): Bacteria > Pseudomonadota > Gammaproteobacteria > Steroidobacterales > Steroidobacteraceae > Steroidobacter. Next base: position 11,527 of record CAYWHG010000111.1, read on the forward strand.
TGGCCGTCGCGCAGCAGGCCGATGTCCACCTTCTCGCCGATGCGCAGCAGGCCGATCAGATTGCGTGTCTCCGACGAGTTCGACACGTTGCGGCCATTGATCGACGTGATGATGTCGCCCGCCTTGATGCCGGCCTTTTCGGCCGGGGAATCTTCGACTACCTGGCCGACCAGCGCGCCCTTCGAGCTGTCGAGGCCGAGGCTTTCGGCAATCGCCGGCGTGAGATTGCGCAACTGCACGCCGAGCATGCCGCGCTTCACTTCGCCGTACTGGATGAGCTGCGTCATCACGGCCTTCACCATGTTCGAAGGGATGGCGAAGCCGATGCCGATGTTGCCGCCGCTGCGCGAGAAGATCGCGGTATTGATGCCGACGAGCTGGCCGTCGAGATTCACCAGCGCGCCGCCCGAATTGCCCGGGTTGATCGACGCATCCGTCTGGATGAAGTCCTCATAGCCTTCCGGATTGATGCCCGAGCGACCGAGTGCGCTGACGATGCCGGACGTCACCGTGTGCTGCAGGCCGAAGGGATTGCCGATCGCGATCACGAAATCGCCGACCTCCGCCTTGTCCGAATCGGCGAGCGACATCGCAGTGAGGTTCTTCACCGGCACTTTGAGCACGGCGACATCCGAACCTGGATCCTTGCCCACGACTTCCGCCTTCACCTGGCGATCGTCCTGCAGCGACACCGTGATCTCGTCGGCGTTCTCGATCACATGCGCATTGGTGATGATGTAACCGTTCTTCGAATCGACGATCACGCCCGAGCCCGCGCTCTGGAATTCACGCTGCCGCGGCACGTTCGGCGCATCGAAGAAGCGACGGAAGAACGGATCGTCGAGCAGCGGATTGCGCGCTTCCTGGATCTTGCCGCGCGTCGCGATGTTCACGACGGCCGGCGCCGTCCTCTTGATGATCGGCGCAAGCGACGGCACTGGCGTGTCGCCGACCTTCGCCGGCAACTGCGCCTGGGCGTTGACGCTGATGAACAGAACGAGGACGGCAAGCGCGCTGAGAGCCTTTCTCATGAAATATTTCTCTGTATCCGGCAGATGCGGGGCGAAGGGAATTCTAGCCGTGAAAACGGCGTACGTGCTGCAAGAGTCCGGCGTGTGCCGGAAAGTTCCGCGGCGGTCACAGTGAGGCTGGCGGTAGTCGTCATTCCCGCGCAGGCGGGAATCCATGCCGGATGCGCTGACTGAGCGCGTTCCTCGCTTCGCTGGTGTTGATCGCGGTGGTGCTGCGATGGATTGACGCGAATGACGGTGGCACTCGCGAACGCGCTTGGTGCGCGGCGTCTCTTCTCCTTCCGTTCGCCCTGAGCTTCGTCGAAGGGTTGCTGTGTTCCTTCTCCGAGACCTCAAGAGCCCTTCGACGAGCTCAGGGCGAGCGGAGGAGGAGGGCCTTTATCTCCCCCACCGTCGGCCTCGTTGAATAACCCTGTGGACAACCCGTGCATCCCCTGTGCGTGCGCTGTGATCTCGATGTGCGGACCTCCACCGCACCACAATATCTTGTGCTCGATCAGGCTACCGTCCTTTTCCTACGTACCATCCCTTGCATTCCGAAATTGCACTTAGGAATACGGTAATCCCTTAATTTCACGGGTCTTTTGCGACCCATAGGGTACTTAACATTGGTGTTGACGACCTTGTGACAGCGGAATAGATTCCCTCCCCTGACACAAGATGTTGTGGTATGCGATCACGGGCGGTACTTCCGTTCCGCGGACTACGGAACTCCCCGGTAACTGACCTGGATCGCATCCCTCACGGAGTCAGGAAGGACTGTACGCAGCCACGCACCCCACCCTACGAAGAGCGGGGCAGTACAGGTGGATTCAAGGGGTTCCCGCCCTGATAGAAAGAGTTGGGGAGCGCGCACCGGCATGAAGACAGCAATCAAGCTTGAGCCTATGGACGTCAACAGCATTCCATTTCAGGAGGCCTCGCTCGATATCTGGGAGAAGAAGTATCGGCTCACTGCCAAAGACGGCACGCCGGTCGACAACAGCATGGACGAGACGTATCAGCGCGTCGCCCGTGCGCTCGCCGATGTCGAACGCGAAGAAGTCCGTACCGAGTGGTACGAGAAGTTTCTCTGGGCGCTGCGCAAGGGAACGATCCCGGCCGGGCGCATCACCTCGAACGCCGGCGCGCAGGAACACAAACCCGCGACCTCCACGATCAACTGCACCGTGTCGGGCACCATTACCGACTCGATGGACGATATTTTAGCCAAGGTTCACGAAGCCGGGCTCACGCTCAAGGCTGGTTGCGGCATCGGTTACGAATTCTCAACGATGCGTCCGCGTGGCGCATACGTTTCCGGCGCGGGCGCATACACGTCCGGCCCCCTGTCGTTCATGGATATCTACGACAAGATGTGCTTCACCGTGTCCTCCGCCGGCGGTCGTCGCGGCGCGCAGATGGGCACCTTCGATGTCGGTCATCCCGACGTGCTCGAGTTCGTGCGCTCCAAGCGCGAAGCGGGCCGGCTGCGCCAGTTCAACCTGTCGCTGCTGATCACCGACGAGTTCATGAACGCGGTGAAGAACGACACCGAGTGGAAGCTCGCCTTCCCGGTCACCCGCAAGGAGGCCGAAGCCGAAGATCTCGATCTCAACGACCCGTCCAGGTACCTGTGGCGCGAATGGCCGACCCGGGAGTCCTACGTCGCCAACGAGTCGGGCCTGGTCTGCTGCCGCATATACAAGACAGTGCCGGCCCGCCGCGTCTGGGACGTGATCATGTCCTCGACCTACGACTTCGCCGAACCCGGCTTCGTGCTGATCGATCGCGTCAATGAAATGAACAACAACTGGTGGTGCGAAAACATTCGCGCGACAAATCCGTGCGGCGAACAGCCGTTACCGCCCTACGGTTCCTGCCTGCTCGGCTCCATCAATCTCACGCGCTTCGTCGTCGATCCGTTCACGGATGAAGCGCGTTTCGACTGGGAAGAGTTCCGCAAGGTCGTGAAGGTCTTCACTCGTATGCTCGACAACGTCGTCGAGATCAACGGCCTGCCGCTCGGCCAGCAGCGCGATGAAATCCTGCGCAAGCGCCGTCACGGCATGGGCTTCCTCGGCCTCGGCTCGACCATCACCATGCTGTGCATGAAGTACGGCTCGAAGAAGTCCGTCGCCTTCACCCAGAACGTGTCGCGCGAAATGGCGATCGCCGGCTGGGAAGCCGGACTCGATCTCTCCCGCGAAAAAGGCCCGGCGCCGATCATGCTGGAAGAGTTCGAAGTCACCCCGGAAATGCTGCGCAAGCGCCCCGAGATGGCGAAGGATGGCTGGAGCGTCGGCCAGAAAGTCCCGGGCCGCATCCTGCACGCGAAGTACAGCCGCTACATGCAGCGCGTCGCCGAAGCCGCCCCCGAACTCGTCGATGAACTCGCCGAAGCCGGCGCCCGCTTCACGCATCACAGCTCGATTGCGCCCACCGGCACCATCTCGCTGTCGCTCGCCAACAATGCCTCGAACGGCATCGAACCCTCGTTCGCGCATCACTACTTCCGCAACGTGATCCGCGAAGGCAAGAAGTCGAAGGAAAAGGTCGACGTCTTCTCGTTCGAACTGCTGGCCTATCGCGAACTGGTGAATCCGCGCGCCATGCCCGGCTCGACCAACGAAGCGGAGCAACTGCCGGCGTACTTCACCACCGCCGACGACATCACGCCGAAGGAACACGTCGACATCCAGGCCGCCTCGCAGATCTGGATCGATTCCTCGATCTCGAAGACCGCCAACGTGCCGACGAACTACGACTACGAGCAGTTCAAGGACATCTACCTCTACGCCCACGAACAGGGCCTGAAAGGCTGCACCACCTTCCGCTTCAACCCCGAAGCGTTCCAGGGCGTGCTGGTCAAAGAGGAAGACCTGAAGAACACCACGTACGTGTTCACGCTCGACGACGGCACCGAAGTGAAAGTGAAGGGCGACGAAGAGATCGAGTACGACGGCGAAATGCACAGCGCCGCGAATCTGTTCGACGCCATGAAGGAAGGGTACTACGGCAAGTTCTAACGGACTTGCCGGAGGCGCTAGGCCCTAGTCACTAGGCGCGAGCCCTCCGGATGTTCCGACTAGAGCCTAGGGCCTGGCGCCTGGTACCTGATGCAGAAGCGGTGCAGGGCACCGCTGGAGCGAGTCATATGACCATCAAGATCGACAAAAAAATCACCAAGTACCGGGTCGAGAAACCCGAAGACAAAGCCGCCGCCGCCGCGAAGCTCGCCGCCGAGCCGCGCAAGGAAGCCAACGTCGTCTGGATGCACGAGAAGCTCGAGCGTCCCGAGATGCTCATCGGCTCGACCTACAAGATCAAGACGCCGGTGTCGGATCACGCCATGTACGTGACCATCAACGACATCATCCT
>CAYWHG010000112.1:0-6891 GCA_964457865.1 uncultured Steroidobacter sp.
GGTAGTAGGCGAGGGGATAGATGCCCTGCGCCTTGCACTGCGTGATGTAGTCCTCGTCCGCGAGAATGGCGAGCTGGTTGGCTTTCTCGGCATCGCTGTAGCGGCCGACGCGCTGGAACAGATGGCCGGGCATGTGCACGAGGTGTCCCGCGGCGGGCGCGAGCGGGAGCAGCCGGTCCGCGGCACCTTCCGCCACTTCCGGCGTCCTGCTGCCTTCCCACAGGTGAATCCACAGGTGCAGGGCGCCGGGATGAACGGCGTTGGCCTTGATGACGCCATCGAGCGCCGCGATGATCTGCGGCGTTTCGGCGTAGGGCTGGCCGTCGCGCGTCCAGTAATCCCAGGGGCGCAGGTCCATCACTGACTCGGCATAGAACGTCGCCGCATCCTGGTCCTGCGGATACTTCTGATGCAGTGCGCGCATCGCGCCGGCGAATGCCTGATCGGCCGCGCGACGATCATCGGCGTTGCCGGTGTAACGCACGGCCAGCGCATCGATGTAGTCGCGCTCAGCCGGCGATGCTTTGCGCTTCAGCGATACCGCCTGCTGCACGAGCGCCTGGGCCTTGGGTTCATCCTCGGGCGCCATCGGCGCATTGATGTTCGGGCCGAGCACCAGCGCCTGTCCCCAGAACGCCATCGCGCAATCCGGATCGAGGCGGGCCGCTTCGGCGAAGGCGCGGCCGGCTTCGGCGTGATTGAAGCCGTAGGTGAGATTCAATCCCTGGTGCATGAATGGCATCGCGGCGGCCGAACACGAACTCACCGCGGCGAACTTGTGCGTGCCGACATTCTGCAGGCGCGGTGCGAGTGCGCCCGTCGCCGAAGGCGCTCCCGCCTTGCTGTCGTCATAGTGTTTGTGCACCGGCACCTGGCCATGCGCGGGCGCGGCGGATACCAGCAATGCTGCCGCAAGCAACGGCAGGCCGATCGAACGGATGTTCATGAGGCTTCTCCCTGGTTTGATGTCCGGTGATGCAGCGCGATCTGCTGCACGGCATCTGCGGACCGGGATCCTCGCTGGTCCGCCTTCGGGTCGCATCGTCCAGTCGGCGGATCTTCTCACTTACTTTGGTGAGGGGGCGCGCATTCTCGCGGACGATCTACCTGGCCAGGCCGGCACGATAGTCCGGGAACACCGGTGCCCATGCGAGCAACTCCTGCGCGCGAGTATTCCGGACCCGGAATGACGGCATCATGAGCCGTCCGCCGGGCAGCGGTGGGCTGGCGCAGCACAGCGAACACACATAGGAGAAAACGTCTCGCCACGGCGCGGGGCCATTGTCGGCGACGATCAATGCCTGTCGCGAGGGCCACCTTGCGAGGGCCGCCACGGTCGCAGCGGCCATGTCGGCGATGTGTACCAGCGACACATAGTCGTTGCCCTCGTCCGGCAGTCGCAGTTTTCCCGCGCGCGCCCGGGCAAACCAGTCATCGTCGAACCCTGTGCCGGGGCCATAGAACAGTCCGCCCCGCAGGATGAGCCAGTCGAGTCCGGATGCTTCGATGATCGCTTCCATGTCGCGAACCGCTGCGATGGCTGCGCCTGCAATGGTGGATTCGTCGACAGGACGGAACGTCGATTCGTCGGCCCAGGTTTCGCCACCGCCGGCATGTGTCATCGCGATGCTCTGTTGCAGGATGCGCGGCACGCCGGCATCGCGACATGCGCGCGTCCAGATCGCCGTGCCCTCGCGCCTCAGGACATCGTTCTTCGCGAAGTCACCGCCTTGCGAGGCAGGCGAGGGCAGACTGGTCGCGAGATTGATGGCGATGTCGCAATCCTTCACTGCATCCCGCAACAAGGCTGCGTCGAAGATATCGGCCCGGATGATCTCTGCGCCGCAGGCGGCGGCGACGGCTGCGGTCTCGGGACGTCTCGCGAGGGCGCGTACGCGATGTCCTGCCGAGATCAGGCGGGGAATCAGATGCCGTCCATACACACCGGTTGCGCCGAGAACGGCAACTTGCAGACTCATGCGTCGGTCTCCTGTGGATTCAAGGTCAAAAAGCGTTGGTTGGTTTCTTTTCTGCCTGTGGGGCCGGCTTTAGCCGGCTTCAAACGGTCAGGCTAAAGCCTGACCCACAGGAAGAACGTACGTCGGTTGCTGCCAGCGTCAACGATGCGACGATGGCGTTGCGCACCGCCCATCGCCAGTCGCTCTGCGTCATTCCGGCTGATTCTTGATCCGCGGATCGCATACGAAGGTGCAGTGTTCTACATTGTTGTCCTTCACATGCACTGCGTAGTAGGCGTTTTCGTCGGAAGCGTCGGCATCGACGATCCAGACCTGCCAGGTGTTGGTGGCGGGACGCCAGGACATCTGATGGTGGGGATCATCGGCGAACTTGACCTTGGTGATGGCGTAGCGGCCGCTGGTCAGCGACAGGAGGATTTCCTGTGTACCGGCGCCCGTCGTTTCGACGATGTTGCCCTGGTTGTCGCTGCCGCCCATGTACTTGTAGCTGTAGACCTTATGATTCGAGGTCCTGGTATTCGTGTAGCCGTCGGATCCGGTCGACGGGAAGCTCTGGATATCGAGCATCACGGGTGGGGTGCTGTTCGGCATGGTGATGTCCTTGTTGGTTGTTGATCGGTGTTGGTTGTTGATCAGGGCTCGGCAGTCACCAGCCTCGCGACGTCCGCCGGCGCTTGCACGGCGCCGACGGAATTCAGGAGACGATGAAATCTTGGATCGCGGAATCCTGCGGCAGCGAGGCGGGCATCGAGGCTTGCGGCGACTGTATTGTCGCCGCTGTGCAGCGCGAGTTGCCGACGCACGGCGAGCGCTTCGAGATCCTCCCCGCTCACATTCTCCAGATGCCGTTGCGCCTCGAGCCACAGGGCCTGCGCTTCGACGACTCGCCGGCCCGCATGGGCTGCGGCGCCGCGCAACTCGTGCGCCATGGCGAGGCGGATCGATGTCGTGCGGTCGGAAACGGTTTCCGGGACAGCCTTGACCAGATATTCCAGTTCGCGTCCGGCGAGTTCGAATGCACGCTGCGGCTTGCCCTGGCGCAGCGCAATCTCGGCACGGGCGTGCGTGATCTGCGCCAGCCTGTGCCAGTAGCCGGCATTGGTTGGATCGGACTGCGCCAGCGTCTGCATTCCCTCGAAGGCCGCGGCGAGATGCGATTCGGCAGCGTTCGGCGGGGACATCGCGGCGCGAAGCATCGCTGCGTAGTTCACGAGCGATTGCCAGCGCGCGTTGGCCGGATCGTGGCGTGTCAGGGAACGCAGCACCGGCTCGCTGACATCCATCACGCGTTGCGCGCTTTCCATCTCGTTCTGGCGCAAATGAACATCGGCCAGCAGCAGCATCAGGCTCGCGTAGTCCTGCGAATACGTCCGGTCTTCTCCGGTTTCATGCAGGTTCCGGTATAGCCCGACCGCCGCCCGGTAAGCATCCTCGCTCTGCTGCAGCCGGCCCAGCTGAAGGAGGGTTCTGCCGACCCATGACTGATCTTCGGCGACGCCCGCCACTGCATCCGTATTGGCCGGATCCGCAGCGATGATTTTTCGTCCGAGCGCGATGCTCGTTTCGTAACGGCGCAGTGCCTCGTGCGGGTTGCCGCGTTCGCGGGCGACGCCGCCCAGATTGCTGTGCGCCGCCACCAGTTCCAGTTCATACGCTGCGTTATCCGGTTCGCGCTGCTGAAGGATCCGGCTGCACTCCATGTAGCGCGTCATGCGGCGCTCGGCCTGCGCGAAATCCTTGCGTTCCCAGGCCACGTAGCCGATCCAGAATTCGCTCTGCGCGAGTTCGAACAGATAGTCGTTGTTTGCGGGATGCTCGTCATGCAGACGTTCGAGGACGCGTTGCGATTCGTGGAAGGATTCCAGCGCCGGTTCGAGACGGCCCTGGCCGAAGCGCACTTCGCCGATTTGCCGCAGCGCCCTGGCGCGCGCCAGTATCTCGGCTTCGCTGCCGCGGCTGCCGAGTACGGCGAAGTAGCGCATCGCCTGATTGCCGACGGCGTCGAGAACATCGAGCTTGCCGACCGGTTCGAGCCGCTCGCGCAGATCGCCGAGCATGAATCCGATCAGTCCCTCCGCCTGGCTGCGGCGCAGTTCGGCGTTCGCCGCTTCGGCGGTCGCACGATCACGCTGCTGTGCAATGCGTTGTGCCTGCACGATCGTCACGGCGACGAAGGCGATCATCACGAGGGCGAGCGTCGCCGCGAAGGCCGTACCTACCCGGTGACGACGCACGAACTTGCGTATGCGGTACGCGGTCGTGGGCGGTCCGGCAGTGAGCGGCTCGTGATTGAGGTAGCGCGTGATGTCGAGCGACAGTTCCAGCGGCGAGTTGTAGCGGCGCTCCCGCTCCCTCTCCAGCGCCTTCATCACGATCCAGTCGAGTTCGCCGCGCAGCTGGCGCCGCAGGCTGTGAGATTCGAGGCCGCGCAATCGCGCGATCGATGCGAGTCGCTCTCCCATGCGCGATACGCGCACACTTGGCCGTGCCGGTGCGCGCTCGCGCATGGCGAGCTGCCGCTCGATCACCGTTTCTGCGCGGGCGCTGTACGTGTCGAAGGGAATGACGCCGACGAGCAGTTCGTACAGCAGGGCGCCGAGGGAGTACACGTCGCTGCGCGTGTCGATGTCGATCTCGCCGAAACTCATCTGTTCGGGACTCGCATACGCTGGTGTGCCGAGCATCGTGCCGAACTCGGTGAGCATGGCGTCCTTCAGATCGGGCGTGATGGCCTTCGCGAGCCCGAAGTCGATGACTTTGGGCCTGCCGCCCTGCGTGGTCACCAGGACGTTCGAGGGCTTGAGATCGCGATGGATCACGCCCTTCTGGTGAGCGTGCTGCACTGCTTCGCACACATGCTGGAAGAGCGCGAGCCGCGCGCGCAGACCGAGCTTGTGATCGTCGCACCAGGTCGTGATTCGTACGCCCTCGACGTATTCCATGACGAAGTACGACCGTCCCGCATCCGTCACGCCCGCATCGAACATCTGCGCGATGCCCGGATGCTGCATGAGCGCCAGCATCTGCCGTTCGACGCCGAACCGGGCGATGATCTGTCGCGTATCCATGCCGGCCTTGAGCAGCTTGACCGCCACGATGCGTTTGACCGGCGCAAGCTGCTGCGCCTGCCACACTTCGCCCATCCCGCCTTCGCCGACGCGGGAGATGAGGCGGTACGCACCGATCAGCTGGCCAGCTTCGACGAACGTGGGATGGGAGAGGCCGGCATGGCCCGAGTGCGATGCACGGGCCGCGAGATGACCCACGGTTTCGAGGCAGGGATTGCACTGCGAAAGATGCGCTTTTACGGAGTCGAGCGGCTGACCTTTCAATTCGCCGCCTGCAAAGGCGGCCAGCACGTCCGGGGCTGGACAGGGATCGCTGGTCATCGTTCGGCTCCGTGCACGAGACCCTGGCGCTCCGGCAGGGGCCGCGGGGTGCGCGCACTATACAGCGCCTCGATGGTTCTTCGTTACCGGGGCAGCGATCAGGCCCGGGCCGGTGCATCCGGCGGAGATCTCTATCCCGGGGTCAGGGCCCTCGCCGAACGGCGGCAGGTGTCGCGCCCAGAATTTTCCGCATGTGCCGCGCCAGATGACTCTGATGCGCAAAGCCCGTGGCAAACGCCACCTGCGTGATCGAGAGGTCTTCTTCCTGCAGCAGCAGCTTCGCGCGTTCGACACGGCGACGCAGCACGTACTGATGCACCGGCACACCGGTCGAACGCCGGAACAGCGTCTTGAGATGGGAGACGCTCATGGCGGCGACGCTGGCGAGTTCGGTCAGCGACAGATCGCTCTCCAGGTTGTCCTCGATGTGGGTCACGAGGTGCTTGAGCTTGACGGTACTGAGGCCGCCGCGCGTGTCGCGCATCGGCAGGGAATGCACGTTGTGACGCTGCAGCAGCCGGATGGCCAGCGCCGTGCCGAGGCTGTCGCGGAACAGCCGACCGCCGGTGCTGCCGGCTTCGATGTCCGCCTTGAGCGCCCAGCCGATGTGCTCGATCTGCGGATCGCGCAACTGGAAGCGGTCCGCCAGTTCGATGTGTGCCGGGTTCATGCCGAGCTGCACGGCGACGGATTGCAGCAGCTCCTGCGGCACGACCATCACCAGTGTCGAGCCGGACTGCTTAGTTTCCCAGGAGCAGCGCGTGTCGGCGGGAACGATGTCGAGATCGCCGGCGACTTCGCGACCGCGCCGCGTGCGGCCGTTGCGCAGACAGATCGTTTCGACAGAGGGTCCGAGAAACATGCACACGACGACGTGCGGACTCGGCTGCATTTCCGTGATTCCGGCCTTGAACGGCTTCACCTCGGCGTGGATCAACGGGCGCGCGGCGGTGGAGGAATCAACAGGGGATCGAACCGGCTGCGCAAATGAATTGTGCGAATTGGTGAAATTCATGGTCGCTCCGACATGCGGCGAAAGCTCAAGTTCGGGCGTCGGAAGAATACAACCGCCGTTCAACGAGCGTGTCGCCAAGGGAGCCGGCCGCTCGTCCTATTCTGCTTCGAGTATCCGAATGTGTCTTCCCGACAGGCGTTCCACGGCGGATCAGGCTGCCTGTTCGGACGTGCCGCAGCCGAACGTGCGCGCCGCCGAATGTGGCGCGGAAGACAATCCCGTCCCTGCCGGAACGGGGGAAGCAATATGAGCGTGCTGCGGACCATCGTCATCGCGACGCTCGTTGCGGGAACACTCGATATCACCGCCGCGATCCTGACCTGGCTGACGCGCGGCGTGGCGCCAGCCCGAGTCCTGCAGAGCGTCGCCAGCGGCGTGCTCGGACGTGCCGCCGTTGCGGGCGGCGCACCGACAGCCGCACTCGGACTGTTCCTGCACTTCGCGATCATGAGCGCCATCGTGGCGCTCTTTGTGCTCGCGAGCAGGCGCTGGTCACTGCTGACCCCGC
>CAYWHG010000112.1:6991-15836 GCA_964457865.1 uncultured Steroidobacter sp.
GCCTCAGCCGCCTTTCTGGATCTTCCCGCCCGGCGCCGACACGATCAGCTTCACCAGCTCTTCGGTGATCTTCGGCTCCAGGCCTTCCGTGTGACCCTTGTCGAGCCGCACGACATCGGCCACCACGCGGCCGTCCTTGCAGTTCGGGAAGATCGACACTTCCGCCTTGCCGCCGGCAGGCAGCAGGCCCCACGCCTGATTCAGTTCATTCAGGCGGCTGCTGTCGAAGATATAGCCTGGCTTCGTGTCGACGATCTCGAGTGGGGCGGCACGCGATCCGCAGGCGTACTTGGCCGCCCATTCCGATGTGGCCGACACGCCCTTGTCGTCGACTTCGCGCTGACCGGTCGCGTAGATATGCGAGAAGTCCGCCGCGGGAGATTCGCGCAATGCCGCCATCTGCGCCGCCATGGTCGACATGACGGAAGGATCCAGCGAACTCGTCGTCCCCGAACGCGGCGGACCGAAGGACCCCGCGCGTCCCGGATTGCCGCCGATGCGGCCGCCGGACAGGCTGAGGAAGCCATCGACCTTGGTCTTGAAGAAGTCCGTGCGCACCAGCCGGTTCGACGTCATGCCGCCCTGCGAGTGTCCGACCAGCCAGAACGCCTTGATGTTCTCGCGGCCGATCTGCTCGATCACGGTGTTCACGATGTTCTGCAGATAGGCATCGTCGACGTCGGACCACGCGCGCACCGGTGAATTCGGCGTGGCGACGACCAGTCGGTACTGGTCCTTGAAATCCATGATCGGGAAGTAGTGACGCTGCCAGTTACCGTACGAGCCGCCGCCGTGCAGGCTGAGGACGAAGGTCACTTTCTCGCCCTGCTTGAGATCGCAGGGATAGTCGAGGAAGTAGGGCCGGCGGGTTTTCATTTCGACGGTCGGGCCCTGGTTGATCACCAGCGTGCCGGCGCATTCGCTGTCCGGGCAGTGCAGCGCCGGCGGCGTGGGGCAGGTGAGACCGAAACGGATGGGTTTGTCCTGGGCGATGGCCTGTCCGGCGAATCCGCCAGCCAGAACCAGGACGGCCGCCCATCGAAGGCGAGAGTGCAAAGCGAGCATGGTTTTCCCCTGAGTTGTTGTCAGCGGGGGAAGAATAGGAGCGCGGCTGTCGCGACGTCAGGGTCTTGTCGCTTCTTCAGGTTCGGTTCTGCACGGCGGAGAAGATCTGATTTACTCCGTCGTCCCCGCGAAGGCGGGGACCCATCCTTCCTATTCAGATGGATGACCAACAAGAGGTAAATCAGAGGTTCCCTAAGCCGCGAAGCCGTTGTCGTAGCCATCGCGCGGCGGCCGGAAGCGGCCGGTCGCGATCGAAGTGAAGGTGTTGGCCATCGAAGGATCGTAGGTCCGGACGCAATTGCGTCCGGCGTCCTTGGCCTGGTAGAGCGCGGCGTCGGCATTGGCGAGCAACTGCCGAAGTTCGTAACCGCAGGAGGAAGTGGTTTCGATGCCGAAGCTCGCCGAGGTCTCGATCTGGTGCTTGTCGAGCTGGACCTTCAATGCGTTGAGGGCGGTGCGCAACTGTTCGCAGCGCTCCTGTGCCGCGTCGAGCGAGCATCCCGGCAGCAGCACGCCGAATTCTTCGCCGCCCACGCGCCCGAATATGTCGTTGCTGCGCAAGTGCCGGCGAATCTCCGCGACGACCTGCTTCAGCACGACATCGCCGCCGGCATGGCCGTAGCGATCGTTGATGCCTTTGAAGTGATCCAGGTCGCACAGCATGACGCAGACTTCCGTGCCGTTTCTGCGGTTGCTCGTCAGCGCCTCTTCGGCCTGATGCAGGAAGTGCGGGCGGTTGGCGATGCCGGTCAGGCCATCCTGCTGCGACAGCTTCATGAAGTGGAGCTGCGAGCGTTTTGTCTTGTACGCGAAGTAGGCGATGAATGCGGCGATCGACAGCAGCAGGGCGATGTAGAGACGGCTGGTTTCGACAGCTTTCCTGTCCAGTGCTTGCTGCAGGTGCAGGACTTCGTTCTGCTTGTTCAGGGCGTCGATCTGCAGCTGGTTTGCCAGCGACTGGTGTTTGACCTTTTCGTAGGCGAACTGGCGCGCGCTAAGCTCATCGAGGTAACCCTTGTCCGCGGCAGTGTACTTTTCGTGATAGTCGAGTGCAGCAGACAGATCGCCGCGTTCGCGGGCGAGGAGGTAGAGCAGGCGGTAACTGGTGACCAAAGGCTCGAGAATTTCTCCCTGCGTCGAATTTTCGAGCGCGCTGGTGGCGTACTTGGCAACCAGGTCGGGCTTGCCCATTTCTCTGTAGATGCGTGCGAGCAGTGAGTCGTAAAGTGCGATCAGCGGCTTGTACTGTGTGCTTTCGATCTCTTCACGGTGACCATCCAACAACGTCAGGGCAACGTCGTACCTTCCCTTGCGAAGGAAGTCTTCGGCTGCATATGCCCGGACGAAGTTCGCCCTGCCGAGGTCACCGATACGCGTGCAGGCATCGATGACTTCCTCCATCTCGCGGGGAGCGGGTTCCTGCCGGGCTGCCTTGTAGATGGCTTCCAGTCTGAGCCGGCCTCCGCGACAGATACCCAGGCCGGACCAGTTCTCTTCGATGATCTGATCCGCGTACTTTATGGCGACATCATCCAGGCCTACCTGGGCATACAAGTACGACGCAACGCCGAGTCCCTGCTGCCGCGCCGCCGGGTCAGTGATCTGCGGTAACAGATGCAGCAGTTCCTCCAGCCGGGCGAAGGCCTCCTCGTAGCGCCTCACAATGCTGAGGATGTTGGTGATCGTGGCGAGTGCGCGAAAACGCAGCGTGGGTTCCGGATTGTCCTCGAGCACCTTGCGAAGCATGGGTATCGCCGCGGCATAGTCCGAGGAATAGGTGACATCCCACGCCTTGAGAAAATCCAAATAGTGCCGCTGCGGCACGGAAAGCGTACTGCTTCGGCGGGTGAGATCATCGAGCATGGAAGTGAACGCAGAAGGATTCGTCGACTTGAGGCCATCTGCCTTCACTAGCAGGTCATCGATTTCATCAGCGCTGGCCGTCGCGCCAATGAGAATGATTAACAGGGACAATATAAGACCGCGCAGCGATCGCCGCTGCGCGGTCCTGTTGTGCCGTGAGGGACTGTAGATCCCTGACAGCGAATTGCGCTTGTGCGTCACGGGCCGTGACGATACGAGGTGACCTACTTCTTTCTGCGGCTGGTCTTTTTCTTGCTCACTTTCTTCTTCTTGCTGCTCTTCTTCTTGCTGCTCTTCTTCTTCTTCTTGCTGCCTTTACCGGGAGACTTCTTCTTGGGCGCCGGTTTCTTCGGAGCTTTCTTGCTTCCGCGCTTTTTCTTGCTGTTCTTTCTCTTTTTCTTCGGAGCACGGAGTTTCGGGTTGCTGCCATCATCCGGCGGCGGCGTATCCGGACCTTCTTCGCCATCATCTGGCGTTTCCAGGGAACAGAAGACATTCGCATCGGCACCCATCAGTTCTTCGATCTCGCCTTGATCCTGACTCAGCAATGTGTCTCGCGCCGCGACGTCGATGCCTGCCGCCTCCATGGCGAGTGCGAGATCCTCGCGTGATGCCCCGCGCAGGTGCGCGTCACTACCCATCTTCTCCAGAAACTCGATCAGCGTTGCCATGTCTTTGTTTCCTGTTCTTGAGTGAGAGGTTTGAACGTCTGTCGTTGTACAAGAATCGCTGTCTGACCCATCTGAACCTGATTCATACCGCAGATGCAACCGATGCGCGAGCAATGCTCCACATTGAGTCCGATCCCCTGGTGTTGTGCATCTTGAATCCGAGCGCGCGCAGGATTGCCGTTGCCGGTGCATTTGCGAGGTCGATGCGCGCATGCAGTTCCGGGACCTCTGGCTGCTGCAGCGCATGTCGAACCAGACCCGCGAAGGCTTCCTGCCCCAGCCCATGGCTGCGAGCTTCCGCTTGAAGCATGATGCCTGCCTCGATGCGGTGTGCGGATGTCTTCGACCTGCTGAATCCGCAGAACCCCAATGTTTCGCCGCTGCTGTCCACGATTGCATACGAACGCAGCCGCAGCGGGGTTTCACGGGTCATTCGTAGTGCTTTGCCGAAACCTCGCATCGCCGCGGTACGGGTCATTGCGGGTCCGATGAACTGCATCGTCGACGGGTCGCAGTAAAGATCGCAGAACAGATCCCGGTCGCACTCGTCGATCAGTCGCATGTGAAGCCGGTCTGTCTCGAAGACAACAGCCGCCTTCGCTGGTGGTTTGGCGCGATCGAGCTGCGACAGCCTGCGGCGAACTTCAGAGTTGGCTTCCAGCGCTCGTGCGGGCGGAACGACCAGCGTGAAATGGATATCGAGATCCGCCTTCGGCAGGTCGCGTAGCCTGAGGCGATCCATTCGGGGCCGATGAGTAGGCAGCGTCGCCGCCTTGTAGGCAATGACTTCGTGATCGCCGGGGTAGTCGGAGCTCAACAATTCGACCAGCAATTGACGGTACTCCGCACCGGTGGAGAAACGGGTGACGGACTGATCGCCCGCGATGCCGATCTGCCAGAGGACGAGATACGCCGTCGGGTCGATGCGACGGCGATAGAGCATGAACTGGCTGGCTTCGTAATGCTGGCACCCGACTTCGCCGGGATCGATCTCCAGGTCCGCGTAGAGACAGTCTTCCGCCGACACGCCCGGTTCCATGTGAGCCTCGTAGCCTTCGCTGCGGGCCAGGGCGAGTGCTTTTCGAGGCGGCAATGCAAACACGCCAGGGTGTCCGTAGAACGCTCCGCACACCTTCTTGCCTGCACGGACCTCGGTGAGTATGGCCTCGACCATTTCGCGGTAAGTCTGGGTGCGGGGCTTACCTTCGCGGTAGTACTGCTGGAGGCTGCGGACGTCGGGGTTCATCTTCGCGAGCCACAGTTCCATGATCCCGTCGGACAGGCCGGTGAATACGACATCTGCCTGCTCGATGTAGCTGCGGGACAGGGGGGTGAGATGCGATCCCAGCGTCATGCCGACACCCACGCACACCAGGCTGCCCCGCCTGGTCATGCGACTCCCGCTCCGTGCACTCGGCTATTCATGCGTGCCAGCTTCTCGTTCTAGTCGACGCAGTGTGATTGGGCGTCACGCGGGTGACAAGCCCGCGCCGCGTGATTCACCTCACGGCTTTGCGGCGTCGGCATCACCGACGTATGCAAAACGTTGCACCCGTCGTCCATCGTGCTCGATCGTTTCCGTGAACATCGCCAGCGGCCGCACCCACAATCCGCGATCGCCGTACAGCGTGCGATACACCACCAGCGATTCTTCGGTTTCCGAATGCCGCGCGACGCCGATGACTTCGTAGTCCTTGCCCTTGTAGTGTCGATAGCGGCCCGGCCGCAGTGCCACGCTCATTTGCCGGCACTCATTTGAGAGGACTCAGGGAAACGCTGAACAGCTTCGCCAGGAATACGGTCTCGACCTCGCGCCGCAGATCGTTGTTGTGCTTCTTGAGGAAGCCGTGGCCTTCATCGGCGAACACCACGTACCAGGTGTCGATGCCGTTGGCGCGGATGCCGGCGACGACCTGGTCGGATTCCGACTGCGGCACGCGCGGGTCGTTGGCGCCCTGCATGACCAGCATCGGCCTGGTGATTTTCTTCACGTTGGCGAGCGGCGCGATGCGTTTGAAGACTTCCTGCATTTTCGGATCGCGCTCGTCGCCGTATTCGGCGCGGCGGTTGTCGCGGCGATAGCTTTCGGTGTTCTTCAGGAACGAGGCGAAGTCGCTGATGCCGTAACGCTCCACGCCGCCGACGAGCCGGTCGGCATAGTGCGTGCTCACGGCGAGCGACATGTAGCCGCCATAGGACTGCCCGTAGACGGCGACGCGATCCTTGTCGAGGTTCGGCTGGGTCGCGATCCAGTCGAGCAGGGCGCCGATGTCCTTGACGCTGTCCTCGCGCTTTTCGGCGTTGTCGAGGTTCATGTAGTGCTTGCCGTAACCGGCGCTGCCGCGGACGTTCGGCAGGATCACGGTGGCACCGAGCACGTTGGCGAAATACTGCGCGCCCGGATTCCAGACCGGGCGGGTCTGCGCTTCCGGGCCGCCATGGATGTCCATGATCACCGGCGTGCGCCGATCCGCCGGAATGCCGATCGGCCGGTAGACAAAGGCCGGAATCGACAGGCCGTCGAACGACTTGAAGTGAATCAACGTGGGCTCTGCAAGCTGCGCGGGATCGAGTTCGCCGAGTTCCGAGGTGGTCCAGCGCGTGAGCGCGTTGTTCGCGAGGCTCCATGACCACACGTCGCCCGAACTCGTGGCCGTCGTGAGTCCGAGGGCGAGCTGCGAGCCGTCGGGCGAGAAGCCCATGTCCGTCAGCACGCCGCGCGGCAACGACGGCTGCGGCAGATCGCGATTCGCGACGAGGTCGCGCAGCACGACGCGCGAATAACCGTCTTCGTTGATGGCGTAGGCGAGCACACGGCCGTCGCCGGACAGCCGGAAGGCGTCGATGTCCCACTTGAGTGCGGGCGTCAGCACCGTGGTCCTGCCGGTGGCGATGTCGATCTGCACCAGCCGCTGCACGTCGCTGCCGCGATCGGACAGGACCAGCACGCTGCGGCCGTCCGCGGCGAATCGCGGCGAGGAGAAGAAAGCCTTGCCACCGTCGGCGGCCAGTTCGCGCGCCTCGCCCGAGGCAAGGTCGAGCAGCAGCAGTTTCGACTCGCGGTTGGAGAAGTTGCGGGTCAGCACCAGCGAGCGCTTGTCCGCCGCAATGTCGCCCGGGTCGATGCTGCCCGGCGCGCGATACGCCACGCGCGCCTGGGCGGGGTTCGACGGATCGGCCACATACAGCGCGTACTCGGCCGAGCCGCGCGTGGCCTGCGACCAGGCGAGCAGCGTGCCGTCGGGACTGACGATCGGCGACTGATTGCGGGTGCCAGGCTGGGTGAGGAGCGTGGGGCGTCCGGTGAGGCCCATGCCGTAGAGCTGGAACCATTCGTCGCCGCCGGTATCGCGCACCAGCACGAAGCGGTTCGCACCGGGAATCGCGATCGCCGCAGCGACGGGTTCATCGAAGAAAGTGATCTGTGTGC
The DNA here is from genome assembly GCA_964457865.1 of uncultured Steroidobacter sp. Taxonomy (GTDB): domain Bacteria; phylum Pseudomonadota; class Gammaproteobacteria; order Steroidobacterales; family Steroidobacteraceae; genus Steroidobacter. The sequence continues at coordinate 14,021 of CAYWHG010000112.1, forward strand.
GTGCACCGCCGGGCGCAGCGACGCGATGGATCTGCTGGGTCGCGCCGAAGCGCGTGGCGATCAGCAGCGAGCCGTCGGGCAGCCAGTCCTGGAAAGTTGCCGCGCGGTAATTCTGGAAGCGCTGGACGGCAGCGGTGACGTGCGCAGGAATGTCGGGAACATTCTGCAGCGTTGCCGTGCCGACTTGTCGAACTTGCGGCTCAGTGATTCGTGCAGCGGGGGTCTGCGCGAAAGCGAACGGCGCGAAGGCCAGCAGTACCAGGCCATGGACGATCGCACGATGCATCGGACAAACCTCGCGAGCGGCGGCAACGAAGGCCGCTCACGTTAGCAGATTTGCCCGAAGGCTCCGGAGGCGGGTTTTCCCTGAAAAATCCCGGGAATCAGCGACTCGACGTCAGGCGCCTGCCCGTATCGACGGGCTCGATCAGCCAGCCGTTCGAGGGCTGCCAGTTGCCAAGTTCCTCGCGACGACGCTGCCACGCGGCTTCGAGTGCCTTCGCCGCTTCGGGCAATGCCAGGGGGATGGCACTGGATGGACGGAAAAAATTCGCGGTCCGGTCGATCATGCTCATGCCTGCTCTCCGCCAGGATGGAAAGGTCCTGCAGAGACTCCCTGGATCGGGTGATGGTTCCACGGACATGTTCGTATCGGCTTTACCATTGGCGAACAGATCGCAGACCCGGGTCTCGCGTTATCCGACTCCAGCCAGCAGACCAGTCGCCCGCTACAGATGGGTCCCCGCCTGCGCGGGGACGACGGAGTAAGGACTGATCAAAGTGGTCATCCCCGCGTAGGCGGGGATCCATCTTCCTGATTCGGATGGATTCTGACCGAAGGAGTGACGGAAAGAGTTCAATCAGCATCTACTCAATCGTCAGTCCGACTCCGGCCAGCAGACCAGTCCCCCAGCAGACCAGTCGCCCGTTCAATACACGTCCCTCCGATACCGCCCCTCCATCGTCAGCTGCTCCACGATATCCGCGCCGAGGATGTGCGTGAGGACGGCGTCGACGGCGGGCGCCATGCCCTGCAGGCTGCCGCACACGTAGATCGCGGCGCCGGCTGCGATCCACTCGCGCAGCATGTCGGCGCTTTCCAGCAGCCGGTGCTGCACATAAATGCGTTCGGGCTGATCGCGCGAGAAGACGAGATCGAGACGTTCGATCGAACCGTCGCGCGACCATCGATCGAGATCGTCGGCATAGAAGCGATCGTGCGCGGCGCTGCGCTCGCCGAAGATCAGCCAGTTGCGGCTGTGCCCGGCGGCAATGCGTGCCTTGATCAGGGCGCGCAGGCCGGCGATGCCCGTGCCGTTGCCGATGAGAATCGCCGGCCGCGCATCGGCAGGTGCATGGAAATTCGAGTTGGGACGGATGCGCAGCGCGATGTCGGCGCCGAGCGGCGCCTGCTGCGTCAGCCAGCCGCTGCCGAGTCCGGGCTGGCCGTCCGGGCGCTGCATCTGACGGATCAGCAGATGCAGTGCACCGTCGGCGGGAAGGGAGGCGATCGAGTATTCGCGATGGGGCAGGGGCGCTGCGGATGCTTCCCAGGTCGAATTGCGCGGATCGATTTCGGCCACGTCGCCGGCCTGCCATTGCGCATTCGCGCCGGGTTCCGGTTGCAGCGCGATGTGATAGCAGGGATCGCCGGCACTGCCGGGATTGACCAGCGTGCGTTCGACGAGCCGCCAGCGTTCATAGCGCGGCGTTTCCCAGTCGGCGAGATCGGGACTGCCGCTCAGTACGCTCAGTTGATGCTGCCAGTGACGCAGCGCGCCTTCGTCGCCGTTGTCGACCTCGATCACATCGAACA
>CAYWHG010000113.1:0-15715 GCA_964457865.1 uncultured Steroidobacter sp.
TCCTCCCATGCGACCGGCAGTTCGTACTTCAGCGCATCGCCCACGGCGCGAACCCGCTCCGGGTCGCCGACGTCGAGCTGCTGCAGCACTTCGGCCAGCAACGGCGCCTCTCCATGCCGACAGAACACGCAGACCGCGGCGAACAGCTCACCCGCGTCGCCGCTGCTCGCGTGCTGCCGGCTGACGTGCAGCGCCAGTTCACCACCCACGATCAGTGCATCGACATGAGCTTCCAGGCGCTGTTCGAATCCATCCAGCGCGAGCCACGAGACCTCCGGCTGCGCCAGGAGTGCACGACGCTGCTCATGGAGGAACGACGCTTCTGCAAGATGCTCCTCGTACAGACCGATGCGGAAATTCTGCAGCGAGGTGGCCACTATTCCTCCCGCTCCGCTTCAGTGCTGGCGGCATCCGGCCAGATCTCGACGCTCAGGAGATCATGGGGACCATTGCGCACTACGAGGCTGGCCCGCCAGAGCTGCATCAGCGTGCGTGCGTCGGTATCGATGATGATCGTGTCCAGCAGGGTATGCAGCGGGATGCGTCCCTTGCCACGCACCTCCGCCACGCAGACAGGCGCGGGCACGCCTGGCAGGTCGAACTCGATGCGTCCGTCCGGCGAGGCGCCGATGATGACCACGTGCTCGTTCCCCAGCAGATATCCCGGGGCCGTCATTCCCGGAGAAGCGGCATTGAAGAAACGCCGGTCGAAATCCTGCGGCAGGAGCGGCTTGCGTGTCTTGTCCCAGGCTTCGTCGTACGTGCCGGCCAGAGGGGCGCGCGGCAACCAGTCCGGACCGATGAATCCGAATCCCGCCGGTGGCGGATTGTCTCCATACCCCCGATAGGGCCGCGCAGGATCCTCGAAATTCGGCAGCCGCGCCTGCGCGTCGCCCGTCAGACTGGTCTCGAAAAAACCCGTGCCGACCGGGTTGCGAGGCTCGAAACGGTGTCGGCTCGTGTCGCTGCCGCGGCGATCCCAGCCGCCAAAGCTGCGCTCATACAGCAACGGAATCTTTTCGAACGGTTGTGGCGCAGTGATGCTTGCGTGACCGTCGCGAATGGCGATCCAGCGATCGCCGATGACCCGTACGACCTTCTGCATCGATCCAATACGGATTCCGACCTGCCCTTCGGTCGCTCCCGGCACTTTGGGAAAAGCATGGCCCAGCAGCACCACGTCCGTGGCGAGCTTGATGAACGCGCTCTGCGGTTCCATCCGTATGCTGGTGACAGCAGGGTCGCCGTACCATTCTCCGGCCAGGCTGATCGGCGGCTGCTCTTTCAGGAGTTCCGGCACTGCGCTCGCCGCAATCGAGTACGTGGCCTGCACCAACGGCACGAATACCGGCATGCCGCGCTCGTCGGTGACGTGCAGGCACTCGAAGGCAAAGCCGGTTTCGTTGCGCACCTTGGGGAAAGACATCCGCCGGGTCCGTCCTTCAACCCTGCTGCAGGGCGTGATCGAGCGATTCGAACAGGTCAGGAACAGAAATCGTTCCCTGGAGCCGGCGGATCGGCATCGGGCAGAACCGGAATTCGTCATCCGGTTCCATGTGCATGCTGCGGGCGATCGCCAGCCAGGCCAGGCCTTCGATGCTCACGAAGCTGTTCGGCCAGAACGCGGCATTGGCCGAGTACTCTGTCATCGCTGCGCGCTGCAGATCGTGCTGGTCGGCGTGTTCCTGCAACAGCTGTTCAAGCGCCTCACGAAACTCCACCGCATGTCCCTCGTGCAACGTGCGGCAGAGCGCGAGCCGTGACGATGGCTGCCCTTCGAGCGCTGCCGCGAACCGTTCGATCAGCCTGCGGCTGTCAGGCCCTCTGGCCCATGCAGCGTCCTCGACCAGGCCATGGAGGAAAAGGAAGTAGCAGAAATCATCCTCGTATTCCCAATCGCGACGCCACTCCCGGATCGAATCGCGCGCGACATGCCTGGCGAGCTGCCAGTCGTTCACAACGACGGCATCCATTACGGCACGAACGCGCGAGATCGCGAGAAACCGGTCAGTGCTGTTGCCTTCTTCGCGCGACTTGCGCAGAAAGTATCGCCGCGCCTGCGCGGCCCGTACGAGGTTCTCCCGCAGGCCGTTCTGATTCGCCGCACTCAGCCACTTGCAGATCCCCAGCGCTTCGAAGAGGCGGCTCAGTTCGCGCAGATCGCCGGCCTTCTCGCGCACCGGCACCGGTGCGATCAGGTTCGACATGCGCGTGCGGGTCTCTTCCACCAGCAGCGCCTCGGCGCGACGGATATCCATCGTAGGCCGGCCCTAGTTCCGGCCCGTGTATTGATTCGGTTCGAGGAATCGCAGGCCGACGAATCCTCCGGACCGGAGTTTCCCCGCCAGCTCGGTCGTGACTACCAGCACCGATCCCCAGTACTTGAGGCGGAACAACGACGGCGTATCCGCCGGCAGATCCTTGAGTACGAGTCCCTTGCAATAGTCGATTTCATTCTTCGCCAATTCGCTCCAGTCGACCTTGGACGCCTCGATATCGATCGCGTCGACTACCGCGTGCGGATGCAGAATCGCATAGTCCTCCGCCGCGACACGTCCCTTGTGATTGATGATCTTCGCCGGCAGGTACTGGACCGGTTGCTCCGCCAGGAGCGGTGTCAACGCTGCACGCAAGCGTGCCGACACAATGACCTGACCCTTTTCGTAGTTGTCGCTGAGAGCAATGTCGTCTGGAAACAGCTCGCTCATCCTGTACTGGATCGGCTGGCCGAAATCTTCGGGGACCTGCTCGCCGGCATACAGTCTTCCGACCTTCTTGATGCGTGTCGGCGAAAGCACGCAGTGGCCGGGTTCGGTGTGACTCAACCAGATCAGATGAGACATGAGAGGACTTCCGTGATTCGAAACAGCGGCCATTGTCACACGACAGCAGCGAACATGCCTTCCAGCCAGGCGCGCACCGGGGGCTTGGGCTTCTGGAAGATGTTCGGCGGCGGTGCGATCTTCCGCGGCGTCCCCGGATCCATGGACAGCGGGATATACCAGACGTCGGACTTTTCCTCGCGATTGACCCAGCAGTCCGCCGCGCCGCCGTGCTCGCCGCCGCGCGCCTTCAGCCAGTCTTTCCAGTCGCGGCTCCACTTTTGCAGCGTCGAGCGGATGTTCTTGCCCTTGTCCTCGCACTCCTCGCGATTGTCGATCAACCGGCGCCACACCTTGTCGTTCAGTTCCGTGATGATCTTGTCCGTGTACTTGGGATGATCGTTCAGATGACAGGGCAGATCCGGCAGCGCGCCGAATTTCCCCGCGAACGCACTCAATCCCTTGAGGGTCGTCAGGACCGCGTCCTCCTTCGCCACTTTGCGATCCGCCTGTTCAAACGGCCGCTTGGTCGGCAGTCCGATCAGGTTCGGCTGCTTGTTGATATTCCACGAGGTGATGGCCATGCACTTGTGGATGAAGTCCAGCTCTTCGGAGTCGTCCACCTTGATCGAGCCATCCTGCAGCGACGAGATCGGCAGCACGTGGTGAAACTCGCATTGGCCCGCGGCATTGACGCTGCCGGCACTTGCACCGCTCGCAACCGTGTTCTTGAACACGTAGCCGTCCCGGCCGCAGTTGCTGCGCAGTTCGGCGGACTCGCAGCGTTGACGGTTGAACTTCGATTCCTTGACCTTCTCGACATGCTCTTTCTTGCCACCAGCCATGATGCCCTCGACGTTCTCTCAATCACTCAATGACCGGCGCCATCCGACACGAACGCGGCACGCCGGCCATCCTCGGCGCTGAGCGCTATGACGACATGCGGTGCCGGAAGGTAGCGGCGTTCACCGGCTCTGAATGCCATGCAAAGCGCTACCGCTCCGCAGGCAGCACCGGTTTCACCGAACGACAGGGCTGGCAGCCACAGATCGAACTGCCGTTCGCCGAACGTGGATTGCAGACGCACCTGCGTGTGTCCCCAGTCCGCCGCCCGTGCAGGAGTACCGTTCAGGTCAGCGATTACCAGTACCGGAGTCGCACTCATGGCGCCCGCCTGTTTGAGCGCCGATGTGATCGCTTCGCTGAGCCCGACGCCGCAGGGCACCGCGTCCTCGCCATGGAACGACGCATCCATCGCACGTCCCGTGCCCGCGATGCGCAACGAGAACGAATCACTATGCTCGTCGCCTCGCTCGAGCAGAACGAACGCCGCTGCCTCGCCCGGGAGGAATCCCACCGGATTCGTCGCACATTTGACCACTCCGGCCGCTGCGTACGTGCGCAGGGCTTCGGGTTCGAGACAGCTCTCGACTGCGCCGACGATGCAGCGGTCGATCTGTCCGGCACGAATCATCGCGGCGCCCGCCCGCAACGCATCGAAAAAACCCGTGCGTCCGCCCGCCACCACGAAGCGCGCCTCGGAGGCCACCGCGAGCGAATGCTGGTCGCACAGACGGCCGGGGAAATCGCGCACGATGCCTGCCCAGTAGTCGCCGTACTCGGGCGCAGGATTTTCATCGAGAGGTTCGGAGGGCTCGCCGAATGTGCGCTGAAAGAATGCATCCGATAGATTGAGGCTCAGGCCAAGTCGCGCGTGCTGACCGGCTGCGAACGCAGGTTGAGCCAGCAATTCATCGAGCGCTGCCTGCGACAATGCCAGCAGTTTGGCAATGCCTGCGCTGCCTGCGCCGACAATATCTATGGAATGACCGACGAAGGGGGGTGCGCCATCGAGCCCCTCGCGTGCCAGATCCGGATCAATCGCGGCATTGAGGGACGCGATCTCGCCAATGCGCACCAGTCCGGCGCGTGCTGCGGCACAGCCGTCCCTGCTGTCACCGAGGCTCGTCGCCATGCCCACTGCCGTGACTGCCAGCGAACTCATGTCGGCCTCATCCACGAGCCGCAACGCCGATCACAGCGGGTCTTTGCAGAACCAGCAGTTCTCATCGCAGCTCGGCGGCATTGCGATCGCCGGTCCCTGCAACAAGGGGAAGGGCGGCGTGTTCTTGTCGTTGTGCAGCATCAGATCCAGTGCACGCGGCACGTTCTTGCCTTCGAATTTCACGTCGAAGGAGAAGTTGACGAACTCCGCCTTGCCCTTGATCTTGCTCGAGACCACTCCGCCTCCGGCACTGCCCGCCTCGTCGCCGGTGCTCATGCTGAAATTCGAATCCTTCACACAGACAGGATTGCCATCGCACTTCACGGTCGAAGCGCCCTTCGCCGTGTCGGAAGACTTCGCCACGTTCGGATACGGAATGGGAATGGGACCGCCCGGACTGGGCGTCTTGCACACATCCGGAAAAGCGATGGTCGTGCCGTTGCTTCCAGCATGAACTACCGTGAGATTGTTCACCGAAACAGTGACAGGCATGTCGCTCGCATCCTCAGTTGATGTTGACCATGGCGCCGCGGATCTTGTTGGCGCCCGAGGAACGACTGACCAGCTCGGTGCCTTTCAGCACGATCTTGCCATCCGCGGTCAGCGTGATGGAGCCGCGGCCACACCGGAGTACGACTTCCTTCTGTCCTTCGAGGACCACGCGCTGACCATCGACCACCGCATCACGAGGGGTTGCGCGTTGTCTGCGCAGCACACGATCCGAGACCAGACCCACGATCAGTGGCAAAGCCGGGGAACCGTCTTCAAACAGAAGCAGCACGCGCGCTCCGGCAATCAGGTCCGCTGAATCGAATGTTCCGGCGAGCCGCGCGGCCGCAGGGCCGACGCCGCTTTGCGGACACGCGACGAAGACGACTCCGCTGGCATCGACGCCGTGAACCAGTCCCACGACTGCGCCGGTGATGCTTCGCTGCGCCGTTTTCGGCAAGCGCTTGAGTGCGACGGTACCCATGTCAATTCTCCGCAATCTTGCTGCCCTTGATGACCACGTCGCCGCTGCCCTTGACGTTGATCTTGTTGCCCTTGATGGTGATATCGCCGTTCTTCTTCAGGAGGATCTCGGCGGAACCGCATTTCAGGTGGATCTCGTCCTCGCCCACCAACTGGATCTTCTTGGCGTTGAGAATGTATTCCTTGCTCACGGACACCTTGTTCTGTCCGCCGACCGTGGTCTTGTCGTCCTTGGCCACCGATACGACACGATCCTTGCCGATGCTGTCGCTGGCGTTGCCGCCGATGTTCAGCGAACGATTGCCACCCACATTCTCCGATTTCGCAGCACCGATGCTCTCGACCTTGGCGCCACCCACCGATTCAGTCATCACGGCGCCCACGGTAATGGCCATCGCGCCGCCGACCGTGATCTCCATTGCGGCGCCCACGGTCTCGGCGTAGTTGACCGCCACGGTTTCCGTAAGGCTGCCGCCCACCGAAATCGACATCGCCGTGCCGATCGACTCCGTATGCGACGCCGCGACCATGATGGACTTGTTGTTGTTGACCTGCTCGACCTTGTTCCGGCCCACGGTCATGGTGCGGTCGCGCCCGTACTGCACGACCTCGTCATTGTCGACATTCTTGTGGCGATCGTGCCCGACCCAGTGCGTCTCGTCGTTCTCGACTTCGATGTCCTGGTCCTTTTCCGCGTGGATGAACAGTTGCTCGGAGCCCTTCTTGTCCTCGAAGCGGATCTCGTTGCAGTTCTCCGCGGTGCCGTTCAGCGTGCTGCGCGTCCGCAGTCCTGATTGCGTCTTGTTGCCCGGCAGGTCGAACGGCGGCATGTTGTCGGCGTTGTAGACGCGGCCGGTGATGATGGGCTGGTCCGGATCGCCTTCGAGAAAGTCGACGACGACTTCCTGGCCGATGCGCGGAATGCTCATCCAGCCCCAGTTCTTCCCCGCCCAGATCTGCGACACGCGCACCCAGCACGAACTCTTCTCGTCGCGCTGACCTTCACGGTCCCAATGGAACTGCACCTTCACGCGACCGTACTTGTCGGTGTGGATCTCTTCGCCGCCGGGGCCGGTAACGGTCGCCGTCTGCGGGCCACCGACCGCCGGTTTGCGGGTGGTGATCGACGTTCTGAACGGCTCCTTCGCATCGATGGCGTCGAAGGAACAGGAGTAGTCGTCGGGCGTGCCGGCCGTGCCGGATTCATAGTCGCCTGCATGGACGCGGTGCACCGCGCCGACGATCAGGTATTCCTTGTTCTGATCCTTGCGCGGATGTCCTTCGAGCTTGAAAAGACAGCCGGCGGCGAGTCCGCGGGCGTTGCCGACACCGGTCTGCTGTTCGTACTGCGCCTGCATCGATTCGAGCCGCGCACGTGCATAGTGATCGCCGTCGGCCGACACGGTGAAGCCGCCGGGATAGTCGAACATTTCCGCGTCGGACTTCGGAAAGTCGCGCTGCTGCACATACTGCGTCTTCAGCTGCGCGCGCGGCTTGGTGAAGTCGTAATCCATGACCACGTACTTGCCCGGCTGCACGTTGCGCTGGCGCTGCCAGTCGTGGACATGGTCCTTCTCGCGCTGTGCGTTGTCCGACGGCGGGAAGTATTCGATGGTCTCGTACGACGGAAAGGGTTCGTGCCCACTGTACGAATCAGCGAGCACCAGCGTGTGCGTGCTGTCCGTGTGCGTGAAGTAGTAGTAGATGCCCTCCTCTTCCATGAGCCGCTGCACGAAGTTGAAATCGGTTTCGCGGTACTGCACGCAGTACTCGCGTTTGCGATAGGTCTTGGTCAGCGTGTCCTTGACGTTCGTGTAGCCGTGCTCCTTGAACACCTGCTTCACGATCTCCGGCGCGCTCAGATTCTGGAAGATGCGGCAATCCGCTGTGCGCGTGAGGAACCAGAGCCACGGCACGGCACGCGCGCGATAGCGGGCATAGTCACCGAGACGGCCAACCTGTCCGAACTCGGCGACATAGGCGTGAAAATTCCGTTCGCTGCCGTCGTCCAGCAATACCGAAAGCGTGATTTCCTTGCCCAGCAACTCGTCGAAGTCGAGGCTTTCGTCAGGGCTCAGCAGATCGAGATCGATCTCGAAGGGACGGCCGAGTTGTTCCGAGACGCTGGCAGCGCGGATCAGCAGCTGATCTGCGTCCAATGGACTTTTGAAGGTTATCTTTCTGCTCACTGGCGCCGCCTGCGGATTCCCGTCCGATGTGACGAATTTCTAACACAAAGCCCGCGAAACTAGCCAATCGACCAAAGGCCGAATCCGGGTGTGGGCGTCACACTTCTACGGTGTCGATTCTGTTGACGGTCGCTGCCAGCGCAGCACGATTTCCTGATCGGCGGACCAGAGGTAGTAGCCGCCCCACGGCGGTCCGGCATCGATGATCACGGGCTCCAGATCGTCGAACTTGCCGCGCGCATAGGCATGGAAGTTCGTTTCGCGCACCTGGTTCGCCGCGACATAGGCGGCCCAGCGCTCCTGCTCGCGCGGCAGGATGCGCGTGCCCTGCGCCACCGCGTTTTCCAGTGCGCGCTTGAACTCGGGAAAATTCAGTTCGACGACGGTCGGGCGGCTCATGCGCAATCACCTGTAACTGACTCGAACGGGACAAACTTAACGTGGCGCGAAGCGCGGGCACAATCCCGCAGGCCAATCCACCACATTCTGTGGCATGGGACGGCCACTCAATGTGACCCGCCTCTGCTTTCGCACGCCAGACAACGGTTCAGGTGCCCCGGAATACCGGCGTGCGCTTCTCGTTGAATGCGGCAACGGCCTCACGATGGTCATCGGTGAGCCGCGTCAGCGTGAGGTGATGGGCTTCCAGATCGAGCGAGCCGGCGAGATCACCCGCCTCGGCGGCGTCCAGATTGCGCTTCATGTACCGGTTGGCGATACGCGGGCCCTCGCCGATGCGTCGCGCGATCTGCATCGTCACTGTTTCGAGCTGGTCTGCAGCAACGACTCGATTCACAAGTCCGATACGCAGCGCCTCCGATGCCTCCAGCTTCTCGCTCAGATACATCAGCTCGCGCGCCTTGGCGGTGCCCACCAGACGCGTGAGAAACCAGGTGATGCCGAAGTCGCCCGAGAACCCGACCCTGGCAAAGGCCGTGGTGAGCGTCGCGTCTTCCGAGGCGATGCGCAGATCGCAGGCCGTGGCCAGCGCAAGCCCCGCGCCAGCCGCCGGACCGCGCATCATCGCGATGGTCGGCTTGGGCATCTGGTGCAGGATGCGCGAACACTCCATGGCGGCGCGCAGATTGTCGACCCATTGTTCGAAGGGGCGCTGCGAGTCATCGAGCGGTTTTACCGCGGCACCCTCGCGCAGATCGCCGCCGGAACAGAATCCCCTGCCCGCTCCGGTGAGCACCACCACACCGACCGAGGGATCGGCCGCGGCATGATCCAGCGCCTGGCGCAGTTGCGCCATCAGCGGCACGTTCAGCGCATTGAGTGTGTCGGGGCGATTCAGCACCAGGGTCGACACGGCACCTTCGCGACGTACCTGAACCAGCGACGATTCGTTCATTAGCTATCCCCCCGCATTGAGATCCCCGGCCGGAATCCAGCGCCGGAGTATAGACACCGCCCCGCGACGGGCGTGAACTGCTCGACGTTTCTGCACCCGATGGTGCGACTACACTGCCTCGACAACGAGCGCGGGCAACGCACATCACTGACCGGCAGGTTTTCCATGCGGTCCTATCTCACGTCGATGGCAGCACTGCTGCTGGCGGGCGCATCCGCGGCAGCGCTCGCAGGCGAATACAACGGCGAGTTTCCACGCGCGCGCGGCGACGGCGCCACCGATCACCTCATCGTCAGGTGGCATCACGACCTCTCCTCGGCGCAGTCGCGGGCACAGAAGCTCTCCGGATCCGGCGGACTGCGGGTTCTCGGCAAACAGGCGCTCGATCACGACACGGATGTCCTGCAATTGCCGCAGGCTCTGTCCGGAAGCGATCTGCAGGATGTCATCGATCGCTTGCAAGCCGATCCCGGTATCGTCCACGTCTCGCCGGACCTGCGACGGCACGCTCATGCCCTGACCAACGACCCATTGCTCGCCAGTCAGTGGTACCTGCTGAGCGGGCAGCCGTCCGCCACGCGCACGGAGGCGGCATGGGACATCACTTCGGGCAATGCGGACCTGGTCGTCGCTGTCCTCGATACCGGCGTGCGATTCGACCATCCCGATCTCGGCCGGGTCGGTAGTGGCGGCAAGCTGCTGGCCGGCTACGACTTCGTCTCGCGCATTGCGGTGGCGAATGACGGCGATGCGCGAGACGCCGATCCGTCGGATCCGGGCGACTGGGTCGACGCCGCGGATCGCACGCAGACCGATTTCACCGACTGCGACGCGGTGGCGAGTTCATGGCACGGCACGCGGGTGGCCGGACTCGTCGGCGCCATCACGGGCAACGCCGAGGGTGTGGCCGGCGCCGCCTTCCAGACACGGGTTCTTCCGGTGCGCGTTCTCGGCAAGTGCGGCGGCTTCGACTCCGACATCATTGCCGCCATGCGCTGGGCCGCGGGCCTGAGCGTCAGCGGCGTGCCCGCCAATCCGACGCCTGCCCGCGTGATCAATCTCAGTCTCGGCGGCGAGGGTGCCTGCACGGCGGCCTATCAATCCGCGATCGATGAAATCACCGCCCGCGGCGTACTGGTCGTCGCCTCCGCAGGCAATGACGGCGGACCCGTCAGCACGCCGGCGAACTGCACCGGCGTTCTCGGCGTGGCCGCGATCCGTCACGCCGGTACGAAGGTCGGCTTCAGCAACCTGGGGCCGGAGCTCTCCGTCAGCGCGCCGGGCGGCAACTGCGTGAATACGGGATTTGGTCAGCCATGCCTGTTCCCGATCGTCGTCGCCACGAATACCGGCACTACCGTTCCGGCCGCAGCCACCTACACGGATCAGATCCGCTACAACGTCGGCACAAGCTTCTCAGCGCCCCAGGCAGCGGCGGCCGCGGCACTGATGAGATCAGTCAACAGCCGGCTGTCACCTGCCCAACTCGTGACATTGATCAGAGCAACCGCCTCGCCCTTTCCCGTGAGTACGAATACGGCGGTTCCGACCTGCCATGTCCCGAGCGGACCGGCTGATCTGCAGGCCGCCGAATGCAACTGCACGACACAGACCTGCGGCGCGGGAATGCTGAATGCCGGTGCCGCCGTCGCAGCCGCGCAGCGCCCATTCGCGATCCTGCAGACGCGCGGCACGGTGTCGGCCGGCGCGACGCTCACGCTCGATGGCAGCGCCAGCTTTGCATCGAACAGCAGAACGCTCGCCACGTATCAATGGACTCTCGAAGACGTCACCGGCGCGACGCCCGTCATCGCGGCGCCATCGCAATCGAGCACCACCCTACAGGTCGCGGGCGCCGGCACATTCACGCTGCGCCTGACAGTCGGCGACGATGAGGGAGGGCAGGCCAGCGAGATCATTGCGCTCGCGACGCCGACCATCGAGTCGCCTGCTCCATCCCGCGGCGGTGGAGGCGGTGCGTTGCAGTCCGGGTGGCTGTTGCTCCTGTCGCTGCTGGCAATGCAGATCAGAGCAGTTCGCGTGCGCCAGGATGTTACTTGGCGGCGGGCAGCCGCTTGACGAGATCGACGAGGTACTCGCTGAACTTCGCACCCAGGCTGTCGTGCTTCAGACCATATTCGACGGTGGCCTGCAGGTAACCGATCTTGCTGCCGCAGTCATAGCGCTTGCCTTCGAATTCGTAGGCATAGACGTTCTCGTCAGCCAGCAGGTCGGCAATCGCGTCGGTGAGCTGGATTTCACCGCCGGCTCCCCGACCCGTGCGTTCCAGTTTGTCGAAGATGGTCGGCGACAGCAGGTAGCGGCCAACCACGGCCAGGGTCGACGGCGCGTTCTGCGGTCGCGGCTTCTCGACGATCTGCTTCACTTTGGATACGCGGCCATCGGTCTCGTCAGTGGACACGATGCCGTATTTGTCGGTATCGGCGCGCGGCACCGTCTCGACGCCCAGCACGCTCCCGCCGCGCTCAGCGAAAACCTCTGCCATCTGACGCAGACAGGCCGTCGGTGCGTCGATCAGATCGTCGGCAAGATGGACAAAAAACGGTTCGTTGCCGACGACGGGTCTGGCACACAAGACAGCATGACCGAGGCCGAGCGGTGACGGCTGACGAATGTAAATGCAGCTCGCCCAGCTGGGCACGATGCCCTTGAGTGCCTTGAGCAGTTCCGTCTTGCCCTGGGCCTCCAGTGCTTCTTCGAGTTCGTGATCGCTATCGAAATGATCTTCAATGGCACGCTTCGAACTGCCGGTGATGAAGACGAGCTTGCGTGCACCCGCGGAGAGCGCCTCCTCGGCGGCATACTGGATCAGCGGCTTGTCCACGATCGGCAACATCTCCTTCGGGCTGGCCTTGGTGGCCGGAAGGAATCGTGTGCCGCGTCCTGCCACCGGAAAAACTGCCGTCCGGATCTCTTTCGTCTGAGTCACTTGCCGCGTCTCCTTGGATTGACGCGGCGATCATAGCGCAAGCTCCGCCGCATCAAGGATGACGCCCGTCAAGGACGGGCGTCATCGGTACTTGGAAGTGGTGCAACGCTCCCTTTGACAGAAGGTTCCCGGCACTCGCGCTCAGCCCGCCTTCTTCGCCGGCGCCGTCGCATCCACCTGGATGTTGGCGCGATTGCGCTCCAGCGTCTTCGCGCCGATACCCTTCACCTTGGACAGATCATCGGCCGTCTTGAAAGCACCATTCTTCTCGCGATACGCAACGATCGCCTGCGCCTTGCTGAGACCGATGCCCTGCAACTCCTTGGCAATCGTGGCCGCATCGGCCTTGTTGATATCGACGGGACCGGCCCAGGCCAGCATCGGTGCGAGGCTGGCGACCAGGACCTGAACGGAACGACGGACTGCAACTGACAACTTCGAGTTCGACATTGGCTTCTCCCTGCCTTGGAAATCACGAGTGGTTACGCACGAGATAAGTACACATGGATCACGAGGGTGATCGCGGCGTCATGGTGCATCCCGCCAATGACGACATGCAGACGAATAACTGGGAAAGAACGCAGAAATGCGTTGCGGACGGGGAAGTTTTCAGTCCGGCTTGTCGCCGGCCAGGGCGCTCGATCGTGCGCTGGCTTCAGCCCGACGCAGGGCGCGCCGCAGGCGGCCGCGCTCGTTCAACAATTCGGCGACCCAGTAGAGCCGGCTCGCCAGTCCGAAAATCAGGCCGATGGCGAATGCGAGGACGAGAGCCAGTCCGAGGGGAGAGACGAGACGACCGAAAGCCAGTTCGATTTCGACGCGTCCCGGATTCGTGGCGCTGACGAGGAGCGCCAGCAGCGCGGCGAGGACGATCGATCCGACTGCGAGGAAACGCCGCATGAGACGATGCCCCAGGTCAATCGCGGATCGCGTTGTCCGCTCCATCGTTGACGCGTTCGCGCAGGTCCTTGCCGGGCTTGAAGTGCGGCACATTCTTGCCCGACAGCGCGACGGTTTCTCCCGTCTTGGGATTGCGACCCTGACGCGGCGGACGGAAATGCAGCGAGAAGCTGCCGAAGCCGCGAATCTCGATCCGCTGACCTTGCGCCAGCGCGTCGCTCATGATTTCCAGCACCTGTTTCACCGCCAGTTCGACGTCCTTGGCGGGCAGGTGCTTCTGCTTGGCTGCAATGAGCTCGATGAGTTCCGATTTGGTCATGCTCGGGCCCGTTCTTGTTCTTCCACCGTCGTCCAGATCAGTATTCTGGTCTTCGAGGACGTGACGCAGATGCATGTTTGCGCATGCATCTGCGCCGACGGCGTGATCAGTTGTCCTGACCGCCGATGTGCTCCTTCAACAGATCACCCAGGCTGGTTCCGGTCGAAGAAGAGTCACCGGCGCGATAGCCCTGCACCGCTTCATTCTCTTCGTGGATTTCCTTCGCCTTGATCGACAGCGCGATCGTGCGGGTCTTGCGATCGACGTTGGTGAAGCGGGCTTCCACTTCCTGGTCGACCTTCAGCACCGTACGCGCATCCTCCACGCGATCCCGCGACAGCTCGGACGCACGCAGGTGGCCTTCGACGCCGCCGCCCAGATCGATGATCGCGCCCTTGGCGTCGACTTCGCGCACCTTGCCGGTGACGATCGTGCCCTTCGGGTGTTCGGCGATCCAGGTCGAGAACGGATCCTTCGCCAGCTGCTTGATGCCGAGCGAAATGCGTTCACGTTCCGGATCGATCGACAGCACCATGGCTTCGACCTGCTGACCCTTCTGGTAATTGCGCACCGCTTCTTCGCCCGGGATGTCCCAGGAGATATCGGTGAGGTGCACCAGGCCATCGATGCCGCCCGACAGGCCGACGAAGATGCCGAAGTCGGTGATCGACTTGATCTGGCCGCTGACCTTGTCGCCGCGATTGAAGTTGTCCGAGAAGTCCTTCCACGGATTCGACTGGCACTGCTTGATGCCGAGGGAAATACGACGGCGCTCTTCGTCGATGTCGAGCACCATGACTTCGACTTCCTGGCCGATGTGCACGACCTTCGACGGGCTGACGTTCTTGTTCGTCCAGTCCATCTCGGACACGTGTACCAGACCTTCCACGCCTTCTTCGATTTCGACGAAGCAGCCGTAATCGGCGATGTTCGTCACCTTGCCAAACAGACGCGTGCCGGTCGGATAGCGACGGCCGATCTGCTGCCAAGGATCGTTGCCGAGCTGCTTGATGCCGAGGCTGACGCGCTGACGTTCGCGATCGAACTTCAGGATGCGGACATCGATCTCGTCGCCGACATTGACGACTTCCGACGGATGCTTGACGCGCTTCCACGCCATGTCCGTGATGTGCAGCAGGCCATCGATGCCACCCAGGTCGACGAACGCACCGTAGTCGGTGAGGTTCTTGACCGAGCCGCGCACCACGGCGCCTTCCTGCAGCTTCTCGAGCAGTTCCGAACGCTCTGCGCTGTATTCCTGTTCAACCACGGCACGACGCGAAACGACAACGTTGTTGCGCTTCTGATCGAGCTTGATGACCTTGAATTCGAGCACCTTGCCTTCGAGATACGAAGGATCGCGGACCGGACGAACGTCGACGAGCGAACCGGGAAGGAACGCGCGGACGAAATCGATCTCGACCGTGAAGCCGCCCTTGACGCGGCCATTGATGATGCCCTTGATGATTTCCTGCTTCTCGAATGCTTCTTCGAGCCGCGTCCAGGTGCGCGCACGCTTGGCCTTCTCACGCGACAGACGCGTTTCGCCCGAGCCGTCCTCGACGCTGTCCAGTGCGACTTCAACGGTGTCGCCAGCGACGACTTCGATCTCGCCGCGCTCGTTCTTGAACTGGTCAACGGAGATGACGGCCTCGCTCTTGAGGCCTGCGTTCACGATGACGTAGTCGGAGCCGACTTCCATCACCTGAGCATTGAGGATGGCGCCGGGCTTGATCTTCTGTGAGGCCAGGCTTTCTTCGAACAGTTGCGCAAAACTTTCGGTCATGAGTATTTCCGGGGTCATGTGACCCGCTGATCCTTGCCGCGATCCTTCGACAGCGAGGGGTTGTTGCATGAAGCCGCGCGTCCGGCGCGACAACTGAAAAGGCCCTAGGTACTAGGCCCTGGGCGATAGGCTCGGAAATCAGCAAGGCGAGGCGGTACGCCATTTTCCGAAGCCTAGCGCCTAGGGCCTAGGGCCTAGCGCCTTCAAGATCTTTCCGCGGGGAACCGCTCTGCCGCCAGCTCGAGCACGCGCGCGACAACCGCATCGATGCTCATAGAAGTTGAATCTATGATCTGGGCGTCGTCGGCGGGTCGCAGCGGAGCTATCGGGCGGCTTGCGTCGCGCCGATCGCGCTCGGCGATCTCCTGCGAAAGGGCGGCGAGGTTAGCACCGAGACCCTTGTCTTTCAACTGCTTAT
>CAYWHG010000114.1:0-6805 GCA_964457865.1 uncultured Steroidobacter sp.
GGGGCAATGGCGCTTAGTTAAGCGGGTTGACAGTTGTCCGTTGACGGTTGACGGTTGACGGTCGAAAAGGAAGGCATTTTTCTGGCCGTCAACCGCCAACTGTCAACCGTCAACTTGTTAAGTAAGTGCCATCGGCGTTAGCTGGAGTTGTCAGGCTGAAGCCTGACCCACAGGAAGAACCGACTACCCCTTAATTCTTCCTGTGGGGCCGGCTTCAGCCGGCCTTGAGACTGCCATGCACCTGCAGTTCGTCCCGCAGATCGCAGCGTTCGAGAAACCGCTCGTCGTGCGACACCACCACCAGCGCACCGCGAAACCGGCGCACGACATCCTCCAGAAATTCCACGTTGGCCAGATCGAGATTGTTGGTGGGCTCGTCCAGCACCATCAGTTCCGGCTTGTGCGTACCGAGAAACCCGCGGGCCAGTGCCGCGCGCAGCCGTTCGCCGCCACTCAGTTCGCTCACGCGCTGGAACGCCGCGTCGCCGGCGAACAGAAACCGGGCGAGTCCGTTGCGGATCTCGCTGTCGCTGCCCGAGGAAACCGCCCGCACGTTGTCGAACACGCTGCGCCCATCGTCGAGGATGCTGCAGCGCTGATCGATGAACAGCGTCGCCAGATCGCCGCGCTTCCACGCACCGCGGGTTTCCAGTTCGGCGCCGAGCAGCGCGCGCAGCAGCGTGGACTTGCCCGAACCATTGGCGCCGCGCAGCGCGACGCGCACATTGCCGCGCCAGGTGAAGTCGAGATCGTCGGCAAAGATCCAGTCGAGAAAACGCACATTGAACCCCTGTGCCTCGGCAACCAGCTTCTGGGTCGGGATGCTGCAGCTGTCGATGTCCGCATACATCACCGGATCGATCTTGAGTTCCTGCAATGCCGCATGCACGTCGCGCACGGCCGATTCCGCGCGTTCCACGGCCGCCACGTCCAGGCGCCCGCTGGTTTCCTGCGCATGACGTTTTCGACCGCCGGCAATGATCCTCGGCAGGCCACCGCGTGCGGCCATCTGCGCGCCGCGGCGACTGCGCTTGTCCTGTCCCTGCCTCTGCTCGACGCGGTCCGCGTGCAGCCGGTCGCGCTCGCGCTTCGCCAGATCGAGCGCGGTGCCGAGTCGCGCCCGCTCGCCGTCCTTCGCGTCGAGATACGCCTGCCAGCCGCCGCTGAAGCGCATCAGTCCGCGATTCGAGAGTTCCAGGAACTGAGTACACAGTTCGAGCAGTTCGCGATCGTGCGAGATCAGCAACGTGCCGCCGCGACGTTCGCGCAGCAGCTGCGCCACGAGCGCGCGCCCGTCGCGATCCAGGTCGTTGGTCGGCTCATCGAGAATCAGGAAATCGTCGACCAGCGCGCGTGCCAGCCGCACCCGCATCCATTGGCCGCCGCTCAGCGTCCGGCAGCGAACATCGCCATCGATGCCTTGCAGCAGACGTTCGCGCAGCAACGACCATTCCGGCACTTCGCCCAGGAACTCATCGACGCTCGCATCACCCGGCGCTTCGCGCTGCGCAAACAACCTCACCGGCGCGACGCGACGAACCGTGCCGTGTGTCGGCGACAGTTCGCCGCACAGCACTCGCGCCAGCATCGTCTTGCCGACGCCATTCGGCCCGACGAGCGCAGCGAGCCCTGACCCGAGGGAAAAATTCAGTTGATGGAAAAGCTCGCGACCATTGGCAAGCTCATACGACAGGTCATGGACGACCACGATCGCAGACATAGACAACTCCCGGACGTGCGGACGCACGCCTCGCGCTTGAGGAAAAACAGCGGAAAAGGAAGTTGCTTACTGGGTCATAGGTTGCCGGACGAGTGCCCGGCAACGGAAGAATAGCCCATCCGGCGGTGCAGGCCGATCAGTCATTCGCTGACTCGCGGAATCGACGGGGCCCGCCGGACGGGCGATGATCGTTGCCTGCTGTTCTTTACATCGCGCATGAAATCACCACTCGCACTGCTGACTACCGCACTGAAGACCGTGCCGCCGTGGCTGTCCCCGCATGCGGCACTGTTGCAGGACATTCTTGGCAGCGCCAGCACCGGGTCGGTGGCGGCCGCATTGAACGCGGCGAGTGCCGCACCGGTGCGATTCTCCGACCCGGCGTTCCTGCCCGCGAACGAACCTTACGAATCATTCATCGCGCGCACGGGCTGCGTTCCCACGCGCGACAACCTGCATGACCTGTTCAACGGACTCATGTGGCTGGCGTACCCGCGGACAAAGCGACGCCTGAATGAACTGCAGGCGGCGCACATCGAGCGTCATGGATCGAGCGGCCCGCGCGGCAGACTGCGCGACGCACTGACCCTGCTCGACGAGAACGCCGCGGTGCTGCGCGCGCCGCCAGAGCTGACGGACGCGCTGCGTCGATGCGACTGGCACACCCTGTTCGTGACAGAGCGCGCGCAATGGCAATCGGCACACCTCGTGGTGTTCGGACATGCATTGCTGGAGAAACTGCTGCAGCCGCGCAAGGCCATCACGGCGCATGTGTGGCTGATCGATGAGGTGAGCGACGCGACGCTGGCCGCGAGTCTGGTACCCGAACGACTACTCGATAAACCCTTCCTGCCGCTGCCCGTCCTGGGCGTGCCGGGCTGGTGGAGTGCGAACGAGGAACCTGGCTTTTATGACGATACGGCGGTGTTCCGACCGGTGCGTGGCGTCTGAGTCTCCTTCCGTTTTGTCCAGCGCAAGAGCCGGAGTTCTTCGACCCCTTCGTCAGGCTCAGGGTCAGCACGAACGGAGAAAGAAAATCCGTTCGCCCTGAGCTTGTCGAAGGGTTCTTTGCTTCTCAGAAAAAAATGCGAACCAAGATCGATCCGACAAACGCAACAAGAACGGGGCCTCAATTTTCGATGGGGTTCTAGTCCTGCAGAAATTGCCCGTACCGCGCCATCGCCGCTTCCTGCCGGTTCGGCAGATACTCCGTCGGAAACAGCCCCGGCGCCGGCGTCGCATTCTTCAGCAGCGCCTTCGCAATCTGGATCTTGTGGACTTCCGTCGGACCGTCGGCCACCGCCAGCATCGGCGCGCCCATCCACAGCTTCGCCAGTACCGGCATGTCGCGCGAGGTGCCGAGTGCACCGTGAATGTGGATGACGCGCTCCGCAATCTCCTTGTGAACCTTCGCCATCGCCACCTTGCACATGCCGATGTGCGTGCGTGCAGCGCCGTGCGGTTCGTTGTCGATGATCCACGCCGTCTTCAGCACCAGCAGCCGGAACATTTCCAGATCGATCGCCACCTCGGCGATCATGCCCTGCACGAACTGATGCTCGGCGAGCAGCTTGCCCTGCGTGCGTCGTGACAGCGCACGCTCCAGCATCATCTCGAAGCCGCGATTGCAGAGGCCGACCGTGCGCATCGCGTGATGGATGCGTCCGCCGCCGAGACGGGCCTGTGCGACCTTGAACGCCTCGCCCGGCTTGCCGAGCATGGCATCGAGCGGCACACGCACCCGGTCGTAGTGGATGTAGGCGTGTGCGCCCTCCTCTTCCGTATCGTTCATGCCGCCGACATTGCGCTTGATGCGGATGCCCGGCGTTTCCGCCGGCACGATGAACATCGACATGCGCTCGTGCGGCTTGTTTTCCGGATTCGTCACGGCCATCACGATCATGAAGGCAGCGAAGCGGGCGTTCGATGAGTACCACTTCTCGCCCTCGATCACCCATTCATCGCCTTCGCGCGATGCCGTGCACGTGAACTCCTTGGGATCGGCGCCGGCCTGCGGCTCGGTCATGGAAAAGCAGGAGACGATGTCGCCTTCGAGGAGGGGCTGCAGGTAGCGCGCCTTCTGCTGCGGCGTGCCGAACATCGCCAGGATCTCGGCATTGCCCGTGTCGGGCGCGGCGCAGCCGAACACCGTCGGCGCCCAGGACGTGCGGCCGATGATTTCGTTCATCAGCGCGAGCTTGAGCTGCCCGTATCCCTTGCCGCCCAGTTCCGGCGTGAGATGGCAGGCCCACAGGCCCTGCGCGCGCACTTTCTCGCGCAACGACTTCACGATCGCGCGCGCCTTGTGATCGTTCGTGTCGTATGGCGCGCAGGAACTCGGAAAGAGCACGTCGAGCGGCTCGACTTCCTCGCGCACGAAACGATTCATCCAGTCGAGCTTCGACTGGAACTCGGGGTCGACTCTGAAATCCATGATGCCCTCTGACTGTCAGGCGGCGATGAGCTGTGCGGCCTTGTTCATGAGCCACACGGCGTAGGCGTGCACACTCTGGCCCACGTTGGCTGGAATCTGTCCCTGCTTCGAACGCGCATAAGTGCCTTCGAGCAGGCAGGCGAGCTTGTAGCAGCCGAGCGCAAAGAACCACGGCACGGCATTCGCGTCGCGACCGGTGAGTTCGCAGTACAGACGCGCGAGTTCGTCGCGCGAGACGAAGTCCTGCCACGGCCGGACCAGCGGCCGCTTGCCCTCGGGATCGCCCTCTTCCCACCAGCTCGTGAGGATCCAGCCGAGGTCGAGCATCGGATCGCCGAGCGAGGTGAGTTCCCAGTCAATGATTCCCGAGAGCCGCGGCGCCTGCAGCGAGAACATGACGTTCGCGAACTGGAAGTCGCCGTGCACGAGACCGATGCGCCGGTCGCGCGGCAGGTGGTCAGTGAGCCATTGGCCGACGGCATCGACATGCGGCAGCGCGCCGTCGTAAGTCGGCTGGGCACGATAACCATCGAGCTGCGAACGCCAGCGACTCACCTGCCGTTCGTGCCAGCCGTCGGGCTTGCCGAGATCAGCCAGGCCCACCGCCACGTGATCGACCGCTGCCAGCGCCGCGGCACCGCGCACCAGCGCATCGCCCATGGCACGACGCCACGTCGCATCGGTCGCATAGGCGCCCGGCAGTTCCTGGCTCGGTGCGAAACCTTCCAGCGGCTGCATCAGATAGAACGCCACGCCAATGACATCGAGATCATCGCAGGACGCATGGATTTCCGGATGGGGTACCGCGCTGCCGCGCAACGCTCGCAACACACGCGCTTCACGCAGCATCGTTTCATTGCTGCCGGGACGCACATGCTTCGACGGCCGGCGCAGCACCAGCGCCTGCGTACCGCGTTCGATCAGGAACACATTGTTCTGTACGCCGCCCGCCAGTTTACGAACGTCGGTGACCGGACCTGCGCCCGGCACGTCCTGCGTCGCCAGCCAGGCATCAAGCCTCGGCCAGTCGATCAGTCCGCCGAAATCATCGAGCGGCATAGGGAGTTCTCGCTGGAAGGACAGGCCATGTTGCTCGCCATGCCCGGACGGTGTCCAATGCATCCTGATGACCGTTTTGATGCATCCGATGAATATGGATCTGCGCAGTCTGAAACACGTGGTCGTCCTGGCCCGTCTGCTGAGCTACACCAGGGCCGCCCAGGAGCTGCATCTGACGCAGTCCGCGCTGTCGCGCAGCATCCAGGCCTTCGAGCGCCGCGCCAAAGTGAAGTTGTTCGACCGCGATCGCGGCGGCGTGCGAGTCACCGCCGTCGGTCAGGCATTCGTGGCGAGAGCCGCCGCGCTGCTGCGCGATGCCGACGAAGTCGACCGCATGCTGCAGCGGTCGACGACTGCCGAGATCGGCGAGATCGCCTTCGGTATCGGCCCGCTAGCCGCACAGGCGCTGCTGCCGGACACGCTCTCGGAAGCATTGATCGCAAGGCCCGAGTTGCGCACCAATGTCTCCATCAGGAATGTCGAAGCGTTGCTGCCGGCGCTGCTCAAGGAGGAACTGGAGTTCGCCGTGTCGGCGGAAAGCGATCTGCTGCAGGCCGCGCCGCTGCAGAGCACCTTTCTCGGCTGGTTCCCCGTCTCGCTCATCGTTCGCGCCGGCCATCCGCTGCTTGAGTCGCGCAGCCACCGCAAACTCGATTACCCCGTGCTCTCGCCAGGACAGTTCACCACCAGCGACCGCTGGCCGCAGTATTTCCGCCGATACCTCGGCGGACCGCTGCACGTCATCGAAGACTACGGCGTGACCTCGCGCATGACGGCCATGACGGATGCCCTCTGGCTGAGTTCGACGTATGCGGCTGCGGTGGAGATCCAGGCCGGACGACTGGCGGAAATCCCGGTACCGAAGGGACAGAAGCCGTTCCGCTTCAAACTGATGATGTACAGCCCGGCACGCCGGTCGCTATCGCCGGCTGCGCTGCTGCTGCGAGAGTCGTTCCGGAAGCAGATCGAGCGTCTCGCCGAAGCCGTGCAGTAGCGGCAACGTTCCGGCCCGGCATTGATTGTTGCCTGTCAGCGATACGGTCAATTTATCGCCTGAAGTCGTTTTTGTGCATTTATTGTCTATAAGCGATATATTGGTAGTATATGCTATCGCCGATAAGGCGTTGGCAAGGAGTTCGCCGTGGACGCATTGCTTCTGCACTCGCCGACCCAGCTTCCGGCACATCTGAAGTCGCTGCGCAAAACGCGCGGACTCACCCAGGCTCAGCTTGCCAGGCGATTGGGGATCCGCCAGTCGCGCCTCGCGGATATCGAGAATCACCCCGCGACTGTCTCCAGCGCGCAGCTCCTGGATCTCTTCGCCGCGCTGGGAGTGGAAGTGCTGCTGCGCCTGAAGCCGACTCCAGAGCACAGTGCGCACCGTCCCCGGGGTGAGTGGTGAGTTCACTGGGTGTCTGGATGAATGGCCGACACGTCGGGATGTGGCGGCAGATCCGGGGCAATCGCGACCAGTTCGTGTACGACGCGGCCTGGCTCGAAGACCCTCAGTTTCGAGCGCTTTCCTTGTCGCTGCCAGTGACCGCATCGCGCGAACTCACTTCCCCGCAGGTCCGCAATTACTTCGACAACCT
>CAYWHG010000114.1:6905-15586 GCA_964457865.1 uncultured Steroidobacter sp.
GATGGCGGTCCGGGCATGGCGCAGATCCTGGGACTTCTCGCCCGCGGCGAAACCCCGGAGAGCGACAGCAATCTGTTTGCACTCTCGCAGCTCATGTTCTGGTTTCTCGCCGCCACGGACGGGCATGCGAAAAACTTCTCCATCTTCCTGCGCCGTGCCGGCTATGGGCTCACGCCCTTTTACGATCTACTCTCGGCCTGGCCGGTCATCGGGAACAAGGCACGTCAACTGCAACCGCAGAAAGTCAGAATGGCCATGGCGATGCGCACCGGAAACCGGTCCCACTACAAGTGGGACGAGATCCAGCCTCGGCACTTCAAGGCACTCGCACAATCCCTGCCGGACGCGAATCTGTGGCCAACGATGCTCGGAATGGCCAGGTCAGCACCGGACGCCATAGCCTCAGTAGAGAAGCGCCTGCCGCCGGATTTCAAAGAGTCCGTCTGGACCAGCATCACGAAGGGTTTTGCGAAGAAGGCGAAAGAGTTTCTCAGCGTCGCCGAGAAACTCCCCGACTGAGTTCGCAGAAAACCCTGACTGCGGACCTCCGTGTGCAGCGCGTGTGAATATTGCGCCCTGACCTGCAGCCCCAGCGCGTCGTCGTGCGCGTTCGGCTCAGGCCTTCCTTGATCTGGGTTTCCCGAGCAGTTCGGAGCGCCCTGTCACCTTCGGACGCTGGGCCGGTATCGGGTCGGAGAACCCGGCAGCATGGATGTCCGCACTGAGTCCTCGATATTTTTTCTCCATACGGACACTGCGAAGTGAGGTCATCCCTTCGTCCCACGCGTAGACCATCTGCTTCGCGATGTCATGCCAACGCGGCTCGTCTTTTGCGGCCTGCATGACCTCGCGACCTACGTCTATTGCGGACTCGCAGAGTCGTTCGACCATGGCCGCGTAGTCGCGCGGCGAGATGCCGAGGTGTGCCTTGAAGAACTGTTCGAGCGATTTGCCCGGCGCCCAGGTCTTTCGGCCTCCTACAGGCAGCCCCGGGGGATTGTCAGCGAAACGTGGATACGCCTGTGTGGTCACGATGTCGTATGCCGGCGTGTACGCCACGTCGGAGCGCTGCGTGTAGTAGAGCGCGATGTTCTTCGCGTGGCAGTCGGCATTGCGCACGACGTAGTTGGTGAGCAACTGCCAACCAAGTTGATCCAGCTGCGAACGCACTGTCGCTGAAGGCAGATAGGCGCGCGTTGCCTTTACGACTGCCTCGGTCGAGGTCGCATATTTTTCGTGTGGCGGAAGTCCCAGCAAACTGCACGCGTCCTCGACGCCGTAAGCCGGTACTCCAGCAGTGTCAACGTCGAAGCGATCGACGACGAGCACGCGACCGTCAGCAGACATGCGAGTCCTTGCAACCGCAGCGACCTTCAGGCGCTCGAGCACTCGCATCGAATAGAACTCGTTGAAACCCAGGAAGGGCGTTTGCTCGTCCGATCCCTTGACGATGTAGCGACTGGTGCGAAAGGTCGACTTCCCGAGCATCTCTGCGGATTCTCCCGGGACATCCGGTGCGATGAACTTCGGGACAGCGCCGGAGATGGCGGCTCGCGCGTACTGTCGGACCAGCGTGGCGAACTGCGCGGGAGAAGTTTCTGACGTCAGCAACTCTTCGACCTGCAGCGGGTCGAGATCGGCGCCTGAAGCCACGCCTTCCGGCGTCACCGTGACGCGGCCGACGCCCATGCCGCCGACCATTGCCAGCAGTGACAGATCCGTGCCGTCAAGGAGGCGACCGAAATCCTCGCGGATGAGGCCGAGCAGAAAGCCTTCTGGAAGGTTCTGGCGAAAGAACGGATGCAGATCACGCGGCCACTTCCACGGCTCATCACGCACCGGCATCGCTAGGCTGACGAAGTCGGCCTCTGCAGTCCCGGACAGGTACTTCATGACGTAGTCGTCGCGCTCGCGGTAGAGCTGCGCTACGTTCTTGCCGCGGACCTGAACGTCGAGTTTCATGGCGTACTGGTACTCGAGCGCTGCTCAGCCAGGATGTCTTCGAGCGTCCGAGCGTGCCCAACCCTCACAACCTTCAGGTCATAACCGGCCGCTTCCAGCAGACGCACCAGCACGGACACACTCATGTCCCCCTTGGCGAGGGTTTCCATGCGGGCAAGCGTGGTGCGCGAAACGCCAGCACGATCGGCAAGTTCGGCCTGAGTCAGCCCTGCTTCGCGGCGCACGGTCTTGAGCTGATCTGCTATGTCAGCAAGGGTGCTCATTTGTAGCCTCTAGGTATCCAGAATGGGGTGAGACGCCAGTACTGTATCCCAAGGGATACATTCATGGAATTCTAATCTGTAGCCGTTGGGCTACCTATTCCAGAAATATAGGGAAATTTGTAGCCTGTAGGGCACAAATTGCCAGTTTTTTGCCGCGCGATTATTCGCAGCCCAGTGAAAATGACCAACGACACTCCCGAAATCGATCGAATACGGGCGCGCCTGCTTGAGCTGGCGGCTGAGCGATCCGTGCTTGAACGGCGACTTGCCGCGCTGTCGTCGCCCCATGCGAATAACAGCGCCGGCCTCGATATCACCGTCGCCGCCGAATCACACGGACGCGTTTTGACCCCGGCAGACAAAGTCGCCTTGTTCCGACGCCTGTTTGCCGGCCGCCCGGATGTCTTCCCGCTGCGCTGGGAGAGCTCACGGGATGGCCGATCAGGCTACGCGCCCGCCTGCGCGAATGAATGGAAGCGAGGCATTTGCGGCAAACCTCAAGTGAAGTGCAGTGAATGTTCCAACCAAGCGTTTATTCCGCCCGCCGCTGACATTATCGAGGCGCACCTTCGAGGCCAGCACTCGATGCGCTCTGTGGGTACAGACTTTGTCGCCGGCGTGTACCCGCTGTTGCATGACGAAACATGCTGGTTCGTCGCCGTGGACTTCGATGACGTGAACTGGGCAAACGACGCTGGCGCTTTCGCGCAGACCGGCGCCGACAAGGGCGTACAGGTGGCGCTTGAGCGATCACGTTCCGGAAATGGTGCCCATGCGTGGATTTTCTTTGCACAGGCCGTTCCAGCAAGTGACGCCCGAAAGCTTGCCGCCTGGCTGATCACCGTAACAATGGAGACTCGCCCCGAGATCGGATTCGAGTCATACGATCGGCTATTCCCCAGTCAAGACACGATGCCGGCCGGCGGCTTCGGTAATCTCATTGCACTACCGCTGCAACGTCGGGCCCGGGACCAGGGAAACTCTGTTTTCATCGACACCAACCTTCAGCCGTACACGGATCAGTGGGCGTTTCTGTCATCAGTGCAGAGGGTGGACCCAAGCACGCTGTATCGTTTGCTCACCGAAGCGGATGCACACGGAGGAGTACTGAGAGTCCGCATTCCGGTTGAGAACGATGAAGCCGAAGAACCATGGCGCGCGCCGCCCTCACGACGCAGCAGTCCGACACCAATCCGTGAACCCCCTGCCGCGCAGCGTAAGAGTCGTTCTTGCGGATGAGGTCTATGTCGACCGATCCGACCTGCCACCATCGATGGTCAATCGCCTGATCAGGATCGCAGCCTTCCAGAATCCCGAGTTCTACCGCGCTCAGGCGATGCGGCTGCCGACATTCGGCAAACCTCGCGTGATCTCATGCGCATCCCTGCACGCACGGCACGTTGGCCTGCCACGCGGTTGCCTCGACGAAGTTCAAGCGCTCTTTGCCGACCATAGCGTCGACGTTGCTGTAGAAGATCAGCGTGAGTCCGGAGAAAAGCTGGACATTCGATTCAGCGGTAAATTACGTCCTGAGCAGAACGCTGCAGTTCAGGCACTGGCACAGCATGATTTCGGTGTGCTCGCCGCAACGACGGCTTTCGGGAAAACAGTCGTCGCTGCGGCAATGATTGCGCTTCGAGGCTGCAGCACGCTGATACTCGTTCATCGTCGAGAACTGCTACGGCAATGGGTCGAGCGGCTGCAGGAATTTCTGTCGCTTGATGCCAAAAACGTTGGCGCCATTGGCGGCGGTAAGCGCAAGCCGACCGGCCGGATCGATGTCGCTCTCATTCAAAGCCTGGTTAGAAAAGGTGAAGTCTCCGATTTGATAGGCGGTTACGGTCAACTTGTCGTCGACGAGTGCCATCATTTGTCAGCCGCGAGCTTTGAACTTGTCGCCCGTCGCTCAAAGGCCAGGTATCTACTCGGCCTGTCTGCGACCGTGGCGCGCAAGGACGGCCATCATCCGATTATCTTCATGCAATGCGGCCCGGTACGTCATCGCGTTGACCCCAGAGTGCAGGCCGCACGTCGTGGCATCGACCATCGCGTACGGATTCGTCAGACGGACTTTCGATTCGATGATGCTGCAGGTGAGCGCTTGTCTATGCCGGCGGTGTACGCAGCTCTTGCCAACGATTCTGCGCGAAACGCGCTCATTTTCGACGATGTGTTGCGAGCACTCGAAGACGGGCGATGCCCCATCGTGCTCACCGAACGGCGCGATCACCTGGATCGGCTGCAACAGAAGTTCAGTCAGTTCGCACGCAATGTTGTCGTGCTCAAGGGCGGCATGACCGAGGCTGCTCGGAAGGAGGCTGGGGCGATTCTGGATGAGTCCCGAGGCAAAGAACGGCTCGTGCTCTCAACTGGTCGATATCTCGGCGAAGGTTTCGATGATCCGCGCCTCGACACTCTGTTCCTAACCATGCCGATCTCCTGGAAGGGAACGCTCGCTCAGTACGTAGGACGCCTGCATCGCAACCATCACGACAAGACCAACGTAATTGTCTACGACTACGTTGATGTCACGGTTCCAGTGCTCGCGCGCATGGCCAGGCGACGACAAGCCGGGTATCGCGCGCTGGGCTATGTTATTGGCTGCACGTGACTCTGCAGGCTCACCTTGGCAGGTGTAGGCAGGAGTTGGAGCGGGTGATGGGAATCGAACCCACGTTAGTAGCTTGGGAAGCTACAGTTCTACCATTGAACTACACCCGCGCGGGCGGTGATTCTATGCACCCGGGCGGTTGAACGGCAACCGGCCGGGCACCTTTCGTAGAGACTTCATCGTGCGATTCGATCTGCGGGATCTGGAACTGTTCGTGGCGGTTGCCGATGCGGGCAGCATTGCGCGTGCGGCGGAGCGGTCGCATACCGTGGCGTCGGCGGTCAGCAAGCGGATATCGGATCTTGAGGAGAATTTCGGGACACCGTTGCTGTCGCGCGGGGCGAAGGGTGTCGAATTGACCGCGGCGGGACATGCACTGCTGAGTCGCGCGCGGGTGGTACTGCATCAGGCGAAGCAACTCGACGAGGAAATGCGGCGTCATGCGTCGGGCGCACGCGGCTATGTGCGGGTGTTTGCCAATATCTCCGCGATGGTGGAGTTCCTGCCGGCAGCGCTGGCCTCGTTTGCGGCAAAGCATCCCGATATTCATGTGCACCTGGAAGAGCATGTGAGTTCCGCGATCGCCGCGGCGGTAGCCGACAACTCGGCGGACGTGGGCATCATCAGCGAGCAGCCGGCCATCGACGGACTGAGCGCGATTCCTTTCCGGCGCGACGATCTGGTCGTGGTGTTGAGCCCGACGCATGCGCTGGCGAAACGGGCCTCGCTGCGATTCGCGGACATCGCCGAACTGCCGTTCATCGGGCTGCACGCCGACAGTTCGCTGCATCATCTGCTGACACGCGCCGCGGTCGAAGCCGGACTCACGCTGAACTCGCGCATGCACGTCACGAGCTTCGATGCCGCGTGCGCCATGGCCGCGGCGGGACTCGGCGTCAGCGTGGTGCCGCGCGCCACCAGCACGCCATACACGAAATCGTTGTCGCTGACCGCCATCCCTCTGAGCGACGAGTGGGCAGCGCGACAGTTGTTCCTGTGCACGCGCGCAGGCGCTGAATTGCATCCCGCGGCGCGGGTGCTGCTCGATCATCTGCGCGAATCTGGCTGAAGCCGTGGTACGCCGCTATCATCGCGCGCCCCGCCGCCTCGCGAACGCGACATGACCAGCGATCCCCCCGACACCGATTCTCCGACGCCCGGGCAGCCGCGGCACCGCAACGTTCGCAGCTATGTGCTGCGCATGGGGCGCGCGACGGTTGCACAGCAGCGCGCAATGACGGAGCTGTGGCCGGTCTTCGGCATCGAGTTCGCAAATGCGCCGATCGATCTGCCGCAGGCATTCGGCCGCGATGCGCTGCGCGCGATCGAGATCGGTTTCGGCAACGGCGAGGCGCTGCTGGATTTCGCGCGGGCCCATCCCGACATCGACTGCCTCGGCATCGAAGTGCATCGCCCCGGCGTCGGACACCTGATGCTCGGCGCGCAGGCCGCATCGCTCACGAACCTGCGCGTCATGTCGCACGACGCCGTCGAAGTGCTGCGGCAGCTTCCGGATGCGTCGATCTCGTTCGTGCACATTTTCTTTCCCGACCCGTGGCACAAGAAACGCCACCACAAGCGGCGACTGATCCAGCCGTCCTTCATCGCGCTCGTGGCACGCATCCTGAGGAAGGATGGACTGCTGCGACTCGCCACCGACTGGGAACACTACGCGCTGCAGATGCGCGAAGTGCTCGATGCGTCGCCAGACTTCATCAATGTCGCTGGCGAGCAGGGCTTCATCGATCGGCCCGCGATGCGACCGCTCACGCGCTTCGAGAAGCGCGGACATCGCTTGGGGCACGGCGTGTGGGATATGGAGTATCGGAGGAAGTGACGAGGAGGTAACGCTGCTTCATCACTTCGTCACTCGCATCTTTGATGCTCTGCAGAAAAAATCCCTCTTGAATCCGCTGCCTCACAGGCATAAAACAGATCTCGCCGACAGCAACGCTGCCGACACATGCGCGCAGAGAGCCTTGCCAGCAAGGGACTGCGAATCCGAACGGTTACTGTGCGGAGGAAGTCATGACGTCGCCGAGTCCGGTTGTTGGGGATTGGTATCGCCGGATGAACGGCGCCACTTTCGAGGTCGTGGCGATCGACCGCGATGACGGCACAGTCGAAGTGCAACACTTCGACGGCACGCTGGAAGAGTTCGATCTCGAATCTTGGCACGAACAGCAGTTCGAGGAAGCGAAGGCGCCCGAAGACTGGAGCGGCTCGGTCGATATCGAACCCGAGGACTACGAGAACGAACGCGAGGCCCCATCGAACGGCGTGTGGTCCGATCCGCTGACGAGCCTGGATCGTGCCGAAACGTCGGGTTATTCGGAGTGGCCGAGTCCGCGGGACCTGTAGCGCAGCTATCCGATCTCTTCTCCCGCGCACGCGGGAATGACGACCATCGTCACCTCTCGCGATCGAGCGCCTCGACTCGCGCGCGCATCAACCAGACCATCGCGAGCCCCGGCAGCGCGATCAGGAAGCTGATCACGTAGTAGGTCGGCCACCCGTTGTGATCGGCGATCCAGCCCGCCGGTCCGCCCAGCGTGTAGCGCGGCAGCAAAGCGAACGACGACAGCAGCGCGTACTGGAACGCGCTGAAGCGAACGTCGCACAAGGCCATGATCAACGCGACTGACGCGATATTGCCCATCGAACCCGCGATGTTGTCGATACAGACTGCGGCCACCATCACCGGGTAGCTCTTGCCGGTGATCGCCAGCATCCAGTACAGAAGGTTAGAGAGTGCCTGCAACACACCGAAGATCAGCATGGAGCGCAGCAGGCCCAGCTTGACCATCCAGATGCCGCCGAGGATTGCGCCGACGACCGCACTGGCCGTGAACAGTCCTTTCAGCACGAGCGCGATTTCAGCCTTGCTGAATCCCACGTCCATCATGAACGGAGTAAATAGCCGCAGCGCAAATGCGTCGCCGACCTTGAATAGAACGATAAGCAGAACCAGCGCAACCGTACCGGGCGTACTGAGCAGCTCGCGCAACGGCTCGACGATGGACTCGCGGAGCGTTCGCGGCGGCGCCTGACGATATTCGGGCTCTGGCGCCAGCCAGGTCGCAATCGCGAACCCCGCCATCACGACCGCCAGAATCAGGAAGGCCAGACGCCAGCCGAAATACTGGGCACACACGAGTGCAAACGCAGCGGCCACCCAGGCAGCCGTGCGGTAACCAAGGTTGTTCGCGGCGGCAGCGAGTCCCCGCTCTGCGGGCTTCGCAACGTCCGTGCGATAAGCGTCGAACGCAATGTCCTGAGTCGCGGAAAAGAAAACTATGGCCACGGCACACATGGCGATCGGCAACAGCGATACATGCGGATTCTGGAGCGCGAACAGGCCGATGCAGGCAGCGATGGCGAACTGCGCAATCAGGATCCACCCGCGGCGACGTCCAAGGATCGGTATCGGATAGCGATCCAGAAACGGCGCCCAGACGAATTTGAAAAGATAGGGCAGTGCGACGTAGGACAGGATGCCGATGGTGGTGTTCGTGGCACCGCTGTCCTTCAGCCATGCCTGCAGCGCGCTCTCGGTGATTTGATTGGGAAACCCTGACGATGCACCGAGCACCATGATGGCGAGCATCTTGGGACTCGCGAGGGCATCGCGTAGCCGGGGCTTGTCTTCGGGAGCCTTGTCGGCCGACACCGCAGCGGTAGCGTCGCTCATGCGCGGCGCGGACAATTGCATTGGATGAAGTGCATGCGGGGAGTATAGAAGTCGCGCCCGGTCCGATACTATCCGCCATCCTCAAACGCCAGCTGCATGCCATGTCCTCCTCCTTCATCGATCTCTGCCTCGAACTCGGCGTGCTGCGCTTCGG
>CAYWHG010000115.1:0-15364 GCA_964457865.1 uncultured Steroidobacter sp.
TCCGATCATCGGCAGATTCAATCCGTTCGCGTGTGCGCACTCGATGGCCTCGGCGTACCCCGCATCGGCATGCCGCGCCACGCCCGTCGCCGGATCGTTCCACAGCACACGCTCGATGCGACGTGCCGCGGCTTCGCTGCCGTCGCAGACGATCACGACGCCTGCATGCTGCGAATAGCCCATGCCGACACCGCCGCCGTGATGCAGCGACACCCATGTCGCACCGCTCGCGGTGTTGAGCAGCGCATTGAGCAGGGGCCAGTCGGAAACGGCGTCCGATCCGTCCTTCATGCTTTCGGTCTCGCGATTGGGACTCGCGACGGACCCGGAGTCGAGATGATCGCGGCCGATGACGATGGGCGCCTGCAGTTCGCCGGAGGCCACCATTTCGTTGAACGCGAGTCCCAGCCGGTGACGCTGTCCGAGTCCGACCCAGCAGATGCGTGCCGGCAGTCCCTGGAAGCGGATGCGCTCGCGCGCCATGTCGAGCCAGCGATGCAGATGCGGATCGTCGGGAATCAGTTCCTTCACTTTCGCATCGGTGCGGTAGATGTCTTCGGGATCGCCGGACAATGCAACCCAGCGGAACGGTCCGATGCCTCGGCAGAACAGCGGCCGGATGTACGCAGGCACGAAGCCGGGAAAATCGAAGGCATTCGCCACGCCGGCATCGAGCGCCACCTGGCGGATGTTGTTGCCGTAGTCGAAGACGGGAATGCCGAGCCGGTGATAGCCGAGCATGGCCTTCACATGCTCCGCCGCCGAGGCGCGCGCCGCGGCGATCACGGTATCCGGATCGCGGGCACGCACTTCCAGCCACTGCTCGATCGTCCAGCCCAGCGGCAGGTAACCGTTGACCAGATCGTGCGCCGAGGTCTGATCGGTCACCGCATGCGGGCGCACGTCGCGACGCAGAAGGTCGGGCACGATCTGCGCCGCATTCCCCAGCACGCCCACGGATACCGGATCCCCGGTGAGTTCGGCATTGGCGAGGATCTGCAGCGCCGCTTCGACATCGGGTGCCTGCACGTCGAGGTAGCGTGTGTCGAGCCGCTTCTGGATGCGGCTCTGCTGGCATTCGATGCACAACATGCTCGCGCCCGCGAGGGTCGCCGCCAGCGGCTGCGCGCCGCCCATGCCGCCGAGCCCTGCGGTGAGAATCCACTTGCCCGTGAGATTGCCGTCGAAGTGTCGCCGGCCCATTTCCACGAACGTCTCGTGCGTGCCCTGCACGATGCCCTGACTGCCGATGTAGATCCACGACCCGGCTGTCATCTGTCCGAACATCATCAGTCCGCGCCGATCGAGTTCGTTGAAGTGTTCCCAGGTCGCCCACTTCGGCACGAGATTCGAGTTGGCGAGCAGCACGCGCGGCGCATCCTCATGCGTGCGGAATACACCCACGGGCTTACCCGACTGGATCAGCAATGTTTCGTCGGCCTTGAGTGCACGCAATGCCTCGACGATGCGATCGAAACATTCCCAGTTGCGCGCCGCGCGACCGATGCCGCCGTACACGACGAGCTCGCCAGGATTCTCCGCCACCTCGGGATCGAGGTTGTTCATCAGCATCCGCAGCGGCGCTTCCGTCAGCCAGCTGCGCGCCGACAGCTGCGTGCCGCGCGGCGCACGCACCAGCCGCGCCCCCGACCATCGATCCGACGCAGGCAGACTCTGTGCGCTCATGAGCCGATCCTCGACGATGCCGTGTCAGCTGATATTCCTGCGGTGGGCGTTGTATGGCAAGGAAGAGAAAGATTGGTACGCAAGGGGCACAAAGGAAGAACACAAAAAGCACAAAGAAGAAATTCATTCATGGATGTCGGAAGGGTGAATCCGGGAGGCTCCTCTGTCCTACATGAAAATCCTGCTTTTGCGTTCCTTTTGTGTCCTCCTTTGTGCCCCTTGCGTACCAATCTTCATTCCCTCAAAGCCCACACCGCACGCCGATACCCGGCACCGATGGTGTCTCCAGCGAAGTGGTGGCCGTCCTGGACGACCCAGCGGCCGCCGGCCATGACGTCGCGGATGGGATTGGGTTGGCCGGAGAAGATGAACGTATCGAGGATGGCGTCGCTGGTGCGGCCGATGAGCGCCGGGGAATCGAGATCGAGGACGACAATGTCGGCGCGGGCGCCGGTGCGCAATACGCCGACATTGCGGCCGCAGGCCTGGGCGCCGCCGGTGCAGGCGAGACGCCACAGGCGGGCGCCGGTGGAGTCGGTTTCACCACCAAGAACATTGCGCTGCCGCTGCAGCAGGCGCGACTGGTATTCCAGCCAGCGCAGTTCCTCCACCGGCGAAATGGAAATGTGACTGTCGGAACCGATGGCGATGCGACCCTCCGCTTCGAGAAACCGCGGCAGATCGAACACGCCGTCGCCGAGATTCGCTTCGGTCGTCGGACACAGCGCCACGCTCGCACCGCTGCGCGCCATCGCATTCAGCTCGGCATCCGACGCATGGGTCGCATGCACCAGGCACCAGCGATCGTCGACGGGTGCGTGATCGAGCAGCCATTCGATCGGTCTCTGCCTGTGATGCTGCAGGCACTCGATGACTTCGCGTTCCTGCTCCGCAATGTGGATATGGATCGGACAGGCGACACGCGACCGCAGTGCGTCCAGCACTTCGCGCAACTGTGCCGGCGGCACGGCGCGCAGGCTGTGAAAGGCAATGCCGATATCGATCTGCCGGGAATCCTGCGTTCGTGACGACAGGGCATCGACGAGGTCCATGAACTGCGACGGCGTCGACACGAACTGCCGCTGTCGTTCAGTGGGCGGCTGCGCGCCGAAGCCGGAAGTGCAGTACAGCGTCGGCAGCACTGTCGCACCGATGCCGGCCGCGCTGGCGGCATCGATCAGGGCATGCGCCATCTCACCGCGGTCCGCATACGGCGAGCCGTCGGACCGGTGATGCAGGTAGTGAAATTCGCAGACCGTTGTATACCCGGCCTTGAGCATTTCCACGTACAGCTGTGCCGCCACGGCATTCAGATGCGCCGGCGTCATGCGCTGCGCCAGCGCGTACATCGTCTCGCGCCACGTCCAGAAACTGTCGGCATTGCCGGCGCGTCGCTCCGCGAGTCCGGCCATGGCACGCTGGAAGGCGTGACTGTGTACATTCGGCAGGCCGGGAATCGCCGCACCGGCGATGGCCTTTGCCGCCGTCACCGTATCGGCCTCCTGCACCGAAACGATGGTGCCCTCCTCATCGATTCCGATGACGACGTTCTCGCGCCAGCCTTGCGGAAGCCACGCCGTGTCGAAGCGAAAGTGCGCTCGGAGCGACATGCGGGAAAGTATATGCTCGGCCTCATGAGCGCGCCCGCCGAACAGCCGCACGTCTGGGACCGTCTCTGGATCGGCGCCGATCTCGCGACCATGGACGACGCGAGCGATGGCATCGGTCACATCGGCGACGCTGCGCTAGCGATTCGCGACGGCCGCATCGCCTGGCTGGGCACGCGCAGCGAACTGTCGACGCTGCGATGGTCGGCCCTGCAGGTCAGCGACGCCGCCGGGTTGTGGATCACGCCGGGGCTGATCGAGTGCCACACTCATCTTGTCTACGCGGGCGATCGTGCTCAGGAGTTCGAGGCACGGCTGCGCGGCGCCACGTACGAGGAGATTGCGCGAGCCGGCGGTGGCATCCTCTCGACGATGCGTGCGACACGCGCCGCGAGTGCCGACGAACTGCTCGCCTGCTCCCTGCCGCGCGCCGCAGCCTTCGTCGCCGAAGGCGTGACGACACTGGAAATCAAATCAGGCTACGGACTCGATGTCGCCACCGAACTGAAGATGCTGCGTGTCGGTCGCCTGCTGGGGCAGCAGCTGGGCATCAGCGTCGTCAACACCTTCCTCGGCGCACACGCCTTGCCGCCCGACTACGCCGACCGGCGCGAGCACTACGTGCGATTGCTCATCGACGAAATGCTGCCGGCGATCGCCGCCGAACATCTTGCCGACGCCGTCGACGCCTATCACGAACGCATTGCCTTCACCGCCGAAGAGACATCGCGCATCTTCGACTGCGCGACACGAATGGGACTGCCCGTCCGCCTGCACGCAGATCAACTGAGCGATTGCGGCGGTGGTGCGCTGGCGGCGCAGCATGGCGCGCTGTCGGCCGATCATCTGGAGTACGCCAGCGACGCCTCACTCGAACGCATGGCGCAGGCCGGCGTGGTCGCCGGGTTGCTGCCCGGTGCGTTCTATTTCCTGCGCGAGAAACAATTGCCGCCCATCGAGCGCATGCGTCCGCTCGGCATGGCGATGGCGGTGTCGAGCGATTGCAATCCCGGCACGTCGCCGCTGGCTTCGCTGCTGACGGCGATGAACATGGCGTGCGTGCTGTTCCGGATGACGCCGACGGAAGTGCTGCATGGGGTTACGCGCCACGCCGCGAAGGCGCTGGGGCTGGCGCACGATCGCGGCGTGCTGCGCGTGGGGCTGCGTGCCGATCTCGCGATCTGGCGGTTACGGCATCCGCAGCAGTTGTGTGCGGAGATCGGCCGGCATCAGCCAGTGGAAGTCCTGGCCGCCGGATCGCTCAGAACGTGACAGTGAAACCCAGGCTCACCATGTCGACGTCCGATTCGCCCCAGATGTCTGCGTTGCCCATGTCGAAGACGCGCAGATATTCGAGCCGCAGCGCGTAGATCTCCGCCACCGTGAAGCTGGCGCCGACGCCGACCAGCCAGTCCGTTCCCGAATCGGAATTCGAACCGAGACTCACGCTGTTGAACTCGTCGTGGATGGATCCGGAAATCTCGCTCGTGGAAAACAGCACGCCGCCGCGCGCGTAGAGTTCGGAGCGATAGCTCAGCGGCAGGATACCCAGCGCGGAGAGCATGATCCCGGACTCCTTGACGTTCAGCTTCTGGCCGACCGCTGCATCGATATTGCCTTCGTCGGGATCGGTGAAGAAACCCAGGCTCTCGTCGCGATAGCTGTACTTGCCCAGATCGACATAGGCCGCTTCGAAGGCCAGGTTCTTCAGCCAGCGATAGCCGCCCACGAAGCCATAGCCCGAATCCTTTTCATCCAGCGAGAAGCTGGAGCTTTCCGGCGTGAACGCGTAGGCGTCGTAGATGCCGAGCGCGATCAGATCGAAATTCCCTGCATCGAGGCTGGTCTTCGTCTGACCATAGAATCCACCGACATAAAAGCCGCGCTCGGCCGCCTGTGCCGGCAGAGACACAAACAGCGATGCCAGCAGGACGATGCCGGTCGCGCCGATCGATCCGTTCTTCATGCCATTCTTCATCGTTGGACCCTATGTTGTGTGCACCGCCGGGAGACAGGCTGGCGGCAATATAGCAAGCAGCCGGTTCAGTCTCGCAATCTCATGCTGAACGCCAGCAGCACGAGAATCACGACCAGCAGGGCAGTGGCGCTCAGTGCCAGCGACAGATGGACCCCGATCAGACCGCCGACGACGCCGACCGTGACGCCGCTGACTGCCCGCATGCCGAGCGCGGCCATCGAGTAGACCCCGATCACCTTGCCGCGAATGTCCGCGGGCGCCTTGAGCTGCACCAGGGTCTGTGCCATGGAATTGAAAGACAGTTCAACGAAGCCGGCGATGAACAGCAGCAGCATGGACAACGGGTAGGTGCGCGACAGCGCGAAACCGGTCAGCGCACAGCACCAGACGATGGCCAGTACGAAGGCCGTGCGCACTTTCGCCTGCAACAGACCCCGACTCTCCAGCAACAGACCTGCAAACAGGGCACCGGCGGCATCGGCACCGAGCAACAGGCTGTACGAAAAATCCGCATCGGCGTGCCCGAGATCGCTGGCGAACTCGGGCATCTGGGCCTGGTATGCCGTGCCGACAAGCATGGAGGCGCCACCGGCCAGCAGCGTCATCGACAGCAGCGTGCGATCGGCGGCCACCTTGCGCATGGAATCGACGATGTCCGCCCAGCCGCGAATGGCGCGCACCGGCAACTGTTCCTTGCGGAATTTCGGCCCGTAGGGCGCCTTCCACAGCCACAGGATGGTCGGCAGGTAGATCAGCGCGTTGAAAAGCAGTCCGTACGATGGACCCATGAGCAGCAGGATGCCGCCACCCACCGCGGGACCTGCGAGCAAACCCAGGTAGCGCGACGTCGCGTTGAGCCGCACGGCGCTCTGCAACTGCTCGCGCGGCACGATGTCGTGCAGCAGCACCTGGGAGGTCGGACTCCACAGTACGCCGGCGACGCCGTGCAGAATCAGCAGCACGATCGCGTGCCACATCTGCAACGTATCGGTCATGAACAGCAGGCCCCAGGCAATCGAGACCAGCATGAACAGCACCATGCCGATCTGGATCAGCCGCCGCGGATCGAAGCGATCCGCCAGCGCACCGACGAACACCGACAGACCCAGGAACGGCACCCAGTGAGAGACCACTGCAAAGCCTGCGAGATACGGCGAATGAAACTTCTGGAAGATGACCCAGTAGCTGATGACGTGCTCGATGCTGTCCGCCATCATCGCGCCGGCCATGCTGAAGAAGTAGGCGCGATAGCCGGGGTGATGCAGGGCCGCGAACGAGCGCGGCTGCGCGTTCGTCGTTGTCTGTTCGGATGCCAAGATGCGGATGCCCGACGGGAACGGGCGCGCAGTGAATCAGCTTATGCGGGACCGCGCAATCAACCGATAAAGCCTATGCCGCGTGCCATCAATGCCGCGCACAGCATGATGCCCAGCATCAGCGTGAGCTGGATGTGGATGAACAGACGGATCGAGCGGCGCTTCGCCTCGTCGAAGTCCGGAAGGCGCTGCTCGCGCACGGCCCTGCGCCAGGACAGGAACTCGCGCGTCGCCTTGATCGACAGCAGTCCGGCGATGACGAACAGCGACAGTTTGATGAGAAAAGGGGCGCTGCCGAAGTAGTAGGCAGCGCCCTTTTCAGTGTGGAAGACCCTGCCGAACCCGACCACCAACAGGAGCAGCGCGGAGGCGCCATAGGCTGCATCCATGCGCATGAGCGAGCGCGCCGAGGCGAGACTGAACTCGCCCCGGGTGAGGACCATCTGCGCCATCAAGGCACCGAACAGGACGAATGCTGCCGCGTGATGCAGGAACGCCATGATTGCAGACAGCATGCGTAAGAAGTCCCCTGTTGGTTATTTGATGATCCCGCAGGCGATGCGATTGCCGGAATCGCCCGCCGGCTGCGACCGGTAATCGTCGGCCTTCTCGTGCACGACGATCGATCGGCCGGCGATATCGTCTGCCTGCCCCGTGCGCAGCGTCAAGCCGGAAACGTGAGCATCCAGTTCGGCCGAGCCTTCCGCATCGGCGCTCACGTTCGGCATGTCACCGAGATGATGAGCGTCTCCCGCGGGATCGCCGTGAGGCTGCTGCGTGGGATTGAAATGAGCACCGGCGCTGCTGGCATCGGGCGCGCTGCAGTCGCCGTTCTCGTGCACATGGAAACCATGGGTCGAATTCGGTGCGAGGCCCTTGATCGAGCCGTTGATATGCACGCCGTCGCCCATGGGCGAGAACATCAGCGTGCCCGATACGCCGTTGCCGCTGGTGGCTTTGAGTTCGGCCACGGCGCCGACGGCGGGCTGTCCCCCGGGCGGCGCGCCGGTGTCGGCGATGGCAGGCGGCGTGGTCTGCGCCGGCGGCGCGGCGGCGGAATGATCGGTATCGGCCGTCCGGCTGCAACCGGCGGCACACAACAGAAGAAGCGAAGCAATCAGGATCGGGCGCATGGTCAGGTCTCCATCGATGGTTGCCTGCCCTATCAATCCCTGAACGCCCGATCCGTTCCAGGCGACGCCTCACGAGGCGGTCGGAATTGCCTCACGCCGGCTGCGACGCAGCCCGACATATTCGAGTTCGGCGAACAGCGCGACGGCCAGCGCCTGACCGACCAGCACGATGTATCCGGCAATGTTCGGCTGCACCCAGCCCGTGACGAGGATCAGCACACTGTCGATCACCCACAGGACATTCAGTCCGATGACGATCCAGACGCCGGCCGGCGGCGGCACCGGCCGCGAGGCGAGGTAGCCGACGAAGGCGGCGAAGGGCAGCAGGATCCAGCCGACCTGCGTGAGCAGTGTCTCGGGAAGCGCCAGCAATGCGGCGACGGGCGTGGCGAACAACAGGGCCAGCAGTCCCATGCCGCCGCTCGCGACGGCATCGAGCAGGAGCACGCGACGCAGGAACAGGGTGGATCGATCTGTCGACATGGCAAGCATCCTCACATTGGCGCATCGGCTGTCGCCGCGACCGATGCGATTCACTGACGGCGGCGACGACGCATGATCGGCCGGCGCCCGGCGAGGGTCGATTACCGGCGAGGTAATCGGCACACTCGCGCCGTCGGGAAAGGAGGAATCATGATCGCAGCCACACCCGCACTCTCGCGACCGGTCGGCGCATTGCTGCGCGAATGGCGCCAGCGACGCCGCCTG
Organism: uncultured Steroidobacter sp.; assembly: GCA_964457865.1. Lineage (GTDB taxonomy): Bacteria > Pseudomonadota > Gammaproteobacteria > Steroidobacterales > Steroidobacteraceae > Steroidobacter. Next base: position 8,429 of record CAYWHG010000115.1, read on the forward strand.
AGCCAGCTCGATTTCGCGCTGCATGCGAACGTCTCGACGCGACATCTGAGCTTCGTCGAAACCGGTCGCGCACAGCCGAGCCGCGACATGCTCTTGCATCTCGCCGAGCTGCTGGATGTGCCGCTGCGCGAACGCAACACGCTGCTCGTCGCCGGCGGCTTTGCACCGATGTTCTCGACACGCCCGCTCGACGATCCGGCCCTCGCCGCGGCACGCGAGGCCGTCGATCTGGTGCTCAAGGGACACGAGCCCTACCCTGCGCTCGCCGTCGATCGTCACTGGAACCTGGTGGCCGCGAACGCGAGCATCGGCCCGTTCCTGGCCGGCGCGAGTCCGGCGCTGCTGCAGCCGCCGATCAACGTGCTGCGCCTGAGCCTGCATCCGCAAGGTCTCGCACCGCGGATCGCCAACCATGCACAGTGGCGCACGCATTTGCTCGCGCGCCTGCGGCGCCAGATCGAGGTCTCCGCGGACCTGACGCTCAGCGAACTTCTCGAAGAGCTGCTGGCCTATCCGTCGCCCTCGACGCCCGCGTCGGAACTGCCTGGCAGTGCGGTCGCGATCCCGTTCAGCTTCACCACACCCGCGGGCATACTCAACTTCATCAGCACGACCACCGTGTTCGGTACACCCATCGACGTGACCCTGTCGGAGCTGGCGATCGAAGCGTTCTTCCCGGCCGACGCCGCCAGCGCCGACCTGCTGCGCCAACTCGCGCCCTGAAGCAGACCCAAGCAGACCGATCCATGGCAGACGCATGAACCCTCTCTATCGAATCGACGGCAACATCGCCCACACGGACCCGTCCGCGGCCGGACCGTGGAGCCCCGACATGCAGCATGGCGGCGCGCCCGCTTCGCTGGTGGCCTGGGCCGCGGAGAACATCGCGACCCGCGAGCCCATGCGTGTGGCACGCATCACGATCGATCTGCTGCGACCGGTGCCGATCGCGCCGCTCGAAATCCGCAGCGAGGTCGTACGCGAGGGACGCAAGATCCAGCTGTGTTCGATCTCGCTGCTCGACCGCGGCGTCGAAGTGACGCGCGCCAGCGTGCTGAAAATCCGCACCGACACAGCGACGCTGCCGGAACACGCGGGACACGAACGCATCGAACTGCCGGGACCGGAGGCCGGCCGGACGCCGACACAGCTGCTCGGCGGCCACTCCAATGCCTTCATCCACGGACTATCGCTGCGGGTGGTGCGCGGCGGCTTTCGTCAGCCCGGACCCGGCGCCGTGTGGTTCCGTGCGGAGCGACCGGTGGTTGCAGGCCAGCCGCTCTCGCCGCTCACGCGCGCCGCAATGACCAGCGATTTCTGCAATGGCGTGTCGTCAGTGCTGGATTTCAACGAATGGACGTTCATCAACGCGGATCTCACCATCAGCCTGGCCCGCATGCCCGTCGGCGAATGGATCCTGCTCGATGCGCAGACCTGGCTCGGCGATGAAGGCGCGGGACTCGCGTTCGCGAAGCTCGGCGATGAACGCGGCTATTTCGGGCGGGCGATCCAGAGCATGGTGATTGAGAGGAGAAGGTGATGAGGTGATGAGGTGATGAGGTGATGAAGTGATGGGGTGACCGGTCGGGCATCTGGATCTTGCTTGATCACCTCATCACCCGATCACCTCATCACTCTCCTTGCGCTTCTCTTCTTCCTGCCTTTTTTCCCTCCTGATCGTCATCACCACCGACCCCATCGCCACACCGATCACCGCGATCATGGCGGCCATGAGAAACACCAGGCCGCCGGCGAGGCGATACGCCTCATAGAGCCCGAAGGCGAGGCCGATGGGGGTCGTGATGAGCAGCAGGGGCTTGGCGATTTTCATGGCGCAAGGATAGCCCTGTTCTCCTGCGATGACGCCCATCGAAAAGGCGAAAGGGGCGCAATGCGCCCCTTTCGTGACTCATCCCGAAGTCTTCCTGCTGACCATCAGCGATTGATGAGCCCGCGCAGCAGCTCGCGCTGCTTCGTGACTTTCGCGCCGCCCTTGATCTTGGCGCTCACGCCGACCGGCGCCGCGGACAACGGCTCGTAGTCGTAGAAGCGCACGAGATACGTCGGCTCCTGATCATCGGCCGCCGTCAGTCCGATCGCCGGCGCCGAGTGACGGATTTCCAGCCAGTACACGCGGTTGTCGTCGTTCGCCACCATCGGAATGATGCGGCGTTCGTCGAAGGCGTAGCAGCCGAGCGTGGCGCCGAGTTCGCAGTTGTACGAGCCGTTGCCGGTGTCGTACGTGCGACTCACCACCACTTCCACACCGACTGGACCTTCATCGATGCTCCAGCGGAATGTCCTCGACGCGTCGAGCACCACATTGTCGTTCGCATTGATGGAGTCGACTTCCTCGGCCCCCGTACCACCTGCATCGAAGCGCAGACGGAAACCGTCGAGCCGCGGATCGTTCACGGTCTCGTCGCCCTTGCCGAACTGGTAGAAGCGGCCGACCACGTCTGCCGCGGTGAACTCCACGGCGTACTCGGGATCGGCGAACACCGACGCGCCTGCGCCCATGAAGACGCCACCGTCGCCATCGGTGCCGACGCGGACTTCCCAGAAGATGTCGCTTGCGAGTTCGTCGATGTCGCGGAACAACAGATACTCGGCGCTCCAGCCGTCGAACTCGGCATGGAAGATCTTGCCGTTCTCTTCCGGACCGCCGTCCGCATTCATCTCCCAAATGAAGTCCTGACCGGTGAGCAGCGCCCGACCCGTGCCGTCGGCATGGACTTCGGCGATGTCGGCGATGACCGCCTGCTGCGAGTTGTCCCAGACATAGATCGTCTGCGCATTGCCCTTCAGCTCTTCGACGTCGATGACCTGGAAGTTGTCCATCGACAGCACCGTGCGCGCCACCGTCGAAGTCTGCGGGCCGTTCAGCGACGAGCACGCGCCATCGTCGTACTGGATGTTGCTGGTCTGCGTGATTGCCACCGAGTTCGAGCTGAGGAACGTGAGTTCCACGCCCGCGTTCGTGTAGGTCGCCCGGTACTGCTTGGGCACGTCGCCGCAGCTAACGGTATCCCAGCTTTCAGTAACGACAGGCTGGTTGTAGGTGACCTTGATCGTCGAACCGTCCAGCGCCCAGGTGAAGCTCTGATCGTACGTTTCGCCGCTTTCCGAGCCCGTGCCGCCTGCGTACAGATCGAAGTGCGCAATGCGCCCCGTGTAGTTGAACGTGAACAGTGCATCGCTCGACAGCATCGCGGTGGTGAACCCTTCGTTGTCGAGATAGCGTTGCAGCGTGCCATCGCTCTGGATCAGATCCGCATCCCGCGCAATCGCCACCTGTGCGGCAGCGAACGCCGAGGGACTGTTTTCGTAGACCTGGTTGATGAACGCCTGGCGTGCGGTCGGATTGCTGGCGAGCGCGAGAATCGACGTCGTGCCCGACGGCAGCGGATTGCTGTCCGCCCGGTCGACGGCGAGCTTGATCGCAGCGGCGAGATCCAGCACGTCCTGCGCATTGACCTGCAGCGCTGCGCTGCTGAGCGCGGCTTCGCTGGTGATCGGATCGCCGCCGTTGGCCTGCTGCAGGAACACTGCCTGCGCGGTGCTGACGTTGGTGATCTGGGTGGTGAAGCTTTCGCTGCTCGTGAGCGTGTCGTCATCGCCGGCCGCCTGCAGCAGCGTCTGGAACGAGCCCGCCAGCGAGGTGAATTCGACGAAGGACTGATCGCCCACGCCGCGTGCGTGCAGCGTGACGAAGTCACCGGCATTGGCTGCCGGGATTTCGACTGTCAGGCTGTATGAACCGTCCGCACCGGCCGTCGTGGTGAACGGCTGCTGCGTGCCCACGGTCGCCGTGACTTCCGCGTTCGCGATCGGCTCGTCGGTCACCTTGCCCGTCAACGTCAGACTCACCATCGCCGGAGGCGGGGGTGGCGGAGGTGGCGGTGGCGGTGGGGGCGGAGGCGGCGGCGGCGGTGATGGCGGCTGCTCGGTTCCAGTCGGCGGCGTCGGCGAATCGTTGTCGCTGCCGCCGCACGCAGTCAGCTGGCTCGCGGCCAGAATCAGCGCAATGACGGCGCCGAGCCGGACCGGCCGGCCAGCGGGCTCATACGGTTTCATCACTACTATCTCTCCTGCACAAGTGAACGGATTCTTTCGAGTCGTTGCACGACACGGGTCGCGCTGTGCGGCGGAAATTAGTGAGGGGGTTTTGCATGCGCATACCCCAAATGGGATATGCGGCGGGTAGCGATTGCGATCTGTGACGCGACCCTCAGACCACGGGTGACGCGTGCACGCATTGCGGCCGGTGCAATGTGACGTCGCGCGCAATCGGCACGATTCGGCAATCGCGCTGCCGCTGACGCTGCCGGCGAATGCGCGTGCAGCGCATCACACTGCGCCGACGCGATTGGCGAATGCCTTGGGACGCTCTGCTGCGTGTCACCACGCCATTCATCCAAAAGATGAATGCGTGACTGATCCGACCGCTGACTGCGTCAAGTCCCGCTGGCAGTTGGTGTAGCGATTGCTACACTAAACGGCCTTCCCTTCCTGCCGAGCCTTCCCGTGCGTCATCCTCCCGTTCTCCGCGCGTGCACCGTCGTTCTGATCTGCATGTCCGCCCTCACCGGCTGCAACCGCTCGGACGACGGTCATGGGGAGGGCCCGGTGCCGGTGACGACACTGACGCTCAGCGAGCGCAGCGTGCCGATCACGCTCGAAGCGGTCGGCCGCACCGAGGGAGCGAAGGAGGTCGAGATCCGGGCGCGGGTCTCCGGCATCATCGAGAAGCGTCTCTATTCGGAAGGTGCCTACGTCAAGGCCGGCGCTCCCCTGTTCCAGATCGAACGCGCCCCGTTCGAGATTGCGCTGGCCCATGCGAAGGCCGATGCCGATCAGGCGACAGCGACCCGCGATCAGTCGCGTCGCGAAACGGAGCGGGTCGCCGGGCTGTACACGAACTCCGCCGTCAGCAAGCGCGTGGCCGAGGAATCAGAGACGGCGTATCGAACGGCTCAGGCGGTGTATGACGCCGCACAGGCGCGTGTGCGCGAGGCGCAACTCAATCTGTCCTATACCTCGGTCACTGCGCCGATCAGCGGCATGACCGGACGCGCCATGCATTCGGAAGGCAGCCTGGTCACGGCAAACACGGAGACGAGCCTGCTGACGACGGTCTCGCAGACCAATCCCGTCTGGGTGCGCTTTGCGCTGTCCGAAGCGGAGCACGCAGGCTTGCGACGCAACGACAACGGCGGCGATATGCCGGTTGTGCTGATTCTGGCCGACGGTAAACCCTACGAGGCAACCGGCCACCTGAACTTCGCTGGGTCGACGGTCGATCGCCAGCTCGGCACCGTGCAACTGCGTGCGGAATTTCCGAACCCGAAACTGGCCATTCTGCCGGGCCAGTTTGCGACCGTGCGGATCGGCGCCGGCACGCGGCAGGTCATCACCGTGCCGCAGATCGCTGTCGTACAGGGCAACCAGAGCCGCTACGTGTGGACCGTGGATGCACAGGGCAAGGCGATGCAGCAGCCGGTGGAGACCGGCACCTGGGCCGGCAACGACTGGATCATCAGCAGCGGCCTCGCGGCCGGCGACACCATCATCGTCGACAACCTGATGAAACTGAATCCGGGGACGCCAGTGCAGACCGCACCGGCAGCCGCCGTCGACGACACGTCGATCAGCACTGCCTCGGCTGCGCGCTGACATGTTCTCGAAGTTCTTCATCGATCGTCCGGTGCTGGCCGGCGTCATCTCGATCGTCATCGTCATTGCCGGCCTGGTCGCCAGCTTCTCGCTGCCGCTGGCCCAGTATCCGGAGATCGCACCGCCCACCGTGGTGATCAGCGCCAGCTATCCCGGGGCGAGCGCGGAGACGATCGCCGAGACCGTGGCCGCGCCCATCGAGGAGAAGCTCTCGGGCGTCGAGCATCTTCTGTATTTCAGTTCGTCCGCCTCGTCGACCGGCGATCTGTCCATCACGGCGACCTTCGATGTCGGCACCGACATCGACACGGCCGTCTTCAACGTCAACAATCGCGTGCAGCTGGCCCTGCCCCGTCTGCCGGACGAGGTGCGCCGCAATGGCGTGACCGTGCAGAAACGTTCGCCGGACATCCTGCTGATCGTGTCGCTGGTGTCGCCGGACAACAGTCGCGACACGCTCTTTCTGTCGAACTTCGCGACCATCTCGCTGGTCGACGAACTCAAGCGCATTCCGGGTATCGCGGAAGTCAACGTCCTGGGCGTGCGCGACTATTCCATGCGCATCTGGCTGCGGCCGGATCGTCTCGCGCAGCTGGGACTGACCGTCACGGACGTCGCCAATGCGCTGCGCGCGCAGAACGCGCAATACGCGGCCGGCAAGATCGGCGCAGAACCCGCACTCAAGGGCCAGGAGCTCGTCTACACCGTTACCGCGCGCGGAAGGCTCGTCGAACCCGAAGAGTTCGGCGAGATCGTGATTCGTGCCGATGCCGGCGACGGCGCGCTGCGACTGAAAGATGTCGCGCGCATCGAGCTCGGTGCACAGAACTACGACAGCATCAATACGCTCAACGGCAGCCCGGCGGTCAGCATCGCCACCTTCCTGCAGTCCGGCGGCAATGCGCTCGATGTCGCGGCGGCGGTTCGCGCACGCATGCATGAACTGCAGGCGACGTTCCCGCCCGGCGTCGAATTCCGTACGCCGTTCGACCCGACGCGCTATGTCGATGCCTCCATCAAGGAAGTCACCAAGACCATCCTCGAAGCCGGCGTGCTGGTCATCCTGGTCGTGTTCCTGTTCCTGCAGACCTGGCGCGCGACGCTGATTCCCTTCATCGCGGTACCGGTCTCGTTGATCGGCACGTTCGCCGGCCTGTGGCTGGCAGGTTTCTCGATCAACACCCTGACGCTGTTCGCGATGGTGCTGGCCATCGGCATCGTGGTCGACGACGCCATCGTGGTGCTGGAGAACGTCGAGCG
>CAYWHG010000116.1:0-15290 GCA_964457865.1 uncultured Steroidobacter sp.
TTCCTTGTCTTTCAGTGCACCCCGAACGCATACACCGTCCGCGACTCATAAGTCTCCCCCGGCCGCAGCGTCGTCGACGGGAACGACGGCTTGTTGGGCGAATCCGGATAGTGCTGCGTTTCCAGGCAGAACGCGTTGCGTTTGTTGTAGACGTGACCGGCCTTGCCGCGCACGCCGTCGAGATGATTGGCGGTGTAGAGCTGCACGCCGGGCTCGGTCGTGAATACCTCCATCGTGCGTCCGCTCTTCGGCTCGACGACGCGCGCGGCACGAACGAGTCCGGGGCCCGATCGATTGATCGCATAGTTGTGGTCGTAGCCGCTGCCGAGACGGAGCTGTTCGTCGTCGGCATCGATGCGTGCGCCGATGGCGGTGCTCGTGCGGAAATCGAATGGCGTCCCTGCGACGGTCACGGGGTCGTCCAGCGGGATCAGATCCTTGTCGACGTTGCTGTAGCGATCCGCGTCGATGATCAGTTCGTGGCCGAGCACGTCGCCTGAGCCGTCGCCCCTCAGATTGAAGTACGAATGCTGGGTGAGATTGACGACCGTCGGCTTGTCGGTGGTCGCCCTGTAGTCGATCGCGAGTTCGTTCTTGCCAGTGAGTGTGTACGTCACCTGCACGCTCAACGTGCCGGGAAAACCTTCCTCGCCGTCCGGGCTCGTATACGTGAACACGACACCGGCATTGCCATCGCGCTCGAATGGTTCGCCTTGCCAGACGACCTTGTCGAAGCCCTTCAGTCCGCCATGCAATGAGTTCGGTCCGTTGTTGGCGGCGAGCGGGTACGTCTGGCCATCCAGCGCGAATTTCGCGCCGCCGATGCGATTGCCGTAGCGACCGATCACCGCGCCGAAATAGGCAGTGCCCTTGAGATAGCCGTCGAGCGAATCGAAACCGAGCACGACGTCTTCCAGCTTGCCGCTGCGATCAGGCACCTGCAGCGAAGTGATGATGGCGCCATACGTGATGGCGCTGACGCTCATGCCGGATGGATTCGTCAGCGTGAAAGATTCGACGACGGTGCCGTCGGCAAGCGTTCCGTAGGGAGCACGTGTCGCAATGGCCCCGGCGAGCGTGGCTGGCGCGGTCGCCGCGTCTTGCGATGGCGATGGCGATGGCGGCCTGTCGCAGGCCGTGACTCCAATGACGAGCGCCAGCAGCAGAACACATGAGCGAAACGACTTCATGAGCGCCTCTTGTTCGGGATGGACGTTGATGACTCTATATATAGGAACCTGTCCCGCGTTGTCACGGCGCCGTTACTGTGCATCGATCTCCGCGAAGGTCTTGCCGCGGGTTTCCCTGGCCACGAGTGCCGCGATCAGGCTGATCGCAGAGGCAATCGCCACATACACGGCGACGGCATGCGCCGATCCCGTTTCCCGCAGCAGCGCAATCGCGATGATCGGCGCGAGCGAGCCCGCCACGATGGAAGTCGCCTGGTACGCGAGCGATACGCCGGAATAGCGAATCGCCGTCGGAAACATCTCGGCGAGGAAGGCCGCCTGCGGACCGTACATCGCGGCGTGCAGCACCAGACCGACGACGATGGCAATGACGACCGCGGTGGTGACGCCGCTGTCGAGCAGAAAGAAAAAGACGAACGCCCACACGCCGGTGCCGAGCGCACCGATGGCATAGACCGGTCGTCGCCCGATGCGATCCGACAATGCACCGAAGGCGGGAATGCACAGGAACTGGATTGCCGAGCCGATCAGCACCGCATTCAACGCCACCTGCCGCGACATGCCGACGACTTCCGTGATGTAGGTGATCGAGAACGCAGTGATCACGTAGTACGAAATGTTCTCGGCGATCCGCAGTCCCGCGCCTGTCAGCAACGCTCGCGGGCGGGTGCGCAGTGCGTCCATCGCCGGCAGTCTGCGGGTCTGCCGATCCTCACGCACTTCCGCGAACGCCGGGCTCTCCTCCACCGTCGTGCGAACCCACCAGCCGACGGCGATCAGCACGACCGACAACAGGAAGGGAATGCGCCAGCCCCAGGCAAGGAAATCCGCTTCGCTCAGCATCGCGACCATGACGCCCAGCACGGCTGCAGCCAGCAGATTGCCGGCAGCCACGCCCGCCTGCGGCCAGCTCGCCCAGAAGCCGCGTCGCGCCGCATCGCCGTGCTCTGCAACGATCAACACCGCACCACCCCATTCGCCGCCGACCGCGAACCCCTGCACCAGCCGCAGAAAAACCAGCAGCAGCGGCGCCAGCACGCCGACCTGCGAATAGGTCGGCAGGCAGCCGATCAGAACGGTCGCCACGCCCATGAGCACCAGGCTCACCATCAAGAGTTTCTTGCGACCGATGCGATCGCCGTAGTGACCGAAGACGAGTCCGCCCAGTGGACGCGCGATGAAGCCGAGGGCATAGGTCGCGAAGGCGAGCATCGTGCCGACCAGCGGATCGGCTTCCGGAAAGAACAGGCGATTGAACACCAGCGCGGCCGCCGCGCCGTAGAGGAAGAAGTCGTACCACTCGATCGTGGTGCCGATCAGGCTCGCGAACACCACCTTGCGTAGCGTCCGCGGCGAAGCTGCAGTTCCCTGCGCGGCCATCCTCCCACCCCTGCCCTGTCGTTATGGTTGTGGCGCGATTCTGCACACGCGGTGTCGTGGCGCAAGCGGAGGACTGCAGAAGGAAGAGATGTCTCCACGGAGGACACGGGGAGCACGGGGAATGAAAAAGGCCGAGAGAATGCCTTCTTCCGACCCCGTGTTCCCCGTGTTCCCCGTGGAGATCCTCTTCTCTGGAGCGCGTCGTTCGACTACAGCGCCCGCAGGAAGGTGACCAGGTCGGCCTTCTCGCGCGCGGTCAGCTTCGTCTCCAGCACGAGGTTGAAGAACTCGACAGTGTCGTCGAGCGTCAGCAGACGACCGTCGTGCAGGTACGGCGGCGAGTCCTTGATGCCGCGCAGCGGGAAGGTCTTGATCGGACCGTCGGCGCTGGCGAACCGGCCATTGACGTCCACCGGCTTGAAGAAGCGTTCAGTCTGCAAGTTGTGCATCAGGTTGTCCGTGTAGTACGGCGGTACGTGGCAGGTCGAGCAGCGGCCCTTGCCGAAGAACACTTCCTGGCCGCGCAGTTCTTCGGCACTCGCCCTGCGCGGATCGAGCTTGCCGTCGACGACGGACAGCTTCGGTGCGGGTGGAAAATCCAGCAGCGCCTGGAACTCCGCCATGAAGTGCACCTGGCTGCCGCGTTCGAGGACATTCACCCCCTTCTTGGTGGCGATGACCGGATCGCCGTCGAAATACGCGGCGCGCTGTTCGAACTCGGTGAAGTCTTCCACCGTCTTCAGTGCACGCTGCGAACCGAACAACCGCTGCACGTTCAAGCCGCGCAACGTCGGCGTGTCGATGCGATGACGGAACTGCTGCGGCCGGATGTCGCCCACGAGGTGCGTCGAGGCATTGGTGTGGCCGTTGGCGTGGCAATCCAGGCAGGCGACGCCGCGACTCGGGCGCACCGTGCGCCGATCCTCGGTCTGGTTGAACTGCTGCTGCGGGAACGGCGTCACCAGCAGGCGCAGTCCTTCGATCTGCTTGGGATTGAGAATGCCGTTGAACAGGTCGTAGAAGTTGTCGATGGTGACCAGCTTGCCCTGCGACACGTCGCCCAGGTCCGGGCGCGTCGTGAGGAAGATCGGTGCGGGGAACTCGGGCAGGAAGTGATCGGGCAGATCGAAGTCCAGATCGAAGCGCGTCAGATCGCGCTGTTCCTGCCGTTTGATTTCATCGATGTGGAATTGCGGGAACACCATGCCGCCTTCCGGGTGATTCGGATGCGACAGCGGCAGGAAGCCAGCGGGGAACACGCCCTGATCGCGGATCTGCTCGGGCGACAGGCCGCCGAGTTTTTCCCAGGTCGTGCCGCGCGGCAGTTTCACGCGCACGCCGCCCTGCACGGCCTTGCCCTTCGACATGGTGACGCCCGAAGCGGGACGATTTCCCAGGTCATAGCGCGAGTTCAGCAGATCTTTCTGACGCTGCATGACGCCGGCCTTGGCAGCAGACATGCGCTGCATCGTCGTGGCGAAATCCTCCTTCGGCACGACAGGCATATAGCTCGATGGCGGCGCGTCGGCGCCGAACGAGGCAGCAGACAGCAACAGTGCGGACATGACTGCCGCTGCAGTCGGCAGGCCGTATCGCGACCTCGCGCCTATCCGGCTGGAACGTGTCTGGCTGGAACGTGGCTGGCTGGGATGTGGCATGAGGCTATCTCCCTGGCTGAACGTGGGGCGACGAACCCACCGCCAACGGTCGGCACATGCGCACGGTTCCGGCGTCGTGATTGATTTTCTGAATCAGGTCGTCATCCCCCGCGCGGGAATGACGGAGCGCGTAATCGGCGTACCTAAAGCCTGATGATCCAGCCACGTCGGCGCAGGCCACACATGGTCCAGGCGATCGCCGCGAGGAATACGGCAATCGGCAGGACGAAACCTGCCTGCGTGCCAACGATTCGTGCCGCCAGCGCATGCAACGCATCCATCGCTTTCCAGTCGAGGACGCCCGCGGTCACGTAGTGAAGGACGTAGGCCGCAATGGCATTGATGCCGAAGGCCGTGGCCACGCCGGCCAGCGGAAGCATCCTGCCGCGCACATCGACCCTTGCGTGCAGCACACCGAGGACCGCCAGCGTCAGGCCGCTCGTCAGCAGGACGAAGCTGGCCGACCACAGATCCTTGCTGACAGGAATCACCAGCGCCGCCAAGCCGCCGGCGATCACACAGAGCACGGCGCCGATCATGAGCGGCCGCGTCGACTCCGATTTCATGAGAGCACGTCCGGCAATGACGCCGAGGCACCCTTGGGCGATTGCCGGCAGCGTGCTGAGCAATCCTTCCGGGTCGTACCCCAGCGGACCGCGAACATGGAGATGTGTACCGAACACGGCGCGGTCGACCCAGGCCACGAAGTTCGCGCCGGCCACCTGCAAGTCGACCGGCGTGCCATCGGGCACGGGCAGAAAGCACAGCGCCGAATAGCCGAGCAGCAGTGCCGCCGCCACTACCGCAAGCCCACGCGTCGACAGCGTCAGATGAAGCGGCGCGACCAACAGGTACACGAGGCCGATCCGCTGCAGCACGCCGCCCCAGCGGAATGTGTTGGCGTCGTAGTCGGCGAGCCAATGGATATTCGTAAGCAGAAGTCCGAGCAGAATCAGTCGCAGCGCACGCATCGCGATTCGCGAGGCCGTCGCTCGATCCAGTGTCGCGGCTGGCATCGACACGGCAAGGGACACACCGACGATGAAAATGAAGGCCGGAAAAACCAGGTCGGCGAGCGTGAGTCCGATCCAGTGTGAATGCAGCAGCGCGGCGGGAACCGGAAAACGCTGCAGACCCGCGGCCGCATTGACGACGATCATGCCGATGACCGTCAGTCCCCGGAGGATGTCCAGGGACGCGATCCGCTTCGTTGCCGTCATGCCGATCAGGAAACGCGCAGCGCGTGTGCCGTTTGCTCGGCCTGCGGACCGACGATGACGTGCCAGGTGAGATCGTTCACCGGGACGGCGGCGCGCACGCCTGCCGCCTTGACGGCCTCGATACTGGCGGATGCCGCGTTGCGCAGCTTGACGCTCAGGCGGGTCGAACTGACCTCCACCGCCACGATGTTGGAGCGACCGCCAAGTGCCGCAGTCAACGCCGCTACGTCCAGGGCCTTCGCCGCGGGCGCAGCCCCGGCATTCATCGCCGCCCGGATGTCACCGGCCAGTTGATCGGCGACCGGGCCGACCACGACCTGCAGCGTATTGGCCGACGGGCGCACGACGCCGCGCGAACCCAGTCGTTTCAACAGTGCTTCGCTGACCGCGGCCTGGTCCGCAATCACCAGTCGCAGTCGCGTCGTGCAGGCATCGACCGACACGAGATTCGCAGCGCCGCCAAGCGCCCGGATCCAGCCGAGCGCCGGCGTCGCATCGCTCGCGGCATCGACTGGCGTGGCCGCTTCCTCCGCGTCGCGACCCGGCGTCTTGAGATCGAAGCGCACGATCACGAATCGGAACAGGCCGTAGTACAGCGCGAAGTAAGCGATGCCGATCGGCAGCAGCAGCAACGGTCGCGTCGAGCGCGAGAAGTTCAGCACGTAGTCGAACAGGCCGGCGGAAAAGCCGAAGCCGAGGCGGACCGAAAACAGATCCATGACGACCATGGCGAGCCCCGTGAGCAGCGCATGGATTCCGTACAGCACCGGTGCGAGGAACATGAACGAGAACTCGATCGGTTCAGTGACGCCCGTCAGGAAGGACGTGAGCGCCATCGACAGCAACAGGCCGCCGACGGCCTTGCGTCGTTCCGGACGAGCACTGTGATACATCGCCAGGCACGCGGCCGGCAGGCCGAACATCATCACCGGGAAGAAGCCGCTCATGAACGCGCCGGCACCCGGATCGCCGGCGAAGAAGCGTTTCAGATCGCCGGTCACGCCGTGGTAGTCGCCGAGCAGGAACCACGCGATGTTGTTGAGGATGTGATGCAGGCCGGTGACGATCAGCGCGCGGTTGAGCACGCCGTAGGCGAACAGTCCGATGGATTCGGAACCGAGCACGGCCTGACTGAGCGCATCCATGCCGCGCTCCAGCACGGGCCAGCCGAAACCGAAGCACAGCGCGACGATCAGGCCGGCAAAACCGCTCGCGATCGGCACGAAGCGGCGACCGCCGAAGAACGCGAGATACGCCGGCAGCCGGATGTCGCTGTAGCGGTTGTAGAGCATGCCGGCGATCAGCCCGGAAATGATGCCGACGGGAACGCTGAGCTTGGAGAGTTCCTTCGCACGAAATGCGGCTTCCGCCAGCGCCACGGCCTGGCCGGTCAGATCGGCGCCGATACCGGCGGGCACGGGAATCAGCACCTCCGCGCCCTTCGTCGCGACCAGGTAGCCGACGACGCTCGCGAGGCCGGCCGCGCCGTGGTTCTCGCGCGCGAGTCCCACCGCGACACCGATGGCGAACAGCAGGCCGAGGTTCGAGAAGATGGCATCGCCGGCGGCTGCGATGGCGGCGACGTTCAGCAGATCCGGCTGGCCGAGGCGCAGCAGCAATGCGGCGACCGGCAGCACCGCGATCGGCAGCATCAGTGCGCGACCGACTTTCTGCAGTCCGGCAACAAAGTGTTCCATGACGAAGGGTTTCATAACGCGATCCTCAGATCGGAGGCGGACGAGGCCAGCAACTCGCGCACCGCCGCGGCGGATTCCAGCGCGAGCGCCCGCCGTGCCAGCACGCGGCAATCATCGAGCGTGAGCTGGCCGATCATGGCCTTGAGTTGCGGGATCATCGACGGCACGACCGATAGCTCGCGCACACCCAGTCCAAGCAGTATCGGCACCGCGGCGGGATCGGATGCGAGTCCACCGCAGACCGCAACCATCTTTTCCAATCGCCCGCCCGCGTCGGCCGCCATGCCGATGAGCCGCAGCACGGCAGGATGCAGCCCATCGATGCGGGCGGCGAGATCGGCATGGCCGCGATCCATGGCGAGCGTGTACTGCGTGAGATCGTTGGTGCCGATCGACAGGAAGTCCACTTCGCCGGCGATCTGATCGGCCAGCACGGCGGAGGACGGCGTCTCGATCATCACGCCGATCTGCACGCCGGACACGATGCCGAGTTCGCGCCGCAGTTCATCAAGCAGATGCCGCACGGCGCGAATTTCCGCGACCTCCGTGATCATGGGCAGCAGCACACGGCATTGGCCTGCAGGCTTCACCTGCAGCAGCGCCCGCAATTGAGTTCGCAGCAACTCAGGCCGCCACAGACTTGTGCGTATGCCGCGCAGGCCCAGCGCGGGATTGGCCTCCGCGGGCAACGGCAGGTAGGGAATCGGCTTGTCGCCGCCGATATCGAGCGTGCGAATGATCAGCGGCCGTCCGGCGAGGGCGTCGGCGATTTCCTGGTAGCGACGCGTCTGTTCCGGTTCGTCGGGCGCCGACTCGCGCTCCAGGAACAGGAACTCGGTGCGCAGCAGGCCGCAGCCTTCGGCACCCTGAGTCACGGCAGTGCTCGTTTCCGCGAGCGAGCCGAGATTGGCGAACACCTCGATGCGCTGGCCGTCGGCGGTACGACACAAGTCCTGCGCCGCCGAGCGTTCCGCAGCCAGTCGCTGGCGGCGCACCGCGAGCGTACGCTCGGTCGCCGCCAGTTCGGCATCCTCGGGCGCCACTCGCAACAGCCCCTGCTCCGCATCGAGGATCAGCGGCGTGCCGTCCTCGATATCGAGCACGTCGGCGCCCGCCGCGACGATCGTCGGCACGCCGATGGCCGCGGCCAGAATCGACACATGCGAGGTCGGCCCGCCGGCGGCGAGACAGATGCCGGCAAGCTTGCGCGCATCGAGCGAAACGAACTGCGAGGGCTTCAGATCTTCCGCCAGCACGATGGCGCGATCCGGAATCTCGACCTGCGCCGTCGGCGCCCGGCCCAGCAGCGCCACCAGTACCTGATGTTCCAGATCCAGCAGATCGTCGACCCGTTCGGCAATGCGCGCATCGCCGAGGCCGCGCAACACGTCGGCACTGTCGCGCACCGCGCGACGCCAGGCGAAGGCTGCACTCTTGCCGCGGGCAATCGAGCGGCGTGCAGCGGCTACCAGTTCCCAGTCGTCGACGAACTCGAGATGGGCGGCGATGATTTCGCGCGCAGTCGGCGCTGCCGTGCGCGTCAGCTGAGTCAGCCGCTCGCGCACCTCGGAGCGCGCGCGATCGAGTTCGGTACTTTCATGCGCGACGCCGGCACCGGCTTCGGCGACGGCGATTTCGGCCTCACGCAGATAGAACGCCCTGCCGATCGCGAGCCCGCGACTCGCCACGACGCCGCGCAGGCGCGAGCGGTCGGTGGCGCGTGCCGGTGCAGCGGTGCGGATGGGTGTCGCTACCGGCTTTTCCGCCGCGGGCGGTTCGAGTCCTTCGATCAGTCTGCGAATGCCCGCGATGGCCGCCACCGCATCGGCACCGCGTGCAACTACGACCAGTTCATCGCCACCGCGAATTCCCAGCGACATCAGCGCGACTGCGCTGCGCGGATTGGCGCTGCGTCCGTGCGCCTGGATTTCCAGTTCCGCCGCAACGCTGCGCGCAAAGCCCGCGATCAACGCCGCCGGGCGTGCATGAATGCCGTGCTCGTGAACCACACGGATGTGCTCGCTGCGCTGTTCGCCGGCGCCTGACGCCGCGGCGGCGATCGCGGCGGCGCTCGGCACGATCTCCAGCAAGGCATCGCCCGTCGCCACTTCGCGGTTCTCGTGGCGCACGACGATGTCGAACTGCTCGGCATTGGTCACGATGATCGGCGTGATGAGGCTCTTCGCCTCGCGCGCCAGCAATTCCAGATCGAACGACAGCAGTCGATCGCCGGCGCGGACCCGGGCGTTCTGCGCCACATGCAACTGGAAGCCGCGACCGGCGAGATTCACGGTATCGATGCCGACATGCATCAGGATTTCGGCGCCGTTGGTCGCGCGGATCGCGATTGCGTGATGCGAGGCGGCGATGGAGATGATTTCGCCGTCGCAGGGCGCTACTAGTTCATTGCCGATGGGATCGATGACCAGGCCATCGCCGAGCATTTTCTGGGCGAAGACGGCATCGGGCGCTTCGTCGAGCGGGGCGCTCCAGCCGGCGAGGGGGGCGAGCAGAATCAATCGTGACATCGCGTCACTCCCCGGTCGCCGCCAACTCGACACTGTCGATCACCCAGATGGGATCGACAGCCTTGCGCGTGAAAATGAAACACAGATCGTGCTGGCCGGCGCGCGTCGCGATCTTCGCCGCTGGCAGCGACGTCACCGTGTAGTTCGATACCGCAGGCGCGAGCGGCAGCGTCGCCAGCTTCTCGCCTTCGCAACTGTCGAGACGAACCTCGAGTTCGCCTTCCGGCGTCTGCGGCTTCGGCAATGGAATGGCTTTCACGTCGTTGCCGATCTGGAAATTGAAGGGCACCTGTCCGACGGCCGCGGTCAGGGTCGTCGGCTGCGACAGGTCCGCCCCTTTGAAGATCCAGCACGGGTTCATGATGTCGACCAGGAACACGGCGCGATCGCCGTCCACCGGCGCATCGTCGGTCAGCGACAGCACGAGCTTGTCGCTGCACATCTCGAGTTGATGGCTGGTGCGGCGCGAGGCTGCCCCCTCCCCATCCCTCCCCCGCTCCGCAGGGGAGGGGGAGTTGGATGAAGCCGTATTCGAAGGGGGCGCGTAGTGAATTCCCAGCGCATCGTAGCGACGCAACTGCGCGGGCAATCGGGCCTGGAAATCCGCCCAGTCGCGCCGCTCGGCCGGCGACCAGGCCACCTCCGCCAGCGCGGCGGCGCGCGGGAAAGTCATGTACTCGACCCGCTGTTCGGTTCGCATGTGCTCGGTAAAGATCGGCGCCTGGACACCGAGAATATGCCTGAGCTGGTCCGGTTGCAGCGCTGCCGGCGCCGGATCGAATCGGTACACGTCTTCCAGGCTGATGACCCAGCCGCGACCCGGCGATGGATCGTTGGGGCCGTTCTGGCGATTGTCGAAATACAGCGCCGGCTGCGGCGCCAGCACGGCGTCATGTCCTGCAGTCGCGGCCGCAATCGCGCCGTCGATGCCACGCCATGACATCACGGTGGCATCGGGCGCGAGGCCGCCTTCGAGAATTTCATCCCAGCCGATCAGCTTGCGATTGTGTGCATTGAGAAACTTCCCGATGCGCTGAATGAACCAGCTCTGCAGTGCGTGTTCGTCCTTGATGCCGAGCTTGCGCATCTGCGCCTGGATCTTCGGCGACGCCTTCCATTCGTCCTTCACGGCTTCATCGCCGCCGACGTGGATGTATTCGCCCGGAAACAGGTCCATGACTTCGGTCAGCACATCTTCGAGGAATGTGAACGTGGAGTCATCGACGTTGTAGAGCGTCGAGTAGACACCCCAGTCGGCAGGCACCACCGGCGGGTGCGTACCCGTCACACCGAGCCGCGGATACGCAGCAACCGGCGCGCTCGCATGACCCGGCATTTCGATCTCGGGAACGATGGTGATGTTGCGTGCCGCCGCGTACGCCACGATCTCGCGCACCTGATCCTGTGTGTAGTAACCACCATAGAGCCGCGGCTTGCCGGTTGCAGGATCGATATCCGCCGCTGCGCCCGCCCCCGCCGGGGCGCGCCAGGCCCCGACGCTGGTGAGCTCCGGATACTTCCTGACCTCCAGTCGCCAGCCCTGATCGTCGACGAGATGCCAATGCAGCACATTGAGCTTGTGCAGGGCCATCCAGTCGATGAACTGTTTGACGAACTGCGGCGATTGAAAATGACGCGCCGAGTCGAGCATCAGACCGCGCCAGCGAAAGCGCGGCGAATCGTTGATGGTCAGCGCCGGAATCGCGATGGCTTCTCCCGCCGCGCCCGGCGTCATGAGCTGCCACAACGTGACGGCTCCATAGAAAAGGCCGCGAGGGTCACCGGCAGAAACCACGATCCGCTCGGGGGAGATGGTCAGCGAATAGTCTTCCTGCCCGGCGCCCTCGCCGGCCGTGAGCTGAAAATCGATTGCGCCTTTCGTCTCTGCGGCAGCGGCGGAATCAACCTGCAACGACAGAGCGCGCGTTCGCTGCAGCAGATCAATGAAGTGCCGGGCGACGGGCTCTGCCGCAGAGCCCGCTTCGACGACGATGGGCGTCGAAGCAGTGACATTGAATTGTCCTGGCGCCATCGCCAGCTCGCTCGGCGCCGGAATGATCGCTGGCGCGGGCGCAGCAACAGTGGAGTTTTCCGACGCAGGCCGGTCGCAGCCACTGGCCACTGCAAGTAGTACACAACACCCGAACGCGATGATTTTTTTCTGTCGGGTCATGACTTCTGCAGTTGAATGATTTCTCTCTGGCTGTGGGGCCGGCTTTAGCCGGCCTGAAAAGTGTCAGGCTAAAGCCTGACCCACAGGAAGCAAGCCCGCAGCCCGGTCAGGCTGCGGGCCAGCTTCGTCAGAACTTCGTCCGGACGTTCAGATAGTACTGCCGTCCGTTGTTGTAGAACGCGCTCGGGATGACTGCGCTCTGGTAGTAGGTGAGTTCCGGGTCGTTGAGGTTCAACGCATCCAGACTGATGTTCAGCCACTCGGTGGGCTTGTAGCTCAGCGTCACCGACAGCGTGCCGAAATCGTCCTGGTAGTACGGGTTGGCGCCCGACAGACCGATCAGGAAGGCGGTGCGATACGTGTAGTTCACGCGTGCCCCGAACATGTCGTTCTCGAAGTAGGCGCCTGCGTTGTACGTGTCCTTCGACGTGCCCACCAGGTTGTTGCTGCCGTCGGCCCAGGTGTGCGCGGTCTTGCCGTCCGCGTAGGTGTAGTTGGCGTTGACGCCGAACCAGTCGCCGATGGGTTGTTCGTAGACGAGTTCGAGACCGGTGACCTGGCCGTTGGAGTTCACCGGCACTGCGACGTTGTACGCTTCGAGCTGATTGGTCAGTTCGCTGTACAGCATCCGTGTTTCGGTACCGAAGGCGATGTAGTCCTTCAGGTCCATCGCGAAGGCACCGACGGACACCAGGCCGCGCGGCATGAAGTACCACTCGAGATTGCCGTCGAAGTTGGTGGACAGCACCGGCTTCAGGTTCGGGTTGCCGCCGCCGCCGGTCTTGTTCAGATCCGAACCCCAACTGGACGCGCCCAGTGCCGAGTAATCCGGCAACGTCATGGTCTGCGAAGCGGCGAAGCGGAACACCACGTCCCTGCCCATGTCGAACTTCAGGTTCGCGCTCGGCAGCACCTTGCTGTGCTCGTTGCTGGTGTTCTGATAGATCCAGTTGCCGAAGAGGCTGCTCACGTCGGCATTCGCCGCGCTGGCCACCGCCTGGTAGGAGTTGATGTCCTGATCGACGTTGACATAGCGCAGGCCGAAGTTGCCGCTCCATGCTTCGCCGGCGAAGTTCGCCTGCACGTAGGCGGCGAGGTTTTTCTCGGCCACCTTCCATTCGCCGCCGTAGTTGTGGCGGCCGTCCGGGCCGTCGTTGTCCGACAGCCAGGTGGAGTTGTTGATGATGGCGTCCTTCAGCGCGCCGGTCGTGAAGTACCACAGGTCACGCGGGAAGTTGCCGCCAATGCCGCTGCCGAAGTCGTTCGGATAGGCGCTGGTGTCGCCATTCTGGAGCGCCGACCAGATATCCCCCGGGCTCGCGCCTTCCGGCGACCGGGTTTCACGCTCGTGGTCGGCATAGCGGGCGCCGAAGTCGAGCGACGTCAGCGGTCCGATGTCCAGTTGCTGACTGAAATCCAGGTTGATCCAGTCTTCCTTGTCCGTGGCAATGACTTGCTGATTGCCCCAGGTACCGAAACTGGTCACGCCGGCCGGCGTGTTATCGCCGCCGACGTTCCAGTCGAGCGGCGAGCCGATGCCATGAGTGGTCCAGCTCGCGCCGCCGCCGCCGGCCGTGGTCACTTCGGCAATGAACTGGCGATCCGTCGTGCCTTCACCTTCGGTGGTGCCCAACTGCACCCTGGAGCGCAGAGCGTCATTGATCTGCCAGTCGGCATCGAAGGTGATGTAGCTGCTCTTGGCCGTGGCTTCGCGATAGATCATGTCGTAGACGGCGTAGTCGGTTCCGGGTACGCCTGCATACGTCGCATTGGTCAGTACGCCGTTCTCGACCGTGTAACCCGGCAAGGGCGCCTGGCTGTTGGCAAAGTGGCCGCCCCACAGCATGAAGTTGCGGTTGTAGTTGTTGGCATCCATGTCCGAGAGGAAGCCACTCAGCCCCAAGGTCAGGTTGTCCGAAGGCCGGAACTGCACTTCGAGCAGGCCGCCGGTGCGATCGCGGACCTGTTCGAACAGTGTCGAACCGACCAAGCCCGGGGCATACACGTCAACCAGATCCGGATTGCTGATACCGAGCTGGTTGATGGTCCCGTCGCTATTCCGGCCGAGCTTGAAGAAGCCGCCCGGAATTTCCTGCGCATCGCGGCGCAGCGAGCGCTCCTGCTTGAAGACCTGCAGCAGCACGCCGAAGGTGCCGTCTTCATTCTTGAAGTTGACCAGACCCGATAGCTGCGGATCGTATTGATCGGCCTGGTCGGAATACACGGTGCCGACCGAAGCCTCGAACGTGAGCGACTCGGCAAACTGGAACGGCTTGCGCGTGATGATGTTGACGGTGCCGGTGGTGCCGCCTTCCTGCAGCTTCGCGTGCGAGGACTTGTTGACTTCCACCGAGCTGACCAGCTCCGACGGCAGCAGCGTGTAGCTGACGCTGCGGCCGACATTGTTGCCCTGGCTCAGCACGAACCAGTCGGCCGAACCGACGCTGTGACCGTTGATGAGCGTCTGGGTGAGGCTCGGGCTGGTGCCGCGCAGGCTGACGCGGTCGGCTTCGTCGAAGCCGCCTTCATCGGCACTGGACGAGCTGATGTTCACGCCGGGCAGGCCGCGCAGGGCGTCGGCCACGTTGTGTGCCGGCAGCTTGCCGACTTCCTCCGCAGTCACGACTTCCAACCGCGAGTCGGCATCGCGCTTGACCTCGAGCGATTGCTCGATACTCGCGCGGATGCCGGTGACGACGATTTCCTCGACCGGCTCGTTGGCAGCCGTCTGAGCGAAGGACGGTGCGGACTGGTGGAACAAGGCGAACGCAATCGCCGTGCCGATCAACGTTGAACGTCTGGTGTTCATGAGAGACCCTACCCCTGTTGTTTTGTCAGCAGACCAGTTGCGGGCCAATATAGTACCAATCAACTGAAAATGCCAAGCAGGTTCGATACCATTATTTTTCCTCACGTCATTTGCATTGTTTTTCAGCAATTTATATCCAGCGACGCACTGCTCTAGCACATCATTGGTATTGCATTGGTAATACCACAGTGGCATCTTCGCAACCACACAAGCACAAGAATTTCTCTGGAGAACCCCTTGGCACTGCTGTCGCAACATTTGCCCAGACTCGATGAAGCGCACGATCTGCCGCTCTATCAGCAGTTGCAGCGTGGCCTGCGCGATGCCATCGAGAAGCGCGTGCTCGGTCCGGACGACGCACTGCCGCCCGAGCGCGACCTCGCCGAAGACCTGTCCGTATCGCGGATTACGGTTCGCAAAGCGATCGATGGCCTCGTGGATGAAGGCCTGCTGGTGCGCAGACAGGGCGCGGGAACGTTCGTTTGCGCACGCGTCGAAAAGAACTTTGCGAAGCTCACGTCATTCTCCGAAGACATGCGTGCACGCGGTCGCAAGCCGCGCAGCGTCTGGCTGAATCGCGCGGCCGGCACGGTCACGCCGGAAGAGGCGCTGACGCTGCGATCCAGCCCGGGCAC
>CAYWHG010000117.1:0-1058 GCA_964457865.1 uncultured Steroidobacter sp.
CTTTGCGCTCTTTGCGCCTTTTGCGGCCATTCCTTTTCTCCGGTCCCGGGATATCAGTTCGCACAACGAACCATTGAGGTTTGCAAACAATCTCCGCTCCACTATGCTCCCCCAGCACCGCAAGAGTGCCGGGGGGATCAGATGCGCCTGACGCGACTGCCGATCGAGATCACGACGCTGCTGTATCTGGTGATGTACGTGCCGTACATCCTCATTACGCGCTATCTGACGACGGTGCCCAATGAAGAACTGGGGCGGCCTTTCACGGGTCTGGAAATTCTTCCGGCCACGCTGCTCATCGGCATCGCAATGCTGGTGGTGTTCGTCTGGGCCTCGGGCTGGTGGCGTTCCGCGCACCGTATTGCGGTGGGCGGCTGGAACATACCGGCGCCGACGCGCTGGACCTTTCTTTCCGGCATCGGCACCAGCCTGCTGCTGTTCACGGTGCCGCTGTCGCTGACGTTCGAGAACGTCAGCATTCCGTTCATGCAACTGCTGATGCGCGGCGATGTACTGATCATCGCGCCCGTGGTCGATCTGATTGCCGGCCGTCGCGTGCGCTGGTACTCATGGGTGGCGCTCGTGCTGGTCAGCATCGCGATGGCCCTGACGATGTGGGAGCGCGGCGGTCTGCACATGCCGCCGCTCGCCATCGCGGCCGTGGTGCTCTACACCATCGGGTATTTCATGCGGCTGTCGGTGATGACCCGCGTGGCCAAGAACGGCAACGAGGATGCACTGCGCGGCTATTTCGTCGAAGAGAAGATCGTCGGCATGCCGCTGGCGGTCATCGGCCTGGTGCTGGTCACGCTGTCGCCGCTGTCGAATCAGGGATCGGAACTCAACTGGGGGTTCGTGCAGGTGTGGAGCAGCGACGCGATCTGGCCGCTGTTCTGGCTGTCCGTCGTGTTCACCGGCATCGCCGTGTTCGCCGCATTGATCCTGCTGGATCCGCGCGAGAACACTTTCTGCGTCCCGTTCGAGCGGGCAGCCAGCATCCTCGCCGGCACGGCCGCCGCCTACCTGCTGGCCATCTTCTACGGCAGCCCGTATCCAAC
>CAYWHG010000117.1:1158-2891 GCA_964457865.1 uncultured Steroidobacter sp.
CGCGGTTTGCTGGCTTTCGCGTACAGCGATGCCTGCTCGATGATGAGTTCGGCGTACTGGTAGACGAGGAAGTCGCTGTTGAGTTCGTACTCGATGGTGTAGCTGCGGTGTTCGTAAGGCGGTGGCGGCAGGACGCGCGGCACGGTGGAAGGCTGCAGGACAGTGGCGGGCAGCCCGAAGCGACGACCGGGATGACCTTCGGCGGGGATCAGGTGAGCCTTGCAGGTCTGTGGCAGCACCGACACGTCGACGGGCTGCAGCACGATGCCACCGCACAGCTCGCCATTCGTCGTCGTGACGATACCTTCGACCAGGATTTGCTGTCCCAGGATGGGTTTGAGGCGCGCATCGGTGACGTCGTACTGCCGGCCGTCTTCGGGATCGGTGACCAGCCAGCAGCCGGATTTCCTGCCGGCATCCGTGTCGCGATAGACCGGGCAGCCGACGAAGCGTTTGATTGTCGGGGCCGCCGCGGTGTCGGCTGCCGCGTTCGTTGTGCCGCACAGGCCCGCTGCGATCACGACGATTGCACGGTGAAGGAAGATGACGTTCATCACAGCACGCTCATCAGGTTCACCAGGTCCTGCTTTTCCTGCTCGGTGTAGCCGATGTTGTAGCGACGATCGTAGAAGTCGACGATCTCGCGAATCGTCTGCGCCGAGCCGTTAGAGAAATAGGGCGCACGCGCGGCCAGTCCGCGCATCTGCTGGATCGTGATCTTGCCGATGTCGATACAGCGGCCCGTGGTCAGTGCGTATCCCGGGTCCTGCGTGTACACCACGCGTCCCAGGTGCGGATGCGGACGGAAACCGTCCTTGCACGTGAGCTTGAACAACGGCAGTTCCGGTGCGGGATCGGCGAAAGGTTCGTTGGTCGTGCCGAGATCCACCTGGCCCGGCGCGACATCCAAGCCGGTGCGCTGCATGTTGTGACAGAAGGCGCAGGTATTGCGCACCGGATTGCCGAAGCCCATCGAGGTGATGCCGGCGGCGTCCCAGACCAGGAAGGTTCTGGTCGCGAAGCTGCTGGCGCCCCGCGCCACCGATTCGCGGAAGGCGCGCTGCTCCGCGTTCTCGCCGGACCTGGCCGGCGGCAGATCGAGCCACGCCTGAAACTCTTTCCAGATGGGCTGCGGGCCTCCCTGCAACTCACTCGCCGCAAACTGCGACAGCTTTTGCGGACCGCCGTCGGCACCGGCAGCGGTCAGCTCGCCGCCCCAGCGATCATGGCTCTGTGCGCTGTAAAGCGTGTTCTCGAAATCGATGATGGCGCGGACGTGCTGCTCGTTCACCTGACCGGTCTGCAGGTGCGTGAGCATGGCTTCGCGTGCCTGGATCCTGAGCGTGCCGTTGCGACCGTCGGCCATCAGGTTGCCGCTCATCGGCAGGCCCGACTCCGGGTCGAGCGGCAGCGGCAGGCCGTGCTTCGGTTCGAAGGGAAAACCCACGGCCGTCAGGAATTTCACGTTCGCCACGGGACGCGGTCGTCGATACACCGAAATGGTCGGTTCGCTGCTGAGCAAGCCGTAGCGCGGGTGGGTGTTGCAGCCGGTCGGATCGCGCACGACTTCGATGGAGAACTGCGGGTCGAGGGTCGAGCCATCCGCGGCGCGCGGCGGCCACGGACGGAAGATGCGAAACAGTCCGCGTTGCAACAGCAACGAATGCGATGCTTCGTCCGCCTGCGGCAGGTGCGGGCAATTGGAGCCGTCGACCGGCGCGAACATCGGGTCC
>CAYWHG010000117.1:2991-14914 GCA_964457865.1 uncultured Steroidobacter sp.
GTCGGCGTGACGGCGTTCCGGCTCCAGATGGCCCGATCCCGGCGTGGCGGCCAGCGCGCCGATCGCCAGCAGCGCGCCGATGAAGAGGGCGCTCGCGCCTCCGACAATCGCAGAGCGAAACATCACTGCTCCGGTAAACACGTCGATTTACGAATAGTTTGCATCATCATCTATTGTCGGAACATCGGGCAAGCAGATCGCGTGCGGCAGCCATCATTTCTCATTATGCCGTCAGACGCAGACTCTGTTACCGGCGCTGCAGTATCTCCCCTAGAGTTGTCCCGCTGCGAGTGCTGCATGCACCGCGGGGGTCAGGCAACAAAACGATCCGCGAGCCGGGAGGCTGGTGGAAATGATCAGGGGGAAGGGCATGAAGTCGTATCGAATCGCTGCCGGCGTATGCGCGGCGCGTGCAGGCATTCCAGCGTTGTCGGGCGTGATGGTCGGTGCGCTGCTGGCGGGACAGTCAGTCCAGGCCGCAGAGACGGCGCCGGCAGCAGAGAACGCCTTGACTGAAGTCGTCGTCACGGGCAGCCGCATCCGCGGCACCGCGCCGGTGGGCTCGACGGTCGTCGCCGTCGGACGCGCCGAGATCGATACCTCCGCCGTCGTCAACACGACGCAACTGATCCAGGAAGTGCCGCAGGTTTTCAATCTGGGCATTTCCGAAAACTCGCGCGGCCAGTCCGGCGGCAACAGCAACATCACGCTGGGGTCGACGATCAACCTGCGCGCGCTCGGGCCGTTCGCGACGCTGACGCTGATCGACGGGCATCGTGCGGTGCCGCAGGGCACGAGCGGTCTGGCGGTCGATCCCGCGGTGATTCCGATGCTGGCGGTGGAGCGCGTCGAGATCGTTGCCGACGGCGCTTCGGCGATCTACGGCTCCGATGCCATTGCAGGCGTCGCCAACGTGATCCTGCGACGCAATTTCGACGGCTTCGAGATTCGCGGCCGTTATGGCGTCGCAGACGATGCGGACGAGAATCAGGTGGGCCTGATCTACGGTCACACCTGGGGCAGCGGCCAGGTCACGATCTCTGCCGAGCATCAGTTCCGGTCCGCCTTGAACGGCGAAGACCGCGATTTCTTCCGCGCCGATCTGCGCGACGAGGGCGGTCGCGACTATCGTTCGCGCCTGTGCCAGCCGGGCAACATCGTGGTGGGCTCCGGTGCGGGTGCCACCAGTTACGCCATTCCTGAAGGCGGCGTGACGGCGGGCAATGCCGGCGCCCTGCAGCCGGGGACGTTCAACCTGTGCGATCCGAACAAGTCGCAGGATCTGCTGCCGCAGCAGGAGCGCAATGGTGCGCTGGTCACGTTCGATCAGGACATCACCGACAACTGGAGCGTGCATGCAAACGCGTTCTGGTCGAAGCGCGAGTTCGAGAATCGCACCGCCTATCAGACCGGCACGCTCACCGTGCCCTCCACCAATGCCTTCTTCGTGGCGCCGCCGGGTGCGACGCTGAGTCCGTGTCCGGCCAGCGCCGGCGTGCCTGCGGGTACGCTGTGCGAGGTGGTGCAGTACTCGTTCCGCAACGATTCGCCGGAGCGCACCAACGTCGGCTTCTCCGAAGCGGCGCAGATCACGGTCGGAACGACGATCGGACTGCCGGCCGACTGGCAGCTCGATATCGACTACACGTACGGGCATGACGAGGACGAGGCGGACAATCCGCTGATCGCTGCACCGCGTCTCGCAGCGGCGCTGGCCAGCAGCAATCCGGCGACCGCTCTGAATCCGTTCGGCGGCAGCAACAGCGAGAGCGTCATTGCCGACATCATCTCCAACCGCCAGCTCGCCCAGGGCGGCACGAACATGCACGTCATGGAAGCCGCGCTCAGCGGCAGGCTGTTCGATCTGCCGGGCGGCGCCGTGCGCCTCGCCGCGGGCTACGAGGGCCAGCGTTACAACTACACGACCGGCGTCAACGGCGTGTTCCGGGATTTCGAACGCGACGTCGATTCCGCCTATCTGGAAGTGTTCCTGCCGATCTTCGGCAGCAGCAATGCCGTGACGGGCCTGCGCTCGCTCACACTGAACGTTGCCGGCCGCTATGACGAGTACAGCGATGTCGGCGACACCACCAATCCCAAGTACGGTCTCGACTGGAAGCCGATCGACTCCCTCACATTCCGCGCCAGCTACGGCGAATCATTCCGTGCGCCCGGCATCGCCCAGATCTACGGCAACTCGAACCGGCTGTTCGTGCAGAACTACACCGACCCGACGCTGGGCGGCGCGCTGCGCATCGGCGCGACCCTCTCCGGCGGCAACCTGAACCTCGAGCCGGAGACGTCCAAGACACGCAGCTTCGGTGTCGAGTACGCGCCCGAAGCGCTGCCGGGATTCAAGGGCTCGCTGACGTATTTCGACATCGACTACGACGGCCAGGTGGTGCAGTTCCTGTCGGACCTGACGATCCTGAATCGCGAGGCCGACTTCGCCGGCACCGGCATCATCGTGCGCAATCCCGATCCGGCGTACATCGCGGAGCTCGCGCAGTTGGGCGTGACGGGCGTGCTGCCGCCGGTGGTGACGCTGTTCGTCGATGGCCGTTCGTTCAATCTCGGTCAGTCGAACATGCAGGGCTTCGACGCGCAGTTGAGCTACGCCTGGCAGACCGACTCGCTGGGCGATTTCGGCGCGACGCTGAATGGAACGTATCTGACCAGTTATGAATACGCGCTCACGCCGCAGGCCCAGCCGGCCGATCTGCTCAATGTCATCTACAACCCGATGCGCCTCAAGCTGCGCGGCGGCCTGAGCTGGCGTCTCGGCGGCCTGACCGCGTCGACGACGGTGAACCACATCAACAGCTACACCAACAATCTCTCGCCGGTGCAGCCTGATGTCGACAGCTTCACCTCGCTCGATCTCTACGTCGGTTACAGCTTTGCAGACAGCTTCAGCGGCACCTGGCTCGAAGACCTGACGGTGGCGCTCGATGTCACCAATGCCTTCGACAAAGAGCCGCCGTTCGTCGACATCGCCGAGAGCGCGAATGGCGGTGGCGGTTTCGATCCGACCCAGGTGAATCCGCTTGGCCGGGTGATCGGCCTGTCGGTCAGCGCGAAGTTCTGAGAAGAAAGAGCCGCCGAGATTTCACACGGAGATCACGGAGAGTCGGAAAAAGATTTCACACAGAGGCACAGAGAACACAGAGTTCGGGTATCGAAGCCTCATCTTTCTGAATTCTCTGTGATCTCCGTGATCTCTGTGTGAAATTCCCCTTTCCGGGGATCCCGTCAGCTCTCGCGCGGAAAGAAACTCAGCGCGAAGACTGCGATGCACGCGACCGCCGCGACGGGTGCCATGTACTGCACGACATGGGTGGCGGTGGCGCCGGCTGACAGCAGCGCACCGGCGAGCAGTGGCCCGCCGATGGCGCCGATCCTGCCGACGGCGATGCTCGCGCCCGAGCCCGTGCCGCGAATGTGGGTGGCATAGTACGAAGCGGCCACGCCATACAGCGCGTAGTTCGCGCCCAGCAACAGGAATCCCGCCCCCGCACTCAGGATCAGCACCGCCTCCAGCTGTCGTGCTGCGCCGAGTGCAATGATCACCGCGATGAGCAGTGCATAGGCGCCAGCCAGCGGCCAGCGCGTGCCGCAACGATCGACCAGCCAGCCCAGTACGAGCGCACCGGCGACGCTGCCGAAGTTGAAGGCCAGGGAAGCCTGCGGTGCGATGGCGCCGTCCAGCCCGTTCGCCATGACCAGCATCGGCAGCCAGTTGAGGAACAGATACAGGATCACCAGCGTCGGCAGGAAGGTTGCCCACAGCAGCAGCGTCGGTGCCGCGCGGCGCTCGCCGAACAGCGCATGCATCACCGGTGCGCGCGGCTGTCTGCCGCTGCCGGTGGTCGCCAGTGTTTCCTGCATCCACAGCTTCAGCGCCAGTGCGACGATCATCGGCAGCACGCCGCCGATGATGAAGATGGTGCGCCAGTCGAAATCCGGCGGCAGTACCTGGGTAAGCAATGCCGACAGGCCGCCGCCGAGCGGCATGCCGCAGAACATGACCGAGGCCGTCAGGGCGCGCTTCTCGGGCTTACTGATCTCTGCAGCGACGGCCATCATGTTCGGCAGTGCGGCGCCGAAACCGAGCCCGGCCAGCAGGCGCGAGACGAACAGCACGGCATAGGTTCCGGAGAACGCGGTCAGCAGCGTGAACGCACCGAACGCCAGCACCGCGCCGATGAAGACCGGCTTGCGACCGAAGCGGTCGGCGGCCCGGCCGCCGAAGCTGGCACCGATGACCAGGCCGATGTTGCTGATGGCGAATGCCCAACTGAGTTGCCCGGGCGTCAGCCCGAACTCCGGTGCGAGCTTGGGCGCGGCCACGCCCATCGCCTGGATATCGAATCCTTCGAGCACGGCGACCAGGAAACACAATCCGATCGTCAGCGCGGTGCCCGAATTGCGAGTCGAATCATTCATTCTTGTATCCCCCCATTCTTGTACTACCTGGGCCGCATACGACAAGGCCCATGTTCGATTTCTATTCGATGACGATGACACCGGTCGGCGGTTGCTGTGCATACATGGCCAGCACGTGATCCATCCGACGCTGCAACAGTGCGCGCTGGTTGACCGATCCTTTGTCGGTGATTTCACCGTGATCGAGCGACAGCGGCGACTGCACGAGTATGGCACGACGAATATTCATGGAACTCGCGGGAAAGTCGGCGGCATGCCGTGCCAGTCGTTCACGCAGCAGGACGAGCAGACGTTCGTGTTCGCCGAGTTCGGCATGGGTCGGTTCATGGCTCAGGTCCAGCGCCTCGGCGCAGGCCGCGATATCGGGAATCAGGATCGCTGCCAGGAAGTCGCGGTCGAGTCCGGCGATGCCGACGTCCTGAACCAGCGGCGACAAGGCGGCAATCAATCGCGCCCGCAGCGGGCCGACGCTCACCCACGTGCCGCTCGCCAGCTTGAAGTCCTCGGCGATGCGGCCGTCGAACACCAGGCCGCGCGTCGGCTGCTGCGGATCGATCAGGCGCACGGCGTCGCCGAGGCGATAGAAACCTTCCTCGTCGAAGGCGGCGGCCGTAAGGTCCGGGCGTCGCCAGTAGCCTGGCGTCACGCTCGGGCTGCGGACACGGATTTCCAGCTTGCCTTCCAGCGGCGCGAGCTTCACGAGATTGCCGGCGGCGGGCAGGCCGATCACCGATGTGTTCTCCGCGGCCGGTGTCGTGAACGTGACTGAAGGTCCGGTTTCGGTCGCGCCGATGCCGGAGATCATGGGCACCTTGAAACCGCGTTCTTCGAGCGACATGCGATCGAGCGCATCGCGCGTGTGCTGCGGCAACGAAGCACCCGCGAAAAAGTAGGCATGCAGGCGGCGATAGAACGTGCGTCGCAAGGGCGGGTCTTCCTGCAGCGCGTGGGCGAGCGCGTCGAAGCCCTTCGGCACATTGAAATAGACGGTGGGCGAAATCTCGCGCAGGTTCTGCAGCGTCGTGGCGAATCCGCCCGGCGTCGGCTTGCCGTCGTCGACATACAGCGAGCCGCCATTGAACAGCACCAGCCCGACGTTGTGGCTGCCGCCGAAGGTGTGATTCCAGGGCAGCCAGTCGACGATGACGGGCGGTTCCGTTAGCAGGAAGGGCAGGGCCTGGCGCAGCATCATCGCGTTGCTGCACAGCATGCGTTCGGTGGTGATGACGGCCTTGGGATCGCCGGTCGAGCCGGAGGTCAGCAGGAATTTCACGATGCTGTCGGCAGTCGTGTGCGCATGCGCTGTGTCGAGACGCGGCGACGGTGTGCGTTCGAGCTGCGCGAGCGTGGTCGTTGGGCGATCGAAGGCGATGTCGGCGTCGGTCAGCAGTTCGACATCGGCATCGACGACGTCGGTGATTGCACGCACGAAGGGGCGGGTGCCGAAGGCCGCGACCATCCCCGGCGTCAGCAGGCCCATCACATAGCGCAGCTTGTTGAGCTCGCCCGACGACAGCGAATACGACGGCGACACCGGGCAGTAGGGAATACCGGCCCAGGTCGCCGCGAACGCCAGCAGCAGATGCTCGATGCTGTTGCCCGAGAGGATGGCGATGGGCCGGTCGGCGGAAAGATTGCGATCCAGCAATCCTTCCGCGATGCGCTGCACGCGGGCCAGCGTCTGCGCATAAGTCAGTTTCTGCCACTGACCCTCCGCCGCGCGTCGCGCCAGGAACACACGATCCGGCGCGACGCCGGCCCAGTGCTCCAGAGCATCCATGGTTCGCGCCGGATACTGATCCAGGGGTTTGCGCGGGCGCAGCAGGATTGCGCCGTCGTCGCGCAGCTCCGCATCCGTTGCGAACGGATCGGGCGTCCAGGCTACGGGCGATGCCGTCATTTGCGCGAGGCCTCCCAGTCCGCGAGGCTCCTGCCTTCCTTCACCAGTTGTTCGAGCAGCGGTGCAGGCTGCCAGTGCATCGGACCGAGTGTCGGTCCGGCAAGGCGCTGGTATTTCAGCATGCCGTCGAGCAGCGTCTTCAGTCCCAGCGTCTGTGCATGGAACAGGGGACCGCCGCGATAACGCGGGAAGCCGTAGCCGGCCAGCCACACCACATCGACGTCGGAAGCGCGCAGCGCCACGCCTTCCTCGAGGATGCGGATGCCTTCGTTGAGCAGCGGATACAGGCAGCGCTCCAGGATTTCCTGCTTCGAGTGCTCGCGCTGCTCGATGCCGAGCTGCGCCGCGCGCTCGCGCAGGATGGCGATCGCTTCGGGATCGTCGAGACGCGCGCGGTTGCCGGGTTCATACCGGTAATAGCCCTTGCCGTTCTTCTGTCCGAGGCGACCGGCTTCATGCAGGGCGAAATCGGCCTGGTAGTAGGTCGGATCGGGCGGGTACTTGTCGGCGTTCGCGGTGTGCACATTGACGCCGACATCGACGCCCGCCATGTCGAACACGGCGAGGATGCCCATGGCCATGCCCCATTCTTCCAGTACCGAATCGACCTGCCGCGGCGTGGCGCCCTCGAGCACGATGCGCTCCGCCTCGCGCGCATAACCTTCCATCATGCGATTGCCGATGAAGCCGTAGCAGACGCTCGCGAGTACCGGAGTCTTGCGCAGCGGCTTCGACAGATCCATGACCGTGCGGATCGTCGCGGGCGAGGTGCGCTTCGTCCGCACGACTTCGAGCAGCGGCATGATGTTGGCCGGCGAGAAGAAGTGCATGCCGATCACATCCTGCGGTCGCGACGTGGCATCGGCGATGGCATCGATGTCCAGCGTCGAGGTATTGGTGGCGAGCACCGCACCCGGTTTGGCGATCCTGTCGAGCTGCGCAAAGATCTTGCGTTTCAGATCCATGTTCTCGAACACGGCTTCGATGATGACGTCGGCATCGCGCAGATCGTCGTAGTCCAGCGAGCCGCGCACGAGTGCCACGCGTTGCGTTTTCTCGGCCTCGCTCAGCCGGCCGCGTTCGACGAGCGATGCGTAGGTGCGTTCGAGCCCCTTGAGGCCGCGATCCAGTGCCTCGCGCGTGGAGTCGATCAGCGTGACCGGAATGCCGGCATTGGCGAAGCAGATGGCGATGCCCGAGCCCATCGTGCCAGCGCCGATCACGCCCGCGGACTTGACCGGTCGCGCTGCGGCATCGGCCGGCAGCCCCGGGATGCGCCGGGTTTCGCGATCGGCGAAGAAGGCGTGCACCGCGCCCTTCGATTCATCGGTCAGTTTGCAGTCATTGACCAGGCGGGTTTCCAGCTCCAGTCCATCCTGCAATGGCATGTGCGCCGAGGCGCTGACCGCCTCGACGGCCACCAATCCGGCATTGCGATTCGGATACTGCTTGCGCGCCAGCGCCTTCATGCGCTCGATGATTTCCGGCGTCGCCGTTGCGGGATCGACTGACATCTCGCCCGTGCGCCGCACGCGACGACCGGCGGCGAGCAGTTCCTGCGTGTACTGCAGCGTGCCTTGCAGCAGATCGCCTTCGATCACGGCATCGAGGAAGCCCAGTTCGATCGCGCGGTTCGCATCGACAGGACGCGCCGACAGAACGAATTCCAGCGTCTTCTCGACACCGATCAGTCGCGGCAATCGCTGTGTGCCGCCGGCACCCGGAATGATCCCGAGCGTGACTTCCGGCAGACCGAAGCGTGTGCCCGGGGCAGCGACGCGGTAATGACAGGCGAGGGCGATTTCCAGTCCGCCGCCCATGACCGTGCCGTGCATGGCGACGACGACCGGGACCGTGAGGTTTTCCCAGCCGTTGAACAGCGCGCGGTATTCCTCCTCGCGCGGCGGGCCGGAGAACTCGCCGATGTCGGCGCCGGAGAAGAAGGTCGAGCCATCGCAGCGCAGGAT
This sequence comes from uncultured Steroidobacter sp., assembly GCA_964457865.1. GTDB lineage: Bacteria > Pseudomonadota > Gammaproteobacteria > Steroidobacterales > Steroidobacteraceae > Steroidobacter. The sequence continues at coordinate 11,305 of CAYWHG010000117.1, forward strand.
CACTGCTTTCAAGTCGCTCATTCCCCGCAGTTCATCGAGGGCCCGGCCCAGATCCGTACGGACCGCGGCGGTGATGGTGTTGACCGGCGGATTGTTGACGGTGACTACGGCGATCCCGCCGTGACGCTGCACATTCACAATGCTATTGCTGCTCAAAATCAATTCCTCGTTAGGAGAGCCAGAATTTCACACGGAGTTCACGGAGAACACGGAGGCTGAGAATGAAAAGAAAGAATCTCCCTCCGTGTTCTCCGTGAACTCCGTGTGAACTCTGGTTTCGGGTCAGGTCGCAGGCAGAAGATCCACGGCGGCTGCATCCGCCAGACGGCTCGCCTGCGCAGTCGTGATACCGAGCCCGCGCAGCAACGCGGCGCCCATGCTTGCGGCCACGGCCGCGGGCGGCGTGACCAGGCGTTCCTCGAGTACGTGCCGCAGCACAATGACGATGATGCCCATGACCAGCAGCACGCCGCTTTCCAGGTTGACGTGCCGGAAGCGTTCGGCGCGAATGCCTTGCTGCACGATATCGCGCAGGCCGCGATTGATCGGCGCATCCGGCATGGTGGCACCCGAATTCAGGCGCCACAGCACCCGCGCGCTGTCGGGATGTTCGATGGCAAAGCGGACGAACACGCACAGTGCACGGGTCAGGTGTTCAGCCGTGTCTTCGATATCCTCGTTGGCGGCATCGATGGCCTGTTCCACCTGTCGACGCACTGCGGCGCCGATCTCGCGTGCGAACACATCCTTGTCGGCGAAGTGGTTGTAGAAGCTGCCCTTGGCGACTTCCGCTTCGGCGACGATTTCATCGACGCTCACGCCGTCGACATCGCGCAATGCGAACAGCGTGCGGCCTGCGCTGAGCAAGGCTTCGCGCGTTCGCGCGCGCCGGCGATCGGGCGGTCGGCGAACTGTCAGTTTCGAATCGGTCACGCCTTGAATTTCCCTGGAGGAACTGAATTGACTATATCGTACAATAATGACTAAATGGTCATAAAGTTTCTTTCGGTCCCGGATAGCCCATGAACCACTTCAACAATGTCGAAATTCCGTACGGCGCCTACTGGTCGACGCCGTTCGCCAAATGGCAGGGCAGCCTGCAGCACCTGCACAGCGTGAGATTCGCCGCGCATGTGGCGAAGGCCGAGATGGCGAAGCGAGGCTTCACCCCGGAGCAGTTCGACTTCGGCGTGCTCGGCATCACGCAGGTGCAGTACCAGTCGTTCCAGGGCGCGATCTGGCCGCTGTACGAAATCGGCCTGAAACATGTGGTCGGCCCGCAGATGTCGCAGGTGTGTTCGACCGGACCGCGCGTCGTGCTGGCGGCGGCCTCGGAAATCCAGCTCGGCATGGCGACCACGGGGCTGGTGCTGGGGGCGGATCGCACGTCCAACGGCGCACATATCTACTATCCGGCGCCCGCCGGCTTCGGCGGCATGGGTCAGTCCGAAGATCAGGTGACCTACAACTTCATGCACGACGTCAACGGCGACCATCCGATGTTGCAGACCGCCGAGAACGTCGCGAAGAAGCACGGCATCACGACGCAGCAGCAGCACGAGATTGTCCTGCAGCGTTATGCGCAGTATCAGAACGCGCTCAAGGACGAACAGGCATTCCAGAAGCGTTACATGACGCTGCCGCTCGCGATCCCGAAACACAACTTCAGGGGCGAGGCCGGTGTGCTGACCGGTGACGAAGGCGTGTTCGCGACCAGCGCCGAAGGTCTCGCGAAACTGAAGCCCGGCATGCCGGGCGGCACGGTGACGTTCGGCGGCCAGACACATCCGGCCGACGGCAACTGCGGGCTGGTCGTGACGACGCCGCAGAAGGCCCGTGAGCTGAGCAGCAACCCCGCCATCCGCATTCGCCTGCTCGGCTTCGGCCAGGCGCGCTGCGAGCTGGCGCACATGCCCGAGGCACCGGTGCCCGCCACGAAGCGCGCGCTCGACCATGCCGGCGTCTCGATCAAGGACATCAAGGCGGTGAAGTCGCACAACCCGTTCGCCGTGAACGACATCGTGTTCGCGCGCGAGACGGGTTTTCCGCTGGAGAAGATGAACAACTACGGCTGTTCGCTGATCTGGGGGCATCCGCATGCGGCGACCGGATTGCGGGCCATCATCGAGCTGATCGAGGAGTTGACGCTGCTCGGTGGTGGCCTCGGGCTGTTCCAGGGCTGCGCGGCGGGGGATTCGGCGATGGCGGTGGTGATCTCAGTCGAGGATCGGAAGTAGGAGAATGGCCGCAAAAGGCGCAAAAAGCGCAAGGTCGGAAAAAGAAAACGCTTCGAGGATTCCCTTTCTTACTTTGCGCCTTTTGCGCCTTTTGCGGCCATTCCTCTTCCTACCGCGGAATGATGGGCAAACTGAGCTGCGAGCTGCGCTCCGCGCCGCTGAGCACCGTCACGCGCGGCGCCGGCTCCACACGCGGCGTGCCTCGCTCATCCGCAAAGTTGAGTGTCAGGCGGATGCGGTGTCCCGCCTTGAACAGATACGAGATGGGATACAGATCCAGTTCCAGCTTGACGGCTTCGCCCGGAACGAGCGGCGACGCCGAGGCTGCCGTGTACGGATGCCACGGCAGGTTGAGATTGTTGTAGGGCGCCTTCTCTACCTTGCGCAGCGAGGCACGCAGCCTGCCTTCGACGTTGTAGTACTTCGCGCTGCCGTCCGGTGCCACGTCATCGATGCGCGCGATGATGTCGGCATCCGTCGCGCTCGATGCCAGCCACAGGGTCAGGGTCGGGTGGCCGGTGACTTCGGTATCCGACGTCAGCGGTGCCGTTGCGAACTTCAATCCCTTGTCCCAGAAGTTCGCTTCCGTGATTGCATAGTCGACGGTGTGTTCCTGCGAAGAAGCAGTCGTCGCCGCCGACTCGCTCAGCGCCTGCGGCTGCAGGTGGAAACTGGTGCGACGTTCGTTGGCCAGTGGCCAGACCTTCGAGTGCTTCCAGCTCTTCTCGGGCGACTCGTTGTAGGTGTAGTAGGTCACCGGCGCCTCGCTCATCACGCCGTTGTCGATGCCCTTCAGCCAGTGATCGAAGAAGCGGCGTTCCTCGACGATGATGTCGAAGCCCGTCTCCTTCATGACCGTCGTCCAGTCGCAGTGCGTGGCCGGCCCGAAGATCAGCTTGCGTGGATTGGTGACGTTGTTGAACGTGAAAGGCGCGCCGTACTTGGTCGGGCCTTCATCCCAGTTGGCCGCGAGGTACATCGCGACGCCGGAGCGGTTGATGGTGTCGACGTAGGTGTGCGGGCTGCTCTTCAGCCACCACTGATTGTCGAAGTGTTCGGCGCGGCTGTCGCGGAAGGGCGTGTAGCCCGACGTTTCCAGATTGCCGGCATGCTCGCCAATCGCGGCGTTCAGCAGCTTGCGGTCGTCATCGCCATCGACGGGCACCGCGAGCTTGTCGCGTTCCACGCGCGAGCCGCCGCGCATGATCTGCGTCGGCACACCGGTCGGCGGCGAGACGCCGCCGGCGGAGGCGAAGGGATAGACATCCCATTCGCAGCTCATTGGAAACACGGCCTTGAGGCTCGGCGGCGCCGTGCTGAGTGCCTGCATCTGGCTGCCGCCGGTCGCCGAGCAGCCCCACATGCCGATCTTG
>CAYWHG010000118.1:0-14879 GCA_964457865.1 uncultured Steroidobacter sp.
GGCGTGGCTAGACTCCTTCTCACAATAACGGATAGCGCTGTGAGGGGGATCGATGCTGAACATCAAGCGCCGCGATCGAGCGGCCCGCCTGACGTCGGCAACGCTCGATACACCGGGCGTATCGCTGAAGCTGCGTATTCCCGAGCCGTCCGCGCGGCCCGGTGAGGCTGCGGACTTCAGCAAGCTGCGACTGTCGAAGCCCGGCGCCGTGCGTCGACCGCCGGTCGATGCGGCTGCGCGCAGCATGCACGAGCTCGCCTACGAGCTGATTCGCGTGCTGGATGACGATGGCGTTGCGGTCGGTCCGTGGACGCCGGAAATTTCCATCGATGTATTGCGCGCGGGTCTGCGCTCCATGCTGCTCACGCGTGCTTTCGACGATCGCATGTATCGCGCGCAGCGCCAGGGCAAGACCTCGTTCTATCTGAAGAGCACGGGCGAGGAGGCGGTCAGCGCGGCGCAGGCCGCGGTGCTGGAGAGCACCGACATGTGCTTTGCGAGCTACCGGCAGCAGGGCCTGCTGATCGCGCGCGGCTATCCCATGCTCAGCATGATGGGGCAGATCTATTCGAACACGCTCGATCCGTTGCTGGGCCGGCAGTTGCCGGTGATGTATTCGTCCCGCGAACACAACTTCTTCACCATCTCGGGCAACCTCGGTACGCAGTTCATCCAGGCGGTCGGCTGGGCGATGGCGTCCGCATTGACGGGCGACCGTCGTATTGCGGCGAGCTGGGTCGGCGACGGCACGACGGCCGAGGGCGACTTCCATCATGCGCTGACGTTCGCCTCGGTCTATCGCGCGCCCGTCATTCTCAACGTGGTCAACAACCAGTGGGCGATATCGAGCTGCCAGGGGATTGCCGGTGGCGACGAGGCACCGTTCGCGGCGCGTGCGATCGGTTACGGATTGCCGGCGCTGCGCGTGGACGGCAATGACTTCCTCGCGGTGTACGCCGCCACGCAATGGGCGGCGCAGCGCGCGCGCGGCAACCATGGCGCGACGCTGATCGAACTGTTCACGTATCGGGCCGAAGGTCATTCCACCAGCGACGATCCGGGCCGCTACCGGCCAGCTGACGAAGGCGAGAAGTGGCCGCTGGGCGATCCGGTGCTGCGATTGAAGCAGCATCTGATCCGGCGCGGCGAATGGAGCGAGGAACGCCACGCGGCATTGCAGGAGGAGACGCTGCAGGAAGTCCGGACGCTGCAACGCGAGGCGGAAGCCTGCGGCGTGCACGGCGCCAACACGACGCACAGCCCGAAGACCATGTTCGAAGGCGTGTTCAAGGATCCGGATCCGCGTTTGTTGCGGCAGCGGCAGGAAGCAGGATTCTGAGATGCCGACGATGAACATGATCCAGGCCATCAATTCGGCGATGGCCACCACGATGGCGCGCGATCCGAACGTCGTGGTGTTCGGCGAGGACGTCGGCTATTTCGGCGGCGTGTTCCGCGCCACCGACGGACTGCAGCAGACCTTCGGCAAGACGCGTTGCTTCGATACGCCGATCGCCGAGGCCGGCATCGTCGGCGCGGCCATCGGCATGGGTGCCTACGGCATGCGTCCGGTGGTGGAGATCCAGTTCGCGGACTACATCTATCCCGCGTTCGATCAACTGGCCTCGGAAGCCGCGCGCATCCGCTATCGCTCGGCGGGCGAGTTCAACGTGCCGCTCACCGTGCGTACGCCCTATGGCGGCGGCATCTTCGGCGGACAGACGCACAGCCAGAGTCCCGAAGCGCTGTTCACGCACGTGGTCGGGCTGAAGGTCGTCATTCCTTCCACGCCCTACGATGCGAAGGGGCTGCTGATCAGTGCCATCGAGGACGACGACCCGGTGATCTTCTTCGAGCCGAAGCGGCTGTACACCGGACCGTTCGACGGTCATCACGGCGGCGCGGTGAAAACCTGGGCGTCGCATCCGGCGAGCGACGTTCCCGAGGATCACTACCGCGTGCCGCTCGGCCAGGCGTCGATCGTGCGCGAAGGTCGCGCGGTAACGGTGCTGGCTTACGGCACCATGGTCCATGTCGCGCTGGCTGCCGTGCGCGAAGCGAACATCGATGCGGAAGTGATCGACCTGCGCAGCCTGGTGCCGCTGGATGTGGACACGATCGTGAAGTCGGTGGACAAGACCGGCCGCTGCGTCATCGTGCACGAGGCGACGCGCACCTCCGGCTTCGGCGCGGAGCTGGCGGCCATCGTGCAGCAGCAATGCTTCTACAAACTCGAATCACCCATCGAGCGCGTCACGGGCTGGGATCTGCCGTATCCGCACGCATTCGAGTGGCACTACTTCCCGAATCCCGCGCGTGTCGCGGCCGCGTTGCGTCAGACGGTGGGAGGCTGAGTCGTGGGCCAGTTCAGTTTCAGGCTGCCCGATGTGGGCGAAGGCACCGCCGAGGCGGAGATCTGCGAGTGGCGCGTCGGCATCGGCGATCGCATCGAGGAAGATCAGCCGCTGGTCGACGTCATGACCGACAAGGCGACGGTGGAGCTGACCTCGCCGGTGGCGGGCGTCGTGCAGAGCCTCAATGGCAAGGCCGGCGAAATGGCTGCCGTGGGATCGGTGCTGGTCGTGTTGCAGACGGCCGGGGAAGCAGCCGCCGCGCCGGCAGCGCAGAGCCGTCCGGCGGCAACAGACGCTGCGACGTCTGCTGCCGCAACGACGACTCAGGCCGCTGCCGGCGCGGTTGCGCCCACGCCGTCGGTGAAACCGCCGTCGGCGAAGCCGGCATCGAATGCAGGCGGTGCGAATGGCGCGGCAGCGCAGGCGTCGCGCCCGAATGTGATCGACGGCGTGTTCGTGCGGCCGCCGGCGTCGCCGGCCGTGCGGCGCCGCGCCGAGCAGCTCGGCATCAAGCTGCAGTACGTGCGCGGCACCGGACCGGTCGGACGCATCATGCACAACGACCTGGACGACTATCTCGCCGGCGATGACGCCGCTGCGGCTACCGTCGTCGATCCGCTCTATGCGAAACGCCTGCACGGCGAGGACGTGCCGGTCATCGGACTGCGTCGCCAGATCGCCGAGCGCATGCAGGCGGCGAAGCGCCACATTCCGCATTTCACCTATGTGGAAGAGGTGGACATGACGGAGCTGGAGAACCTGCGTGCGCATCTCAACGAGACGCGCAGCAAGGATCAGCCGAAGCTCACGTTGCTGCCCTTCTTCATTCGCGCGCTGGTCAAGGTGCTGCCGCAGTTTCCGCAGATCAATGCGACGTACGACGACGAGGCCGGCATCGTTCACCGCAGCGGCGCCGTCCACTGCGGCATGGCCGTACAGACACCGAAGGGATTGCTGGTGGCCGTCGTGCGGCACGCGGAGGCGCGCGATCTGTGGGACTGTGCGCAGGAAATCGGCCGGCTGGCGGCCGCGGCGCGCGACGGCAAGGCGACGCGCGAGGAACTGTCGGGCTCGACCATCACGCTGACCAGCCTGGGCACGCTCGGCGGCATCAGCGCGACGCCGGTCATCAATCGTCCCGAAGTCGCCATCATCGGCCCGAACAAGATCGTCAAGCGCCCGGTGGTGCTCGACGACGACCGCATCGTGATCCGCCGCATGATGAATCTGTCCTCGTCGTTCGATCACCGTGTCGTCGACGGTGCCGATGCAGCCGCGTTCATCCAGCGGCTGCGTACGGCGCTCGAACAACCCGCGACCCTGTTCATCCGTTGAGGCGCGCATGACCCAGACAGTGAAGACACGGTTGCTGGTCGTCGGAGGCGGTCCCGGCGGCTATGTGACGGCCATCCGTGCCGGCCAGCTCGGCATCGAAGTCACGCTGGTGGAGGGCGATCGTCTCGGCGGCACCTGCCTCATCCGCGGCTGCATTCCGTCGAAGGCGCTGATTCATGCCGCGGCGAAGTTCGAGTGCATCAGGGGCGCGACCGAAGGCGGCACGCTGGGCATCAGCGTCGACGGAGCCGCAAGGATCGACTTCGCGGAAACGATGCGCTGGAAAGAAGGCGTCGTCGACCGCCTCAACGAAGGAGTGGCCGGACTGCTGCGGCGTGCGCGGGTGCAGGTGGTCAAGGGCTGGGCCCGTTTCAGCGACGCCAAGACCTGCACTGTCGAAACGGCAGAAGGCAATGTCACGATCGCCGCCGAGCATGTCGTGCTCGCCACCGGTTCGGAGGCCGTCGAACTGCCGGGCCTGCCGTTCGGCGGTCCGATCATTTCGTCGACCGAGGCGCTGTCGCTGCAATCGCTGCCGCGGCATCTCGCCGTCGTCGGCGCCGGCTACATCGGTCTTGAACTCGGATCGGCGTTTCGCAAGATGGGTGTCGACGTCACCATCATCGAAGCGCGCGATCGCATTCTGCCGCAGTACGACGCGGCGCTGGTGAAGCCGGTCGCACGCTGGCTCGACCGCGCCGGCGTCCGGTTGCATCTCGGTGCCACCGTGACCGGCCATGAATCCGGCACGTTGTTCGCGCAGGAAAATGACAGGACGATCGCCGTGAACGCCGATCAGGTACTGGTCACCGTCGGTCGGCGGCCGCGGACCCGGGGCTTCGGACTCGAGGAGATGGGCGTCGACATGGACGGCCGCTTCGTGCGGGTCGACGACCAGTGCCGTACTTCGATGCGCAACGTCTGGGCCATCGGCGATCTGGTCGGCGAACCGATGCTCGAACACAAGGCGGCGGCGCAGGGGGAAATGGTCGCCGAGATCATCGGTGGACGGCGGCGACGTTTCGATCCGGTGGCGATTCCGGCGGTGTGCTTCACCGAGCCCGAGATCGTCAGCGTGGGATTGTCGCCCGCCGAAGCCGCGGAATCCGGCGAGGAAGCAATCGCGACGCAGTTTCCATTCGCGGCCAACGGCCGCGCGCTGTCGATGGAAGCGGGCGATACCGGTGGCTTCGTGCGGATCGTCGTTCGCAAGCATGACCGGTGCTTGCTGGGCATTCAGGCCGTCGGCAGCCACGTGGCCGAGTTGTCCGGCGAATTCGCCCTGGCGCTGGAGATGGGAGCGACCCTGGAAGACATCGCGGGTGTCATTCATGCGCACCCGACGCTGTCGGAAGCCTTCTTCGAGGCGTCGCTGGCAGGTCTCGGCCACGCCATCCACATCTGACCCTGTGAGCGACGCATGACCATGAGCGCGGAAGGGCTCGACAAGATCGACTACAGGATTCTCTCGGTGATGCAGCAGGACGCTTCATTGTCGGCGGCGGAGATCGCCGACATGGTGGGGCTGTCGCAATCGCCTTGCTGGCGCCGCATCCAGCGCCTGAAGGACGAAGGCTACATCACCCGCATCGTGGCGTTGCTCGACCGGCACAAGCTCGGTCTGCGGGCCCAGATGTTCGTACAGGTGAAAGTCGTCAAGAACGACCAGTCGAGCCTGGCCGATTTCTCGAAAGCCATACGTGCTTTTCCAGAAGTCATGGAGTGCCACGTCGTGCTTGGTGTGTTCGACTTCCTGTTGCGCGTGGTCACCGAGGACATGGATGCCTACGAAAAGTTCTACTTCGAAAAACTGTCGCGCGTCCCGCACATCCTCGAAGTCACTTCGTTCGTCGCCGCATCGGAGATCAAGACAGCCACTGCGTGGCCGTTGCAGTTCTGAAATCATCGCCCGCATTGGGCGAAACCCTGCAGACGCGTTAGTTGCTTCTACTCGTCGTGTGCGCGTTTCGCGTGTGACTCGCGCAAAGACCTTGCGCTTTGTTGCCGCGTCGTGCATCACTACGGTATGCAAACTGTCGATGGCGCGAATTAATTCCATCACGCCGCAACCGATTGCAACGCGAGGTCACCACCCTGCACTGAACCTGCTTCGACGACTGCACGGCTTTCGCATACGCGCGTTCTTCAAGCGCCGCACCAGGGCAGGTCGGTATATGACTTACGCATAACAGACGACATGCAATTGGGGGAATGATGGAAGCGCTCGACAAGATCGACATGAAAATTCTGTGCGCGTTGCAGGAAGACGCGTCGCATTCCGCCGCGGAGATCGCGGAGTCGGTGGGGCTGTCGCAATCGCCCTGTTACCGGCGCATCCAGCGACTGAAGGAAGAGGGATACATCACGCGGATCGTGGCGATGCTCGATCGCCGCAAACTCAACCTGCCGACGCAGCTGTTCGTGCAGGTGAAGGTGATCCGCAACGATCAGGGCAGTCTCGCCGAATTCACCAGCCATATCCGCAGCTTTCCCGAAGTGATGGAATGCCACGTCATTCTCGGTGCATACGATTTCCTGCTGCGCGTGGTGGTCAAGGACATGGAAGCCTACGAGAAATTCTATTTCGGCAAACTGTCGAGCGTGCCGAACATCCGCGAGGTCAATTCCTTCGTCGCGGCATGGGAAGTGAAATCCACGACGTCGTTGCCGCTGAAGATTTCGTAGCCGTCGGTGCCTGCGCATGTTCATGTCCGCCCGCGGCGGATCGTGCGCATACATCATGCGAAACGCCTGCATTGCGGAGGCATTTCAGCGAAGTTCCTGTGCTCGCGCAGGAGTAGGCTTTTCGTTGAACGACAGATCGGTGCGGCGCCGCGAGGTGCATGAGCCGCGCCACTCAATAAATTTCGGGGGATATCACATGCTGAAGAACCGTCATGCCTCGGGTCGTCGAGTGTCGGGCTTCATCGGTGCGGTCGTTGTACCTTGATGTGATCCGGCGGCAATCCATGCGAAGGGTGTTCCGATGTTGCGACATCGGGATCGGCTGCGGTCGGCCCTCGTCACTGCTGTTCCGGCCCGAAGAACAACCAGCGTGAACTCGCGTAACGAACAACATGCAAAAGCTCACATGTGAAATCGCCGCCGTGACGGCCGGCGTGCTCCTCGCCTGGCTGCCGCTGTCGAAGGCCGCGGCGGATTCGGCGCAGTCGCCGGCGGAGCGCGGCAGGTACATCGCCATCGCGGGTAACTGCATCAGTTGTCATACGGCAGAAGGCGGCGAGCGGTTCGCCGGCGGCCTCGCGTTCGCGACGCCCTTCGGCAAGATCTATTCGACCAACATCACGCCCGATCCACGGACCGGCATCGGCAACTGGACGCAGGAGCAGTTCACCCGCGCCGTGCGCGAAGGCGTGCGGCCCGATGGTGCGCATCTGTATCCGGTATTCCCGTACACGGCTTACACGAAGATGAGCGACGAGGATGTCGGCGCGCTGTACGCGTATCTCATGACCCTCAAGCCGGTGAGTGCGCCGGCGCAGGAGAACGAGATGGGTTTTCCGTACAACCAGCGCTGGGCGCTGGGCGCGTGGAAGATGCTGTTCTTCGATGAGGGACGGTTCCAACCCGAACGCTCGAAGTCCGAAGAATGGAATCGCGGCGCGTACCTGGTGGAGAGCCTCGGTCACTGTTCCGCGTGTCATGCGCCGCGCAACATGCTCGGTGCGGAGAAGTCCGGCATGACCGGCGGCGAACTGAGCGACCGGGTTGCGAACGGCGAGATCCGCACATGGTCCACGCCCAATCTCACCAACGTGCCCAATGGCCTGCAGTCCTGGTCGCTGGAGGATGTGGCCGACTACCTGAAGAAGGGCCGCAACTCGCTGGTCGAGACGCACGGGCCGATGAACGAAGTCATCCTCAACAGCACCCGTCATCTCTCCGATGCCGATGTTCGCGCGATGGCGGTGTATCTCAAGGAATTGCCGGGCGACAAGGGTTCAACAGGGAAGGTCGCCAGCGCCGCGGTACTGAAGGAAGGCGAGCGCCTCTACAACCTCAACTGCGGTACGTGTCACCAGCCGGACGGCCTGGGCGACAACGCGCACGACGGCGGCGCGCGCCTCGTCGGCAATCCGCTGGTGCAGGCGCCGAATCCGGCGTCGCTCATCAATGTGATCCTGTACGGCCCGCGCGTCACGGATCTCGGCGAGAAGCGCTGGAAGGACATGCCGGCATTCGCCGAGAAGCTGGCCGACGAGGACATTGCGGCGATCGCCAGCTACATGCGCAATGCATGGGGCAACGTCGGCGGTGAAGTGACCGAAGCGCAGGCAGTCCGGCAGCGATAGCATGAAAAAACTTCTCTGGATCGCGGTCGCCATCATCGGCGCCTACGCCATCGGCGGACTGGCGCTGCATCGGGGCGAATCGATCAACGCCCTGTGGATTCTGGTCGCGGCAGCCTGCGTGTACGCGATCGGCTACCGGCTCTACAGCGCCTGGGTCGCCGCCAGCGTGCTCACGCTGGACCCTTCGCGCGTAACGCCGGCGATCCGGATCAACGACGGTCGCGACTTCGTTCCCACGAATCGCTGGGTGGTGTTCGGTCATCATTTCGCGGCCATCGCCGGTCCCGGTCCGCTCATCGGCCCGACACTCGCCGCACAGTTCGGTTACCTGCCGGGCACGTTGTGGATCCTGGTCGGCGCCGTCCTCGGCGGATGCGTGCAGGACATGACGGTGCTGTTCCTGTCGACGCGTCGCAACGGACGCAGCCTCGGCCAGATGGCGCGCGACGAACTCGGACCCGTCGGCGGTTACGCCGCCATGTTCGGCACGCTGGTGATCATGGTGATTCTCATCGCCGTGCTCGGCCTCGTCGTGGTGAATGCGATGCGGCACAGTCCGTGGGGCACTTCGACCGTGTTCGCGACCATTCCGATCGCCATCCTCATCGGCCTGTACATGCGCAGCGTGCGTCCGGGCCGCGTTTTGGAAGCCTCGCTGATCGGCGTGGTGCTATTGCTGCTCGCCGTGGGCGGCGGCGGCTGGGTGGACAGTCATCCGGTGCTGCGCACCTGGTTCGATCTCGATGCCGTGACGCTCGCCTGGTTCGTGATCGGCTACGGCTTCATCGCGGCCGTGCTGCCGGTGTGGCTGCTGCTGGCGCCGCGCGATTATCTGTCGACCTTCCTCAAACTCGGCACGGTGGTGCTGCTCGCGGTGGCCGTCGTCGTGATGCGGCCGGAAATCCACATGCCGGCGCTGACGCAGTTCATCGACGGTTCCGGTCCGATCTTCGGCGGCGCGCTGTTCCCGTTCGTGTTCATCACCATCGCCTGCGGCGCGATTTCCGGTTTCCATGCGCTGGTATCGAGCGGCACGACGCCCAAACTGATCGGCAACGAGGGCGATGTGCGCCTGATCGGCTACGGCAGCATGATGCTGGAGTCGGGCGTCGCCATCATGGCGATGATTGCCGCGACGCTGTTGCAGCCCGGCGTGTTCTTTGCGATCAACAGTTCCCCCGGCGTCGTCGGCGCGACGGCCGAAGCCGCGGTCGCCACCATCTCGGGCTGGGGCTTTCCGGTAACCGTCGAACAGATGCAGGCGCTGGCGGCACAGATGGGCGAGTCGACGCTGTTCGCGCGCACCGGCGGTGCGCCTTCGCTCGCCGTCGGCATGGCGAGCATTTTCTCGTCCGTGTTCGGCCAGCACATGATGGCGCTCTGGTACCACTTCGCCATCATGTTCGAGGCCGTGTTCATCCTCACGACGCTCGACGCCGGCACGCGCGTCGGCCGCTTCATGCTGCAGGACGCGCTGTCGCATATCTGGCCGAAAATGGGCCAGACCTCCTGGTACCCGTCCGTGCTGATTGCCAGCGGCCTGATCGTCGCCGGCTGGGGATACTTCTTATATATAGGAGTCATCGACCCCAATGGCGGCATCAACATCCTCTGGCCGCTGTTCGGCATTTCCAACCAGTTGCTGGCGGGAATTGCGCTGTGCATCTGCACCGGCATCCTGGTGAAGCAGGGCAAGCTGCGCTACGCGTGGGTGACGGGCCTGCCGCTGGTCTGGCTGACGGTGGTCACGACGGTGGCGACCTGGCAGAAGGTGGTATCGGACGATGTGCGCATCGGCTTCCTCGCAGCGGCCGATGACATTGCCGCGAAGCTCGCTGCCGGCACGCTCACCGAAGCGCAGGCTGCGGTGGCGCCGCAACTGATCTTCAATCAGCGTCTCGATGCGGTGCTCGTCGTGATGCTGAGTCTGATCCTCTGGGTCGTGATCCTCGATACGGCACGCGTCTGCTGGCGTGTCGTGCAGGGACGGCCGGTGCTGCCGAGTTCCGAAACGCCGGCACACGCCGTCGCGAAGGCATGAAGCAGGCCGTCGTCGTTCGCGCCACGGACGCCGTGCGCAATGCATGGAAGCTGGTTCGCGCACTGTCGACCGACGACGCGTACGAAAACTATCTCGCCCACCATCGGGCCGCGCATGCGGATACGCGCGCTCTCGATCGTCGCGAGTTCTTCCTCCGACAACAGGTCCGCAAGTGGAGTGGCATTCAGCGTTGCTGCTGAATATTCCCCGCGCAGGACAAAGGTGTGGAAAACATGCAGTCATCTTCGATGTCGATGCGGCGCCTCGGTGCCCGGCGAACCGCGGTGGGGCAGGCGTGGTCCGTCGAGGATCTGCGGCTGCTGCGCGATCTCGCGGCGGCCGGCGTGCCGCTGCAGTTGATCGCGGCGCGTCTGCGTCGCAGTGCGTCCTCGGTCCGCAACAAGGCGACCATGCAGGGCGTCTCGTTGCGCAGTCGTACCGAACAGGGCGATGAATACGCGCTGACGGATGTTGCTTCCTGAGCCATGCAGCCGCTCACGCGCACACTGCTGGCGTGCCTGTCGCTGAGTGCCGCGATGCCGTGCATGGCGGCGACGCCGGCCACGCGCGATATCAATGCCTGCGAACTGCTGACCTCCGCGGAGATCACCGCGGTCATCGGCGCCAAGGTCGATGACGGCAGGCGTGAAGACCTGGGATCGCAGCCGGATGGCTCGTATGCATCGGCTTGCATCTGGATGATCCGCTCAGATACGACGCCGCGCGGACGACGCTTCGTCATCCTGAGCGCGATGCAATGGCCGGCGGGAAGCGACAGGGCCGGCACGTACCTGCAATCGTTTCGCGACTCGGCGGAGCAGGGCATCCTGCCTGCCAGACCCTCGCCGCGACAGTTCGGCGACGAGGCGCTCTGGTGGGGCGATGGACTCGCCGTGCGCCAGGGCGATTTCAGCTTCGGCATTTCGGTCTTCATGCCGGATGCCGCAGCGAATCAGCCGCAGCGCACGAGCGTCCTCGAAGAAAAGCTCGCGCCGCTCGTCCTGAGCCGGATCAAATCCCGCGCCGGACGGTGATGTTGGGTGGCGGAAGAGGTGGGAGTCGAACCCACCGAAAATGCATGGCACCTTCCTCCGGGTTTGAAGTCCGGGCACCCCGCCGGGGATGTTTCTCTTCCGCGGTCATGGTGCAGTTGGTTTGTCAGTCTTGTCCAGACTGGCGGCTGCCAGGGCCGTGGGTAGTTGGCCGTGAGCGCCGTACCGGGAGGCTTTGCTTGAACGCGGTCCCTCCGGGGATTCCGGCGGCATGATGAATCCGTCCCTGGCGCTCCGGCGAGCGCATCCCTGCACTCGACAGTCCAGCAAAAGCCCTCCCGACACGACACCTCACTGCGACAGGGGCAGCTATCGACTGCCCCTAGCGCGTATTGAGCCGATGAGGCATCCACACTACGGTTACCGGAATATCAGCTCTGTGCGGAGTGACCGTGAAGCATTCATCCGTTCTCGCTTCGTTTCTGTGCCTCTCTTGCTGGACGGCGCTGGCTCAATCGCCGCCAGACGCGCATCACTGGATCGGCACTGAAACCATCACCAGTCGCGTCGGTAACTTTCAATTTCAGGGCGGCTATCCGACGCCCGAGTCGGCAGACAAGCTCCAGGAACTGCTCGTCTTCAATCGAGCTGTCGAGGTGTACATACAGAATGTGGCGGGCGTATCGATGTTCAAGTTTCGGAAGGGACTGAGCGATTTCGGCGTCACATCTCCCAGCCAGATCGCCATCTGGTCCGAACTGCTCGATGCCAACACGCTGCTGCTCACGCCGAACGGCGACACGGTCTACACGGTCACGTTCCTCGATCTGAAGCGCGATGGTCCGACGGTAGTCGAGCTTCCGCCGCGAATGCTGGGCGTGTTCGATGACATGTGGATGCGCTACATCACCGATGGCGGCATCGCTGGGCCCGACAAAGGGCAGGGCGGCAAGATGCTGTTCCTGCCGCCCGACTACACGGGCGACGTTCCGCAAACCGGCTATTTCGTCTCGAAGTCTCCGACCTATGGCGTGTGGATGCTGATGCGTGCCGTCGATCCGGATCCGAAAGCTGCCTCCGCACGCTCGCGGCTGATAAAAATCTATCCGCTCGCGCAGTCGAGCGCTCCTCGTCCAACGACGTTTGTCGATGCCTCGGGCAAGTTCATGGACACGATCCACTCGGACGACTTCACGTTCTACGAAGAGCTGAGCGAACTCGTGCAGCAGGAACCGGCGGACGCGATCGGCTCGCTGCAACGGTTTTACCTCGCGTCCATGGGCATCGTGAAAGGCAAGCCATTCGCACCGGATCCGAAGATGCGTGCATTGCTGGCTGAAGCGGCGCGCGTCGGCGCGGCCACTGCGCGCATGATCTCTTACAGCGGCAAGGATCCGGACGGTTTCATCTATCCCGGCCTGCAGTGGAAGGCCGCCTTCATCGGCGGAAGTTATCTCTTCAACAACCAGGGCTACGACAATGTCGATCGGCGAGGCGGATTCGCCTATGCCGCGACCGGCAACACACCCGCGATGGCCTCGAAGGTTGTCGGCGCCGGATCCCAGTACATTTTTGCAACGACCGATTCGCAAGGCCGCTATCTCGACGGCAGCAAGTCCTATCGGATGCGGGTTCCAGCGAATCCGCCGGTGAAGGACTTCTGGTCCGTCACGGTGTACGACGCGCTCAGTCGATCGATGCTCCAGAACGGACAGAAGTTTCCCGTCGTCAGTCAGTACACCAAACCGGCCAGGAACGCCGACGGCTCGATCGACGTGTACTTCGGACCGAAGTCACCCACCGGCAAGGAACGCAACTGGATTCGCACACTGCCCGACCGAGGCTGGTTTCCCATCGTCAGATTCTATGGTCCGCTGCAGCCGTTCTTCGATCAGACCTGGAAGCCGGAGGACATCGTAGAAGTGCCCTGATGCAATGACGGCTGCGAGCCGAGCACCCGCATACATTCACGAGAAACCCCCGAGAAACCCCCGAGAAACCCACGAGAAACCCATGCGTCGTACTACTACTGGTCTTCCATTGGCCTTACTGGGGGTTGCCGCTTTGGTGGCCGGCTGCAACAAGGAACCAGCGTCGCCAATCGACCGGGCTGCGACCACCGCTGGCGGTGCGATGGCCTCTCAAGGAACGCAGTTGAGTGTTGCAGAGGCCAGGACCATCGCTGCGGAGGCCTACGTTTACGGAATACCGATGGTGGATACCTGGAAGACGATGTACGCGTTCTCGATCGACAAGGGCAATCCGCAGTACAAGGGTCCATTCAATTCGATCCTGAATATCGCACGCGTATTCACGCCGGAGGACACGGCATTTGTCACTCCCAATTCGGATACACCGTACACGTTTGCTGGCCTGGACCTGCGAGCCGAGCCGATGGTGATCACGATTCCGAAAATGGAGAAGAACCGCTACTTCGTCTTCCAGCTGATGGACCTGTACACGTTCAACTTCGATTACATCGGCAGCCGCACGACCGGCAATGATGGCGGTACGTATCTGATCGCCGGCCCGCACTGGCAGGGCGAGGCGCCTTCACAGATCAACAAGGTCATCCGTTCGGAAACGGACCTGGTCACTGTCGTCGGTCGAACACAGTTGCTCAATCCGGCCGACCTGGGGAACGTCAAGAAGATCCAGGCCGGCTACCGCGTGCAGCCGCTTTCGGCCTTCCTCGGTACGCCACCACCAACGAATGCACCTGAAGTGCAATGGGTAGAGCCGATTCCGCCGGGGCAGGACCGCAGCTCACTCGAGTTCTTCAATCAGCTCGCGTTCCTGCTGCAGTTCGCGCAGCCCCCGCATCCGACGGAAACGGAGCTGCGTGAGCGCTTTGCCAGGATCGGCATCGTGCCCGGCGTGAAGTTCGATGCCGACAAGCTGTCGCCAGAACTCCAGGCTGCTCTGAAGGAAGGCATGACCGAAGGCCAGAAGCGGATCGACGAGAAACGCGCTGCTCTCGGCGGCAAGACCGACACCCTGTTCGGCGATCGCGCGTTCCTGAAGAACGACTTCGTCGCCCGGGCCACAGGCACTCAAGTGGGTATCGGTGCCAATTCGCGTGAAGAGGCGCTGTACCCGATTCTCGACAAGGATTCCGATGGCGAGCCGCTCGATGGAAGCAAGGCAAAGTACACACTGCGATTCGGAAAAGGGCAGTTGCCGCCTGTCAACGCGTTCTGGTCAATCACCATGTACGAATTGCCCCAGCAACTGCTTGTCAAGAATCCGATCGACAGATACCTCGTGAACTCGCCGATGCTTCCGGGATTGAAGAAAGACGCTGACGGCGGCCTAACGCTCTACATTCAGTCGGAATCACCCGGCCGTGCGAGGGAATCGAATTGGCTGCCGGCGCCGAAGGGACCGTTTGTCATGTTCGCACGCTACTACTGGCCCAGGACGGAATTGCTCGACGATCAGTGGAAGACCCCATCGGTGACGAAGACACCCTCCTGAGTTCGATTGGCAATTGGGCATTCGATCGCACAAGGAGCATTCTCGTGACACTCGCACAATTCGCCGGGCCTCTCGTTACCGTTGCGTCAGCCGCGGTGCTCGCTTCCGGGGCAGTGTTGGCTCAGACGTACAAGACCGACATTCCGCCGTCGATCACAATGCCGGACAGTGTCGAGACGCGCCTGGGCACGCTGACATTCAAAGATGGCTTTCCGGACGATGCGACCGTCGAGAAGGTCTACGACAACCTCGACTTCCAGCGCGGTGTTCAGGCCTTTCTGACTGCGATGCCGGCGGCGTCGCTGGTCGCGATGACGCACGCATGAAAAAGATTCTCGCCGAGGCAGCCGCGGTCGGCAGCGCGACC
>CAYWHG010000119.1:0-14844 GCA_964457865.1 uncultured Steroidobacter sp.
GGTCGGTCAGGAGAGGCAAGTCTATATGGAAAGGGGATAGTGATCAGGGGGTAGGAGGTAGTCGGAAGTGAGGATGCCGCTGCGCCATCTTCTCTGACTACCCCCTACCCCCTGATCACTATCCCCTTCTTCTCAGAACAACTCCCCCGGATCCACATCGATCGACCACCGTACCTTGCGCGCTTCCGGCAAGCCTTCGAGTTGCAGGATCCAGCGGCTCAGCAGTCGCTGCAGGGGCTGGTGGGTGGCGGCCTGCAGCAGCAGTTGGGCGCGATGGCGGCCGGCGCGGCGTTCCATGGGCGCCGGCGCCGGGCCGAGCAGCTTGATGCCGCGCAGCCCGTGCCCGCGGGCGGCGACGAGTGCCGCCTGCAGGAAATTCCTCGGTTCCGCGGCATGTGTCGCTTCGGCGCGCAACAGGGCGAGGCGCGAGAACGGCGGCCAGCCGGCCTGTTCGCGTTCCTGCAAGGCGCCTTCGGCGAAGGCGTCGTAACCGCCCTTCAGTAGCAGGGTCAGCAGCGGATGCTCGGGATACTCGGTCTGGATCAGCACTTCGCCCGGCTGTTCGGCGCGACCGGCGCGACCGGCCACCTGCACGATCGTCTGGGCGAGGCGTTCGCTGGCGCGGAAGTCCGTGCTGAAGAGTCCCTGGTCGGCGTTCAGCACCACCACCAGCGTGACGTTGGGAAAATGATGACCCTTGGTCAGCATCTGCGTGCCGACCAGCAGCCGGATTTCGTTGCGGTCGACTCTTGCCAGCGTCTCTTCCAGTTCGCCCTTGCGGCGCATGCTGTCGCGATCGATGCGCGCCAGCGGCACCTGCGGGAACAGCCGTTCGAGCGTCTCCTCGATGCGTTCGGTTCCCTGGCCCACCGGTTTCACTTCGGCGAAGCAGCTCGGGCATTCGACCACGGCCGCCTGCTGCGAGCCGCAGTGATGACACAGCAGCGCGGTCGAATTGCGATGCACGGTCAGGTTCGCATCGCAGCGCTTGCAATGCGCCGACCAGCCGCAGGCCGGACAGAACAGCACGGGCGCGTAGCCGCGGCGATTCAGGAACAGCAGCACCTGTCGACCCGCGTCGAGATGCCGTTGCATCGCCATCAGCGCCGGCGTGGCGATGCCCTGCTGCGCGGCGTGGCGTCGCAGATCGATCAGCGCCAGCGTCGGCGGTCGCGCATCGGCGGCGCGATGCGGCAGCACCAGCAGCGAACCCGGCTGTTGCCGCGCGCGGTTCAGGCTTTCCAGCGAAGGCGTGGCCGATCCCAGCACGACCGGCACTTGCAGACGCTGTGCCCGAACGATGGCGAGATCGCGCGCCGAGTAGCGAAAACCTTCCTGCTGCTTGAACGAGCTGTCGTGTTCCTCGTCGACGACGATCAGCCCCGGTCGCGCCAGCGGCACGAAGATCGCCGAGCGTGTGCCGATGACGATGCGTGCCGCGCCGCTGCGCGCATCGCGCCAGGCCGTCAGCCGTTCGCCGTCGCTCAGGCCGGAATGCAGGATCGCGAGCGGCGCATCGAACCGTTCGCGAAATCGCGTGATGAGCTGCGGCGTCAGCGCGATCTCGGGCACCAGCACCAGCGCCTGCTCGCCGTGTTCGAGCACGGTGGCGATGGCATTGAGATAGACCTCGGTCTTGCCGCTGCCGGTCACGCCATGCAGCAGCCAGGTGACGAACGTCCCGAGCGAACCGCGGATACGCTCGATCGCTGCGGCCTGCGCATCGTTGAGTGCCGGGCCCTCGCGCCGGATCCCGGCGGCGGCGGGTTCACTCGTCTGCGCGCGGCTGAACTGTTCGACATGGCCGCGATCGCGCAGCTTGCGCAGCGTCTCGCGCGATATGCCCGCGGTATCGAACGCCTCCATGGTCAGTTCCGGCGCCTCGAGCAGCGCCTGGATGGCGGTTCGCATCTGCCGTGCGCGCGTCGGCAGGTCGGCCAGCGCCTGTTCGCGGCCCGCGGCAGTCAGGCGCCACGCCGTGGTTTCCGCGACCGCCGGCGCGCCTTGGCGCAGTGGACCGGGCAAGGCAGCGGCCAGCACTTCACCCAGGGGATGACGGTAGTAGTCGGCCGACCAGCGCAGCAGTTCCAGCAGGCCGGCGTCGAATGTCGGCTGTTCGTCGATCAGGCCCTGCGCGGCGCGCAGCTTGTCGGCGGGAACGTCGCTGTGCTGCCGGCATTCGAGCACCACGCCCACGACGCGCCGGCGGCCGAACGGCACCCACACGCGATGTCCCGGCCGCACCTGCGCCGCACCGTCATCCGGCGCGCGGTAGTCGAACACGCGGCGCAGCGGCGTATCGATGGCAACGACGAGGATCACGGGTGACTTGTGCACAAAAGCTGTGGACAACTCTGTGCACTGATTGGGGCCAAGTACTCCAAGTGGGCATTCCGCGGGCAAGTTTCGGTGGTGGTCAAATTTCCAGCGCCAATTATTTTGCAAAGCCAAACAGCGACTTAGCTCTTGCGCAATGCCGCAGGGCATGGCAGGGCAGATGCTCCCTTAACGCCACTGTCACGGTGTGGGCAACGCGGATCGGCCAGCCAGTGTCAAGTGCATGATTCTGGCGGGGTCTGGAGAGCAAGGGCCCGCATCGTACAATCGCGCGCCCCCCGCCGCGCCGACCATAACGACAAGCGACCCGCGAATCTGCATGCCCCTGATCACCAGTCTGTTCCTGCTGCTGGCGCTGGCCCACTGCCTTGGCGCGCTGGCCCGCCGCCTCGGTCTGCCGGCGCTGGCGGGCCACATGATCGCCGGCATTCTGATCGGTCCGTCGGTGCTGGGCTGGATCGCTCCGGGGCCCGGGCTCGGTGCCATTGCCGACATCGCCGTCTTTTTCGTCGTGCTGACGGCCGGCCTGGAAATGCGCCTGCAGCACGTCACGGAGGTGGTGCGCGGGCGCGGGGTGCTGTCCCTGTTCGCGGGCTTTGCCCTGCCAGTGTGTGTCGGCGGCGCCATCGCGTTCGCTTTTGGACTGACCTCGATTCCTGCCATCGTCGTCGCGCTGTGCATCGCGGTCACGGCCCTGCCGGTGGCGCTGCAGATTCTCAGCGGCTTCCGCATGCTCGGCACGCGTATCGCGAGCGTCACCGTCTCGGGTGCCCTGCTGTCGGACATCCTCGTCTTTCTGATCCTTGGCATGCTCATCGAGTTGTCGGGTACCGCCAGGCCGGTGCTGGCGGCCGTCGGCATCGCGTTCGTCAAGCTTGCCGGACTGGTGCTGGCGATCGTCGCGGCGCAGTTCGCCTGCCTGCACTGGATGAAGCGGCGCGCGGCTGCCGCAGCGACGCCGTCGAATGGCACTTCGTCGGCCAACCTCGCCTTCGTGTTGCTGTTCGTGCTCGGCCTCGGCACGCTGAGCGAACTGCTGGGATTTCATTTCGCCATCGGCGCCTTCTTCGCGGCGATGATGGTGACGCCGGAGCTGATCGGCGAATCGTCGTTCGAGCGCCTGGAGCGTACCTGCGAGGTGCTGACCGCCAGCCTGTTCGGTCCGGTTTTCCTCGCCTACCAGGGCCTGCAGTTCCATCTGCAGACGCTTAGCCAGCCCGCGTTCATCGCGGCGCTGATCGCAGGCGCTGTGATTTCCAAGATGCTCAGCGGCTATTTCGTCGCCCGCATGCAGGGCATGTCGAAACACGATGCCTGGGGCGTCGGCATCGTCATGAACGCGCGCGGCGTGATGGAGCTGGTCGTCGCGAGCATCGCCTTCCGCGCCGCCCTCGTCGACGGCCAGATCTTCTCGGCCCTGCTGCTCGTCGGCCTCGTCACCACCGTGCTGACGCCGCTGATGCTCAGGGTTTGGCAGAGGTAAGACGAAGAGGGTTTCACACGGAGTTCACGGAGAACACGGAGCAAGAGGAAGACCAGGAATTTCACACAGAGAGCAACGCAAAGAGATGGAGAGAAATTCTCTTCGTTCTTCAGACCTCCGTGCTCTCCGTGAACTCCGTGTGAAATCTTCTCCTATCCGAGCGCGATGGCGATGCGTCCCTCGCACAGCAGCCGTTCGCCTGCGTGCACGCTGAAGTCGTAGAGGGAGCCGTCGCGCTGGGCGAGTCGCCGGGTGGCGTAAACGGTCAGGTCGGCGTCGAGCGTATCGATGCGGTCGACGTGCAGACGGATGTCGCGCAGCGCTGCGAGCATGCCGGGTTGGGCGATGCTGTCGGCGAGCAGCGCGCCGTGCGCGGCCATGGCCTGTGCGGCGTACTCGACGAGATGCAATGCGGAGAGCTGGCCGTCGCGGCGCAGCGGATTGTCCGGATCGCGGTGCGTGCCGGTCGTGCATTCGATGTCATGGTCCGAATACGCGGTCACGCGATCCAGCAGGCACATGCGGCCGGCGTGCGGGATGAGCTGCAACAGGCGTTCGCGATTCATGGCGCGCGCAGTTCGACTGCGAGATTGCGGCCGTTCGCGTTCGGCAGGATCACGCGACCCTCGGTCCGGGAAGCGAGCCGTTGCAGCAGCGGCAGGGCGCGGGCCGCGGGATTGCCGCCGCGCAGCGCCTCCAGCGAGACATCGGTCAGCAGCGTCGCCGTCTCTGTCGTCGCTTCGCAGGCAATGGCGGCAAGTGAATTCGCGCTCGGCTGCTGCGTCAGCACCAGTGCAACGGCGGCCGGATGCGCGATCGGCCGTTTCGCCTGTAGCGGTTCCGGCGCTGGCAGATCGAACGCCACCAGCAGCACATCGCAGGCATCTACCTGTACCAGCAGGCTGGCTTCGAGCAGGCCGGCGGCGAATGAGCTGTCGTAGGCACTGATCGTCGTCGAGGCGGCGCGCGAACCGACGGCGATGCTCCAGTAACCGGCGGCTGCGTTATGAACGGAGTTGTGGAAGTCGGTCGGCGAGATGAGACGGGGCGTCGCGCTCAGCGCCAGGCTGATGCGATGGATGATGCCGAGATCGGCATCCGACGAAGCAAACACGGTGGCCAGGTTCGCAGCCGGCAGCGACGTACCCCGCATGGCATCTTCGGCGGCCTGAAATGCCAGGCGGATCGCCGGTGTTGCGCGCCGGCGTTCGTTGGCCGGCAGCAGTGCCGGCGTGTGTGGCGGCAGCGGCGCACTTACATAGGGCTGCTCGCCGTGCAGCGTCGCGCCGCCCAGCTGCCATGAGGGCAGTCCCGGGGCCGCGAGTCCCACGGCTTCGACGTACACCGGCTTCATGCCGCCTTCCCGAACAGCAGGCTGCAGTTGCTGCCGCCGAAGCCGAATGAATTGCTCAACACGCGTTCGATCCGCGCACTGCGATTCTCGAGCAGGATGTTCGCCTCGATAGCCGGATCCTTGCTGCGCGTATTCAGGCTGCGCGGCAGCAGGCCATGCTCGATCGCCAGCAGGCTGATGACGCTTTCGACGATGCCCGCCGCGCCGAGCGTGTGACCCGTCCAGCCTTTGGTCGAACTGCAGGGTGTGGTTGTGCCGAACACCGTGCAGACCGCGCGGCTTTCCGACTGATCGTTCGCCACCGTGCCGGTGCCATGCAGATTGATGTAGTCGATCTGCGCGGCTTCGAGGTTCGCGCTGGCGAGGGCGGCGCGCATGGACGCCGCCGCGCCGTTGCCGTCCGGATCGGGCGAAGACATGTGATACGCATCGCTGGTCTCGCCGTAGCCCAGCAGTTGCAGCGCACTGTCCGCGCCCGGATCGAGCAGCGCGAAACCGCCGGCTTCGCCGATGGAAATGCCCGTGCGCGCGCTGTCGGCGGGACGACAGATGTCCGGCGACACGAGCTGCAACGAATTGAATCCGTAAAGCGTCGTCAGGCACAGGCTGTCGACGCCGCCGACGACGGCCGCGTCGCACGCGCCGGCAGCAATGGCGCGGCGCGCGGCAGCGAACACTTTTGCGCTCGACGAGCACGCCGTGGAAATGGCGAGCGCGGGGCCGGACAGGCCGAGGCGCCGCGCCACGAAGTCGACGACCGAGAAAATGTTCTGGGTGTAACGCTGCTCGAACCAGTCCGGCAGTGCATTCGACTGTGGATCGCGCGCGCGATAGGCAAGTTCGGTGTGATGCACGCCGGACGTGCTGGTGCCGATGAAGACGCCGACGCGTTGCGCGCCGTGCCGCCGGGCGCAGGCCGCCACGGCATCCGCAAAGCCGTCCTGATGCAGCGCGAACTCGGCGAGGCGATTGTTGCGGCAGTCGAAGATCGCGAGTTCGCCGGTCAGTGCCACATCGAAGTCGCGTACTTCGCCGAGCCAGCAGTCGAGCGTATTGGTGTCGAAGGCCAGCTTGCGCAAGCCGGTCGCGCCGGCCTGCAGCGCACGTGCATGGGCCGCGTGTCCGGCGCCGAGGGCGGAGCTGACGGTGTAGGCGCTGATGGGCAGGGGATTCATGATGGCAATGTGATGAGGTGATGAGGTGATGAGCTGATGAGGTGACGGAGTCTTGCGTCATCACTTCATCACCCGATCACCTCATCACTTCTCCCAGTACTCATAAAAATTGAACCAATTGTACGGAGCGATGCGGGCGTAGTGTTCGAGTCGCCGTGCGTAACGCTGCGCGCATTCTGTAATCGCCGCGTCGCGATTCTCGCGCGGCAGCCGCAGCGATTCGGCGAACAGTTCGAAATGCGCGGTGTAGCGATTGGCGCCGTGATAACAGCCGAAGCCCAGCACGATAGGCACCTGCAGCGCATGCGCGAGTTGCCACGGTCCGACGGGCAGGCGCGCGGGGCCGCCCAGAAAATCCACCGTTACGGCGCGTTCGGTGGCGAGCGCGCGGTCGGCCATGATCCCGACCATGCGCCCGGCCTGCAGTGCTTCCTTCAGATTCAGCACCAGCTGCGGACCGCGTTGCGACGCATCGATGATGCTGCCGGCGAGTTCCGGGTTCAGTTGTTCCAGCAGCGCCATGAGCATGCGGCCGTGCTGCCGGTCGAGCAGGATCGACAGCGGCAGCCGGCGCTGGTCCACCGCGATGAGTCGCAGCGATTCGGCGCTGCCGAAATGCGCGACGAACAGCAGGCAGCCGTGACCGCGTGCGACCGCGGCGCGCACGGCCTCCGGCCGCTCGACCGCGACGTCGAGTTCCTGGTAGCGCTTCGACAGCAGGAAGATGCGATCGAGCGTGCAGCTCGCGAAGGCGAAGAAATGCCGCCAGTGATCGCGCCAGCGCGGCGCTTTGTCCAGCACGCGCCGCAGGTAGTCGCGCGATGCGCGGCGTGCGGTGGGACTCGTGAGCAGGAAGTAGGCGACGACCGGATACAGCACCGGCCGCACGGTGGCGCGGCGCAGATGTGTCGCGAGCCACACGATCAGCCGCACCATCGACGGCGTGCTGCGTTCCTTGTGGCTGCGCCAGTCGCGCGGCGGCGTGTCCGTCATGTTGCCGCTCCGGTCGCGAGCACGAACGTGCCTTCGAAGACGGCTGACTGATCCCGCAGCCCCTGGAATCGCGCGCGCAGTGTGCCCTGCGCATCGGCGATGAATTCGACGCGCAGTTCAATGCGCTGCTGCGGCAGTACGGGCTGCAGGAATTTCACGGCCGACATCGATTGCAGCTTACCGGGCTGCTGCGTCCGGATCGCGGCCAGCACCGCATCCAGCAGCACGACGCCGGGAACGATCGGATTGCCGGGGAAATGACCGGCGAGCGACGGATGCTCCGCCGGCACGACGAGTTCGCGGGTCAGCGCGACGCTCATGATCGAGCCATTCATAGTCGAGCCCGCGCCAGCACCTGCAACAGCGCTTCGCGAGGCAGTTTGCCGAGTTCATTGCGCGGCAGATGCTCGACGATCAGCAGCGGTCGCGGGACGAAGACGGATTCCATCTGTGCTCGCAGTGCGTCGAGCAGGTCGCTGGCGCGACGGCCGGGCGCGACGACCAGCGCAACCGGACGCTCATCGGTGTCGGGAACGAACACCACGGCGTCGACGACGCCGGGTACCGACAGCACCTGGCGCGTCAGTTCCTGCAGCGACGCACGCTTGCCGGCGACCTTGATCATGTCGCCGGCGCGTCCGCGCAGGACGAACTCGCGGTCGCCGTGCGCTTCGATCACATCCTGCAGCGGCGTGGCCGAGGCGAGTTGCGGCGCGCGATATTCAGCCTGGTCATTCACGTGCACGATCGTACCGCCGCGCAGCGTGCGCCAGCGCTCCGTGGTCGTGGTGCGGCGATGCGCCATCACGCCGGCTTCCGTGCAGCCGTAGATCTCGAACACTTCGGTGTGCCAGCGCGCCTCGATGCGTCGCGCCAGATCGGCGGACAGCGGCGCCGTGGCCGAGACCACGCGATGCATGCGCGGCAGTTCGACGCTCGATTCCGCCAGCACTTTGAGATGCGCGGGGGTCGTCACCAGCGTGCATGGCATCGGCATGCGCGCGAGTGCATCGCGCACGTCGGCGGGGAAGAACGGCCTGCGGTCGTGGAGACAGCAGCCGGCACTGAGCGCGCCGATCAGCGAGGCTTCCAGGCCATACACGTGCTGCGGCGGCACGGTGGCCACGACACTGAGCCCGCCTCCGTCGAGTACGTCGCCGAGTACATCCTGCGTCGCGAGGCGCGAGTTGTGAAACAGGCTGCCCCAGGTCTTGGGATGCGGCTGCGGCTGGCCGGTGGTGCCGGACGTGAAAGCGATGGCGACGATGCGGTCGGCGGGCAGTTGCCAATCAGCCGCGGGCGTGACCGCGGGCGCGGACTGCAGGCGGCGTTCGACACTCGCATCGTCGATGACGTGATGATCCGGATAGTCGCGCCGCAGCGCTGCGAGTACGCCCGTCGCCTGTCCCGGCGGCAGCAGCGTCACCTGTCCGCGCAGCCAGGCCGCGACGCAGCCGAGCAGGAAGTGATAGCGATTCTCCGCCAGATTGATCGCATGTGCCGCGGAGGGCAGCGTCTGCGCCAGTTGCTGCGCCTGGGCGACGAATTCGCTCGCGGTGACGGGTGTATCGCGGTAGTACGCGATGCAGGCATCGGGCGCATCGATCGTCAGCAGCGGCAGCGCGTCCATGGTGCTCAGGGCTGCAGGCGGGTACGGGCCAGCCGTCGCAGATACTGGAACAGACCCGAATGTTCGTGATGCCGGAAGCGCACGCGACGGTAGGCGTACTCGAGCACGAAGACCGCGCCAAGCACGAGGTAGTGAACGACATTCGTCATCAGCGACCACAGCGCCGGCGTTGCGAACAGTGCGAGCAGCACGGCCGAAACGAACAGGGCCGCACAGACCACACACCACAACTGCGTGACATGCCGCGTATAGACGACGAGATCGTCGGGCAGCGGACCCTCGTGCATCAGTCGCGCGATGCGCGTGACCAGCGGCGTCTGCCCGGCGCGCAGCGAACCGGCGAACCCCAGGAACAGCGCCGCCGGAATCACGGCCGGCGGGACGTACAGCGCAATAAGGCCCTTGCCGGCGACGACCAGCCAGTACAGCGCGGCGCCGCCGAGGATCAGCACACCCCAGGCCCACGCGCGGCGCTGCAGCAGCGCACCGCTGAGTGCAATGCCCAGCAGCCAGACCAGTGCGAGCCACTGCAGCCGGCGGTCGTGCAGGATCACGGCGAGATGGGCAAGCAGCGGATACCCGAGGGCAAGCCAGAACATGAGAGAGGAAGGGGATAGGGGATAGCGGGCAGGGGGCAGGAAACGCGATTGGTGTGGCACCTCTGACTATCCCCTATCCCCTATCTCACTTCTTTCTTTCCAGGACGTGCCCGGTCAGGGACCGCAGCGACGCGAAAGCCGACTTGACCGCCGCATCGTCCGAGCGCAGCTCCACCCCGTACTGCTGCTGGATCATCAGGGCGATTTCCAGCGCATCGATCGAGTCCAGTCCGACACTGTCCGCCCCGCCGCCGAACATCGGCGCATCGGGCGCAATCGCCTCCGGCGCAATGTGTTCGAGGCCGAGTGCCTGTACCAGGCGCTGTGCCATGAGCGATTCTTCCGCCGTCTGACCGGACATTATTGCTTCAGTCTCCGATGCTGTTTTGCCGAGTCGCTGTTCAGGCCGTCCCGCATTCGCGAGAGCGGATAACGCTGCTTTCGCAGTCATTGCGCGGTTGTACCCGCCGCGTCACGTCCGGCGCGACAGTCTATACTCAAGCCCTCTGGTCGCGCGATTGCATCGTCGCGGATTACACAACGAATCAACATGACGAATGCACTGACGAATCGCGCAGCGATCACAGTGGCGCAGCAGAGGTGCGGTCGATGGAGGGAAGGGGCGGCAAGCTCAATCACGCATGGCGGGTAGTCGCCACGGGGCTTGTGTTCGCGCTGTTCGGACTCGGCGCGCTGTTCATCAGCCTGACCCTGTTTCCGTTGCTGCGCCTGTCGACCTGGAACACGGTCGTTGCACGCCGTCGCATCCAGCGCGCCATGCAGGGCACGTTCCGGTTGTACATGGAAATCATGCGGATGCTGGGCATTCTGACCTACGGCGTCGAGGGGGTCGGGCGCCTGCGCGAACCGGGGCGGCTGGTCGTGGCAAATCATCCGACGCTGCTCGATGTGGTGCTGCTGGTATCCCTGATGCCCGCGGTGGATTGCATCGTAAAACGTGGCCTCTGGCGCAATCCGTTCCTGCGCTGGCCGGTATCATGGGCGGGCTATATCCCGAACTCGGACGGCGAGGAATTGATCGAGGGCTGTGCGGCGACGCTCAGGCGCGGTCACTCCCTGCTGGTGTTCCCGGAAGGAACGCGGACGGTGCCCGGAGAGCCATTGCGGATGCAGCGTGGTGCGGCGCACATTGCGCTGGCGGCGGATGTCGAGATCCTGCCGGTGACGATCACCTGCGATCCGCCGACGCTGTTCAAGGGAAATCCCTGGTATCGGGTGCCGGCGCGTCGCTTCCACCTGCAGGTGGTGGTGGGGACGCCGGTCGCCGCGCGCAATTTTCGCCACGGCGACGAACCGCCGGCGCGTGCTGCGCGACGGCTGACCCAGTGGCTGCTTGCTTACTATGGCGAGCCGCAGACGACGCAGCCGGACGATGCGGACACGGCAGCTCCCGCCCGCGCGTGGCGCGCCGAGCCTTCGCAGCAGCGGGTCGGATAGTTAGAGAAGGTTCATGAGCGGCAGCGGCGCAGGCCGCTGCCAGGACGAGATGCCTACATGTCAGTGACAATCAAATCGCGCGAAGAAATCCTGGCCTACCTGCGCGAGGTACTGGTCGAGCTGTTCGAACTCAAGCCCGAGCAGATCGTGCCCGAAGCCAATCTCTATACGGACCTGGACATCGACAGCATCGATGCCGTCGACCTGATCCTGAAACTCAAGGATCTCACCGGCCGCAAGATCCAGCCGCAGACCTTCAAGCATGTGCGCACGGTCGGCGACGTCGTCGATGCGATCGAGGCGTTGATGGCCAACCCGTCCGCCTGATGGCGCAGTCGTGCGATTGTGATCCTTCTGCCCGAGATCGACTCGCTCGAACGCACGTCTGACGGACTGAGTCTGCATTTCGTCGTCCCGGCGGACTGCAGTTATTTCGCAGGACACTTTCCCGACTGTCCGCTGCTGCCCGGCGTCGTGCAGATCGGCTGGGCCGTCGAACTGGCGCGTCAGCACGTGCCGTTCGCGGCGCAGTTCCACGCGCTGGCGGGCGTGAAGTTCATGCGCGTGATCCAGCCGGGCGACGCGATCGCGCTGCAGCTCGCGTTCGATGCCGACGCGCGTGAGCTTTCCTTCGAGTATCGGTGCGGCGGGCAGCCGTGTTCGGGCGGCCGCGTGCTGTTTCACTAGCCGATGAAAACCTGCATCGTCATTCCCTTCTACAACCACGCCGGCGCCATCGCGCAGGTAGTCGAGTCGTTGAAGCCGCTGGGGTTGCCTTGCCGCATCGTCGACGACGGCTCGGACGAAACGGCGCAGCGCGCGCTGGCACAGATCGCGACGGACGAAGACTGGATCACGCTGCAGCGCCTGCCCGTGAATCAGGGCAAGGGCGGTGCGGTCATGGCCGGCTGCGACGCGGCACTGGCCGCGGGCTTCACGCACGTGGTGCAGATCGACGCGGACGCGCAGCATGACGCCGCCGACGTGCCGCGACTGCTGGAACAGGCGCGTCGGTATCCGCAGGCGCTGATCAGCGGCCAGGCGGTGTACGACGCGTCGGTACCGCGCTCGCGGCTGTATGGCCGCTACATCACGCACGTATGGGTGTGGATCAATACGCTGTCGCTGGAGATCCGCGATTCCATGTGTGGCCTGCGTGTCTATCCCCTGGCCGCCGCCTGCGCGATCTGGCGCGGGCATCGCGTCGGTCGTCGCATGGATTTCGATATCGAGATCCTGGTGCGCCTGAGCTGGAGTGGAGTTCCCATCATCAACTTCCCGACCCCCGTCACCTATCCCGCCGATGGCGTGTCGCATTTCAAACTGCTCAGGGACAACGTCCATATCAGCCTCATGCACGCGCGCCTGTTCTGCGGCATGTTGCTGCGGCTGCCGTTGCTGCTCGGTCGTCGCGTGCGGCAGCGTCTGCAGAAGGTCGCCGCATGAGGCATCGCGAAGCGGAAGTCGTCATTACCGTGCCGTTCCATGACATCGATTCCGTCGGCGTCGCCTGGCACGGGCACTACGCCAAGTATTTCGAGATCGCGCGCTGCGCGCTGCTGGACAGCTTTGGCTACGGTTACGGCGCCATGCGCGAATCCGGGTTCATGTGGCCGGTGATCGACATGCATGTCCGCTACGTCAAGCCGGTACGCTTCGGTCAGAACATTGTCGTCAGGGCGACCCTGCGCGAATGGGAGAACCGGCTGCTGATCGACTACCTGGTCACCGATCAGGCGAGCGGACAGCGACTGACGCGCGGCAGGACCTCGCAGGTGGCCGTCGACATGAAGAACGGCGAAATGTGTTTCGTGTCGCCGCCGATCCTGTTCGAACGTCTTGGCATCGAGCGATGAGGAAGGAGCCCATGATGCTGCGATTCGCGCCGTTGCTGGTCCTGCTGTGGAGTGTCTGCGCACATGCCGCAGTCGATCCGTTCGCGCATCCGGCGACGGGCGAAGCGCTGCTGCGCTCGACCCTGGCGCGCCCGGCGGCGCAGCTGGCGAAAGCGCAGGTGCTGAAGGGGCGCTTCACGCACAGCAAACATCTGAGCGAGATCCCGCAGCCGCTGGTCGCGACCGGCGAGTTCGTGTTCGCGCGCGATCTCGGCGTCTACTGGCACACGCAGCAGCCGTTCGACTCGGTGGTCGTGCTGACGCCCGGCGGCATCGTGCAGCGGGACGAGGGCGCGCAGACACTGCAGCTCTCGGCCGATGAGCAGCCGGCGGTGCGCGTGATCGCCAGTCTCTTCCTTGCGATGTTCACGCTCGACGTCACCAGCCTGAGTCGCAACTTCGATCTCCATGGTCTCAGCCAGGGAGAGCGCTGGATCATCGGACTCAAGCCGCGCTCCAGCGCCATCGCCAGTGTCTTCCGGCAAGCGACCGTCACCGGCTCGAACGATGTCGAGCAGGTGGTGCTGACGGATGCGCACGGCGACCGCACCGTGATCGATCTGTCGGCCATCGAGTATTCCGCAACTGCAGCCGGCGCCGATGTGCGCGCGCTGTTCGCTCCGGCGAAGCCATGAGTACTGCGCCGAGTACTGCGCTGCCCGCGGCGATCCGGACGCGCTTCATCGCGTGGGGCCTGCTCATGCTCGCGCTGCTTGGCGTGTTCGCCTGGCGCGTCCTGCCGCATCTCAAGGTGGAGACGGACATCCTGGCGCTGCTGCCGCAGACGCAGCGCGACCGCGACATGGACGCCGCCCTGCAGGCGTTCTCCGCCGAACTGGCGCGCAAGCAGATCTTCCTGATCGGCAGCGACACGCTGGCCGATGCCCGCCTTGCCGCCAGCGGTTTCGCGCGCGAGCTCGAAGCCTCCGGTGCCTTCGAGAGCGTGCAGCTCGAACTCGATGCGGATCTGCAGCAGCGCGCCGCCGTGTATCTGCCGCATCGAACCTTCCTGCTGTCGCCGCAGGATCGGCAGACGCTGGCCGATGGCAACACCGATTCGCTGTTGCAGCGCGCACTGCGCACCGCCTACACGCCCACCGGGCTCATGCAGCCGCTGAGCCTCGCGCAGGATCCGCTGGGATTCACCAACCATTTCCTGCGCGCACTGACGCCGGTGTCGGGCAAGGCGCGCCTCGAAGGATCGACGCTGGTGGTCGAGCACGAAGGACGCAGCTACGTGCTGGTGCTGACGGAGAACGAAGGCAGTCCCTTTGCTTCGTCGGTGCAGGACCAGGTCATGCCCGCCATCGTGCAGGCGACGCAGAAGGCGCGCCGCGCCGTGCAGGCGCCGGTCGAGGTCGTCAGTTCCGGTGCCATCCAGCACGCCGCGGCGGCGGCCGAACGCGCCGAGCACGAGATCTCGACTTTCGGCACGATCGAATCGATCGCCGTGGTGCTGCTGTTGCTGCTGGTGTTCGGCGCCATGCGACCGCTGCTGCTCGGTGTGTTGACGCTGGCGCTGGCCATCGTGGCGGCCTTCACTGTCGTGCATTTCGTGTTCGGCGAAGTGCACCTGCTGGCGCTGGTGTTCGGTTCGAGTTTGATTGGCAGCGTCATCGACTACTCGATTCATTTCTTTGCCGACCGCTTTCGCGATCCGGCGCGCTGGACGCCCGTCGAAGCCGTGCGGCATGTCGGGCCGGCGATCCTGCTGGGACTGACGACGACGCTGATCGGCTACGTCGTGCTGGCGATCGTGCCGTTTCCCGGACTCAAGCAGATCGCCCTGTTCTGCATGGTCGGGCTCATCGTCGGCTGCGGCTGCGTGCTGTGCCTGTATCCGGTGCTGGCGCAGACGAAGCGCAAGCGCATGCCGCGGCTCGGTACGCGCCTGGGCGGTGCGATCGACCGCTTCCTGCA
>CAYWHG010000120.1:0-14760 GCA_964457865.1 uncultured Steroidobacter sp.
TATCGAAGCTCGAAGTCCGTTACCTGGAGGACTTCTTCTTGGCCGCCGCCTTTTTCTTCGGCGCCGCAGCCTTCTTGTGAGCCTTGGTCGTTTCAGCCTTCTTGGCCTTCACTTCCGCCTTCTTGGCGGCCTTGGCCTTCTTTTCAGCCTTCTCTTCCGCAGACGCCGTCGACTTCTTCTTCAGAGAAGTCTTCTTGGCGGATGCCTTCTTCTTCGGAGCGGCCTTCTTCGCGGTCTCGCCCGAGTCCTCGCCGGCCGGGGCTGCAGACTCTTCCGCAACGACTTCAGGCTGATCGAGCAACTGCATCAACGCCATCGGCGCCGCATCGCCTGCGCGCACGTCCATGCGCAGGATACGGGTGTAGCCGCCCGGACGCGCCTTGAAACGCGGGCCGAGAGTTTCGAACAGCTTCACGACGACTTCGGCATCGCGCAGCTGCGCAAAAGCGCGGCGGCGGTTGGCATCGCTGTCGGCCTTGCCGAGGGTAATCAGAGGTTCGACGACCCGACGCAGTTCCTTTGCCTTCGGCAGAGTCGTGCGAATGGTTTCATGACGCAGCAGCGACGCCGCCATGTTGCGAAGCATGGCCGCGCGGTGCGAGGCGTTGCGGCTGAGCTGCCGGCCGGAAAGTTGGTGACGCATAATTCTTAGGCTCTAGGCTGTAGGCCCTAGGCTCTAGAAGCGCTTCTACTAGCGCCTAGTGCCTAGCACCTAGTTACTTATTAACTTAAATGACATCCCGCTCGTCGTCGCGCTTCAGGCTGATCGGCGGCCAGTTGTCGAGCCGCATGCCCAGCGACAGACCGTGGCTCTCCAGGACTTCCTTGATCTCGGTGAGCGACTTCTTGCCGAGGTTCGGCGTGCGCAGCAGTTCCACTTCGGTCCGCTGCACGAGGTCGCCGATGTAGTGGATGTTCTCCGCCTTGAGGCAGTTCGCGCTGCGAACGGTGAGTTCCAGCTCGTCCACCGGACGCAGCAGGATCGGATCGAACTGCTGTTCGGCCGTCTTCGATGCACCCTCGTCCTGGCCCTGCAGGTCGACGAACACCGACAGCTGATCCTTCAGGATCGAGCCGGCGCGGCGGATGGCTTCTTCCGCATCGATCGTACCGTTGGTCTCGATGTCCAGAATCAGCTTGTCCAGGTTCGTGCGCTGTTCGACGCGTGCGCTTTCGACGTTGTAGGTCACGCGACGGATCGGGCTGAACGACGCATCGAGCTGCAGACGGCCGATTGGGCCCGACGACTCTTCGAACGTCGCCCGCTGGATCGCCGGACGATAGCCGCGACCGCGCTCGACCTTCAGCATCATGTTGAGCTCGCCGGCCTTGGTGAGATTGGCGATCACGAGATCGCTGTTCAGCACTTCCACGTCGTGGTCGAGCTGAATGTCGCCAGCCGTGACAGGACCAGGGCCCTTCTTGTGCAGACGCAGCTCGGTGGAATCGCGCGCATTCAGGCGGATGGCCACCTGCTTCAGATTCAGCAGAATGTCGACGACGTCTTCCTGCACGCCTTCGATGCTGGTGTATTCGTGCAGCACGCCATCGATCTCGACCTCGGTGATGGCGCAGCCCGGCATGGACGACAGCAGCACGCGACGCAGCGCGTTGCCCAGCGTGTGTCCGAAACCGCGTTCAAATGGCTCGATCACGACCTTGGCCTGACGGGCCGTGGTCGGAGTGACTTTGACGACACGAGGCTTCAGGAATTCGCCAACGGATGCCTGCATGGAAAATTTACCTGCTTGTGTGCCGAGACGGCATTGGCGCCCGGGAGGGGGCGCAACCAAAAAAAACATTTCCGGGGACATCCGTCCCCGGAAGAATCCACATCACTTCGAATACAGTTCGACCACGAGGTTCTCGTTGATCTCCGGCAGAATGTCTTCCCGATCCGGAACCTGCTTGAACGTGCCGGTGAACTTCTTCTCGTCGACTTCAACCCATTCGGGGAAGCCGACCTGCGACTTGATCTGCAGGGCCGACTGAATGCGCAGCTGCTTCTGCGCCTTCTCGCGAATCGAAATCACATCGCCCGCCTTGCACTGATAAGACGCAATGCTGACCACTGCGCCGTTCACGTTGACGGACTTGTGGCTGACGAGCTGACGCGCCTCCGAACGGGTTGCGGCAAAGCCCATGCGATAGACGACGTTGTCGAGGCGAGCCTCGAGCATCTGCAGCAGCGTTGCACCCGTCGCGCCGGGGCGGCCGGCTGCCTTGGTGTAGTAGTTGCGGAACTGTCTTTCAAGGACGCCGTACATGCGACGCAGCTTCTGCTTCTCGCGCAGCTGTACGCCGTAGTCAGACAGACGCGACTTGCGCTCACCCTTGATGCCGCCGGGCGGCACTTCGAGCTTGCACTTCGACTCGAGCGACTTGACGCCGCTCTTCAGGAACAAGTCGGTGCCTTCGCGGCGCGACAACTTGCACTTGGGACCCAGATAACGTGCCATGAAAATTCCTCGCCGCGGCTATTCGCGGGCAATCAGACGCGACGCTTTTTCGGCGGACGACACCCGTTGTGCGGGATCGGCGTCACGTCAGAAATGTTGGTGACCTTGAGGCCGCAGGCGTTGAGCGCGCGGACCGCAGACTCACGACCCGGACCAGGGCCCGTCACGCGGACTTCAACTGTCTTGAGACCATGCTCCTGAGCAGCAGTACCTGCCTTCTCGGCAGCGACCTGCGCAGCATAGGGCGTGCTCTTGCGCGAACCGCGGAAGCCGCAACCACCCGACGTCGCCCACGACAGCGCATTGCCCTGCCGGTCGGTGATCGTGATGATCGTGTTGTTGAAGGACGCGTGCACGTGCGCGATACCGTCGGTCACGTGCTTCTTGACCTTCTTGCGGCCGCCCTTGTTCGCTCCGCCCGCTTGTTGCTTCTGCTCAGCCATGTGTTCTCTCTGGGGAAACCGTCACACCCGGCGGGACGACTTCCATTGACTTCAATGCCATTCGGGCCAGCAACCGGACACGGCTACTGGCTGCTCGCGATTAGGACTTGCCCGGCGGGGCATTCATCTTCACGGCGGCCTTGCGCGGACCCTTTCGGGTACGGGCATTGGTGCGCGTGCGCTGACCACGCAGCGGCAGACCACGGCGATGACGGATACCGCGGTAGCAGCCAAGATCCATCAATCGCTTGATGTTCATGGAGACTTCGCGGCGCAGGTCGCCTTCGACGGTCAGCTTGCCGACCTGCGAACGCAGCGCAGCCACCTCCGCGTCGGTCAGATCCTTGACCAGCGTATTCAGCTTGACGCCTGCGGCTACGCAGGCCTTTTTTGCCTGAGTCACGCCTACACCGTAGATGGAAGTCAATCCCACCCACACGTGCTTATTCATCGGTATGTTGATACCGGCGATACGAGCCATTGCCTACTCTCTCTTCCGCGAAGAAAAGCGCGGAACTTTAAACTAAAAAACCCTGCGACTCAATGCCTTAACCGGCATCAGCCCTGACGCTGCTTGTGGCGGGCGTCAGAACAGATCACATACACCACCCGGCGGCGACGGACGACCTTGCAGTTCTTGCAGATCTTTTTGACGGAAGCGCGAACCTTCATGACAACTCTCCAGGATCCCGCAATGGGGAATCATGTCTGGCCGATTCAAGTCTGACCTGGGCGGCCGTAACCACGCAGGTTGGCCTTCTTCATCAGACCCTCGTACTGGTGCGACATGAGATGTGCTGCCACCTGGGCCTGAAAATCCATGATCACCACCACCATGATCAGCAGCGACGTACCACCGAAGTAGAACGGCACGCTGAACTTCGAAATCAGAAACTCGGGCAGCAAGCAGACGGTCGCAACGTACAGCGCACCCCAGACGGTCAACCGGGTCAGCACCTTGTCGATATATTCGCCGGTCTGCTGACCAGGGCGGATGCCGGGAATGAAGGCACCCGACTTCTTCAGGTTCTCGGCCGTCTCACGCGAGTTGAACACCAGCGCGGTGTAGAAGAAACAGAAGAAAATGATCAATGCCCCGTACAGCAGCATGTGCGCCGGCTGACCGGGTCCGAGCGCCGCAGAAACGTTCTGTAGCCAGCTCCAGCCCTGCGAAGTGCCGGACCAGCTGGCAATCGTCGCCGGAAACAGCAACAGGCTCGACGCAAAAATCGGCGGGATCACGCCCGACATGTTCAGCTTGAATGGCAGATGCGTACTCTGCCCCGCGTACAGTTTCCGTCCCTGCTGACGCTTCGCATAGTTCACCTGGATGCGGCGCTGGCCGCGCTCCACGAACACGACGAACGCGGTCACCGCGATCACCATGCCGAACAGAATCAATGCGAATGCCGGGTTCAGCTCACCCGTTCGCACCAGTTCCAGCGTACCGGCAACCGCGGCTGGCAGTCCCGCGACGATGCCGGCCAGAATGATCATCGAAATACCGTTACCCAGGCCGCGTTCCGTGATCTGCTCGCCGAGCCACATCAGGA
The DNA here is from genome assembly GCA_964457865.1 of uncultured Steroidobacter sp. GTDB lineage: Bacteria > Pseudomonadota > Gammaproteobacteria > Steroidobacterales > Steroidobacteraceae > Steroidobacter. Next base: position 4,456 of record CAYWHG010000120.1, read on the forward strand.
ACATCGTTCCGGCAATGAGCGTGATGGTCGCTGTGAACACGAACTGCGGCCCTGCTGCCACGACAACGCCCTGGTTCTGCAACGCGATCGCGGCCGATGATCCCTGTACCGCAGCCAGCATCACCGTGCCGTAGCGGGTGTACTGAGTCAGCTTGCGACGACCCGACTCGCCTTCCTTCTTGATGGCGGCCAGCGACGGCATAACCACTGCCATCATCTGGATGATGATCGAGGCCGAGATGTACGGCATCACGCCCAACGCGAAGATCGACAGTCGTTCGATCGCACCGCCGGAGAACATGTTCACCATGCTCAGGATCGTTCCCTGCTGCGACTCGAAGAATCGCGCCAGGGCCACTGGATCGATACCCGGCACCGGAATGAACGTTCCGATGCGGTACACGATCAGCGCGCCCAGCAGGAAGAACAACCGCTGACGCAACTCTGCGAAGCGGGTCATCTCGCCAAAGGCGGAGAGCGATGCGGTGGCGGATTTAGTGGCCACTGTTTCTCTGGTGATTCATGAGTAACCAGTCAGCGAATCAGGCTTCGACCGTGCCGCCGGCGGCTTCGATTGCAGCCTTCGCACCCTTGGTCAGGTGGATTCCCTTGACCGTGACTGCCTTGGCGAATTCGCCCGACGCGACGATGCGGGCACGCAGCGCCTGCGCAGGAATCACGTTTGCAGCCTTCAACGCAGCGAGATCCACCACCGTGCCCTCGAGCTTCGCCAGCTCCGACAGGCGCACTTCCGCCACCGTTGCCTTCACCTTCGAGCGAAAGCCAACCTTCGGCAGACGGCGCTGCAGCGGCATCTGACCGCCTTCGAAACCGACCTTGTGATAGCCGCCCTTGCGGGCGCGCTGTCCCTTGACGCCGCGACCGCAGGTCTTGCCCTGACCGGCGGACGCACCACGGCCGACGCGCAGACGCGTCTTCTTGCTGCCGGGAGCGGGAGAGATGGTGTTCAGTTTCATGAGATTCAATCCCAGGGTTGGCTGCCGAGCTGCGCTCAGGCGGCGTCTTCCACTTTCAGCATGTGGCCGGAGGCGCGGATCATGCCGCGGATCTCTGGCGTGTCAGCGACGATTGCGGTGTCGCGGATCTTGCGCAAGCCGAGGCCGCGCACGGTGGCGCGGTGCGATTTGAGCTGCCCGAACACGCTCTTGATCAGCGTGACTTTGATCGACTTCGGTTTCGCGTTGGCCATGACGTAATCCAGTCCGGTCACTTCGGCGCTCAGGCGCCCAGGATTTCTTCGACGCGCTTGCCGCGCTTCGCTGCAATGTCTTCCGGCGACTGAATGCTGGTCAGTGCCTTGAATGTGGCGCGCACGACGTTGATCGGGTTGCGCGAGCCATAGCTTTTCGCCAGCACGTTGCGGACGCCGGCGCACTCGAACACTGCGCGCATGCTGCCGCCGGCAATCAGGCCTGTACCGTCAGCTGCAGGCTGCATGTACACGCGGGTCGTGCCATGGGCACCCTTCAGCGCGTAATGCAACGTGGCGTTCTTCAGCGCGACGCTGGCGAGGTTCTTGCGGGCTGCCTGCATCGCCTTCTGGATCGCGACCGGCACTTCTCGCGCCTTGCCGTATCCGAAGCCGACCTTGCCGCGACCGTCGCCAACGACCGTCAGCGCCGTGAAGCCGAACTGACGTCCGCCCTTCACGACCTTGGCAACGCGGTTCACCGCCACGAGCTTCTCGATGTACTCGTCTGTAGCAGCTGATTTTTCAACTCTGGCCATATTCGCTGATCCTTAAGAGCTCTTAGAACTCAAGCCCATTTTCGCGCGCCGCATCGGCCAACGCCTTGATGCGACCGTGATACCTGTAACCGGAACGATCGAACGCGACCTGCTTGATGCCAGCCGCCTTCGCCTTCTCGGCGATCGCCTTGCCGACCGCAGCAGCAGCCGTGACGTTGCCGGTGCCCTTGAGGTCGCTGCGCACGTCCTTCTGGACGGTCGAAGCCACGGCAAGCACCTTCGAATTCACATCCAGGATCTGCGCATAGATGTGCTGCGACGTGCGATGCACAGACAGACGCAGCGCCTTCAGCTCGCGGATCTTGGCGCGTGCACGGGCGGCACGACGCAAACGCTGGGCATTCTTGTTCATCACTCGTTACTCGTATCTCGTGTGTACCTGAAGCTAAGCGATTACTTCTTCTTCGCTTCCTTCAGCTCGATCTTCTCGCCGCTATAGCGCACGCCCTTGCCCTTGTAGGGCTCCGGCGGACGGAAAGCGCGGATATCAGCGGCCACCTGACCGACCTTCTGCACGTCTGTGCCCTTGATCAGGATCTCGGTCTGGCTCGGCGTCTCGATCGTGATGCCTTCCGGCGATTCGTAGACCACCGGATGCGAGAAACCCAGCGTCAGGTTCAGGTTCTTGCCCTGTGCCTGTGCGCGATAACCGACGCCGACCAGTTCCAGCTTGCGCTCGTAACCCTTGCTCACACCTTCGACGATGTTGGCAAGGTGAGCACGCGTCGAACCGGCCACCATATCCGCTTCGCGGCTGTCGTTGGCCTTCTCGACCTTCAGCTCGTCCGCGTCCTGGACGACCTTCACGTACTTGTTGTTGATCGCCAGCGTCAACGAGCCCTTCGCGCCTTTGACGGCAATCGAGTCGGGGCTGATCGTGGCGGTCACACCCTTCGGCAGGGCTACCGGCTGTTTTGCTACTCGAGACATGTGCGCACCTTAGGAAACGATGCAGAGCACTTCGCCGCCGTGACCGGCAGCGCGCGCCTGGCGATCCGTCATCACGCCCTGCGAAGTCGATACGATGGCAACGCCGAGACCGCCGAGAATTGTCGGCAGTTCGTCCTTGCCCTTGTAGATACGCAGGCCGGGACGGCTGACGCGCTCGAGGCGGTCAATCACCGGGCGGCCCTGGTAATACTTGAGCTGCACGGCAAGCGTCGGCTTGCCTTCCTGCACGCCCGCAGTGAAGTCTTCAATGTAGCCTTCCTCCTTCAGCACTTTCGCGATCGCAAGCTTCAGCTTGGACGTCGGCGCGTTGATCTCGGGTTTACCCGAGGACTGGCCGTTGCGAATGCGGGTCAGGAAATCGGCAATGGGATCCGTCATGCTCATATGTGGTGCTCCAGTGGTACCAGCTGTTACCAGCTGGCCAGCCCGAGGCCCGGAATTTCGCCGCGCAGAGTTGCCTCACGCAGCTTGGTACGGCCAAGACCGAACTTGCGGTAGACACCGCGAGGACGGCCGGTGATCTGACAACGATTACGCTGGCGCGACTTGCTCGAATCGCGTGGCAGCGCCTGCAACTGCGCAACGGCAGCCTCTCGCTCGGCCGGCGAAGACGTCGGCTTGCGAATGATCTCTTTCAGACGTGCGCGCTTCGCGGCATAGCGCTTCACGAGCTTCGCACGCTTCACTTCGCGATTGACCATCGATGTCTTGGCCATGAGGTTCGCCTGTCGCCTATTACTTGCGGAACGGAAAGTTGAAAGCTTCGAGCAACGCGCGGCCGCTCTTGTCATCCGGAGCGGTCGTCGTGATCGTGATGTCCATGCCACGGATCGCATCGATCTGGTCGTACGCGATTTCCGGGAAGATGATCTGTTCCTTGACGCCGAAGTTGTAGTTGCCCTGGCCGTCGAAGGAACGTGCGCTCACGCCGCGGAAGTCGCGGATACGCGGCATCGCGATATTCACGAGGCGATCCAGGAATTCGTACATGCGCGCGCCGCGCAGCGTGACCTTGCAGCCGATGGCCAGGCCATCACGCAGCTTGAAGGTCGCAACCGACTTGCGCGACTTGGTGACCAGGGGCTTCTGGCCGGTGATCTTGGTGAGATCAGCCACGGCGTTGTCCATGATCTTCTTGTCGGCGACCGCCTCGCCCACACCCATGTTGACCGTGATCTTGGTGATCTTCGGTACCTGCATGATGTTCGTGACACCGAGGCTCTTCTGGAGCTCCGGCACCACTTTTTCGCGGTAATACTGATGAAGTCTGGCCATAAAAAATCCGGCTGTTCGTTTGCGATCTACGCGACGCCTCAGGCGTTCACTCGTATGCGACGCCTCAGGCGTCGACGACTTCCTTGTTGGACTTGAAGAAGCGCACCTTGCGGCCGTCCGCCAGCGTACGCACGCCGACGCGATCGCCCTTCTTCGTCACGGGGTTCCACAGCGCCACGTTCGAAATGTCGATGGCGGCTTCCTTCTCGACGATGCCGCCCTGCACATTGCGCTGCGGGTTCGGCTTCGTGTGCCGTTTCACCATGTTGATGCTCTCGACGACCACCTGGCCCTCGAGAACCTTGATGACGGTGCCACGGCGACCCTTGTCACGGCCGGCCGTCACGACGATCTCGTCACCCTTGCGAATCTTGTTCATACGTAAACCCTTGGCTTACTGACCGATCGGCCGAAACCGATCCGTCAACTCACAATACTTCCGGCGCCAGCGAAATGATCTTCATGAACTGCGACGTACGCAGCTCGCGCGTCACCGGTCCGAAGATACGGGTGCCGATCGGCTCCAGCTTCGGGTTCAGCAACACGGCGGCATTACCGTCGAAGCGGATCATCGAGCCATCCGGACGGCGCACACCGAATCTGGTACGCACGACCACGGCGTCGTAAACCTCGCCCTTCTTCACCTTGCCGCGCGGAATTGCATCGCGAACGCTGACCTTGATGACATCGCCGACGGTCGCATAGCGACGCTTCGAGCCACCCAGCACCTTGATGCACATCAGGCTGCGGGCGCCGCTGTTGTCAGCGGCATTGAGCAACGTCTGCATCTGAATCATGGCGTGGCTTCTCCTGCACTCTGGCCGGCGCGGGTGATCACTCGCACCAGACGAAAGCTCTTGCGGCGCGACAGCGGCCGGCATTCCTCGATCGCAACGACATCGCCTTCGCGGCTCTCGTTGTTCTCATCGTGAGCCAGTAGCTTCGTGCTGCGACGGATGTACTTGCCGTAGCGGGGATGCGGCTCGAAGCGCTCGACGACCACGGTGATGGTCTTCTGCATCTTGTTGCTGACGACCTTGCCCGTGACGGTCTTGGCGACCTTCTCGGCGGCAGGCGCTTCCACCGGCTTCGTTTGCTTGCTCATGCTCACTTACCCTTCGCAGCGCCACGCTGCTCGGCCTGCACCGTCTTCAGGCGCGCGATGTTGCGACGAACCTTGCTGAACTGGTCCGGCTTCGCTGCTTGGCCGGTTGCCCGGGCCATGCGCAGATTGAATTGTTCGCGGCGCAGATCCAGCAGTTCTTTCTGCAGGTCTGCGGCCGACTTGGTACGGAGTTCTTTCGCGCTCATATCGGATCCTGATCAACGCACCTGGCGCGTGACGAACTGGGTATCGACCGACAGCTTCGACGCAGCGAGGCGGAAAGCTTCGCGGGCGATCGCTTCGGTCACGCCTTCCATCTCGAACAGCACCTTGCCGGGCTTCACTTTCGCAACGTAGTACTCGACGTTGCCCTTACCGCTGCCCATTCGGACTTCGAGAGGCTTCTTCGAGATCGGCAGATCCGGGAACACGCGTACCCAGATCTGACCGCCACGCTTCACGTAGCGGGTCATCGCACGACGCGCTGCTTCGAGTTCGCGCGCAGTCATGCGGGCACGACTGGTCGCCTTCAAGCCGAATTCGCCGAATGCGACGTAGTTGCCGCCCTGCGCCAGGCCGGCATTGCGGCCCTTGAACGCCTTGCGGTACTTGGTTCGTTTTGGTTGCATCATGTCGTTATCACTCCAGCGAGTAGCGCCTCAGGCTGCTACTTCAGGCTGTTGCCTCCGTCGCCGGCGCTGTCGCCTGTGCGTCGGTGGCTTCCGGAATCGCTTCAGGCTGGCTGAATATTTCGCCCTTGAAGATCCAGACCTTCACGCCGATGATGCCGTACGTGGTTCGCGCTTCCGCGAAGCCGTAGTCGATTTCGGCGCGCAGCGTATGCAGCGGTACACGGCCTTCGCGGTACGACTCGGTACGCGCAATTTCCGAACCGTTGAGACGACCCGAAGCACGCACCTTCACGCCCAGCGCACCGATGCGCATCGTGTTCGTCACGGCGCGCTTCATGGCGCGGCGGAACATCACGCGACGTTCGAGCTGCTGCGCGATGCCGTCGGCAACCAGCTGCGCATCGAGTTCGGGCTTGCGGATTTCCGCAATGTTGATGCGGACGTCCGTCGCCGGCATCTTCATGATCTTCGCGACTTCGCCGCGCAGCTTCTCGATGTCCTCGCCCTTCTTGCCGATCACGATGCCCGGACGCGCCGTGTGCAGCGTGATGTTGACCTTGCGAGCGGCACGCTCGATCTGTATGCGGCTGACCGATGCTTCCGCGAGCTTCTTTTTCAGGAACTCGCGCACCAGATGATCGGTGTACACGTGCGCCGGGAAGTTCTTGGTATTCGCATACCACTTCGAACTCCAGTCGCGCGTGATGCCGAGGCGAAAACCGATCGGATTGACTTTCTGACCCATAGTGAGCTCGCCTGCCGTTATTCCGCTTTGCCGTCGCCAACCGTCACGATGATGTGACTGTTGCGCTTCCAGATCCGCGTGCCGCGACCCTTGGCGCGGGCAGCGAAACGCTTCAGCACCGGCGCAGCGTCGATCGTGATCGTCTGCACCTTCAGTTCATCCACGTCGGCGCTGAGATTGTTCTCGGCGTTCGCGATTGCGGACTCAAGAACCTTGAGCACCAGCTCCGCGCCTTTCTTCGGCGTGAAACGCAGCGTGTTGAGCGCTCTACCCACCGGCTCACCGCGGACCATGTCCGCAATCAGACGGCATTTCTGCGGCGAAATGCGCGCGTACTTCAGTTTGGCTGCGACTTGCATAATCAGCCCTTCTTGTCGCCGGAGTGGGACTTGAACGTGCGCGTCGGCGCAAATTCGCCCAGCTTGTGGCCGACCATGTTTTCCGAAACCAGCACCGGGATGTGCTGACGACCGTTGTGGACGGCAATCGTCAGACCCACCATGTCCGGCAGGATCATCGAGCGACGCGACCAGGTCTTGATCGGACGACGATCGTTCTTCTCGGCGGCAACACGCACCTTCTTGGCGAGGTGCAGGTCGACGAACGGACCCTTCTTGACTGAACGAGGCACTGTCAGATCCTCAATTAGTTGCGGCGGCGCAGAATCATGCTGGCCGTGCGCTTGTTACGGCGCGTCTTCTTGCCCTTGGTATTCCAGCCCCACGGGCTCACCGGATGCGGATTACCCTGACCCGACTTGCCTTCGCCACCGCCGTGCGGGTGATCGACCGGGTTCATGACCACACCGCGAACCGTCGGACGGATACCGCGCCAGCGGATCGCGCCGGCCTTGCCGTAGCTGCGCAGGCTGTGCTCGTCGTTCGCCACTTCGCCGATGGTGGCGCGGCAATCGATGTGCACCTTGCGCATTTCCGTCGAACGCAGACGCAGGGTCGCGTACGAACCCTCGCGGGCAGCAAGCTGTGCCGAGCCGCCGGCGCTGCGCGCAATCTGCGCACCCTTGCCAGGCTTCAGTTCGACACAGTGAATCGTCGTACCGATCGGGATATTGCGAAGCTGCAGCGTGTTGCCCGGCTTGATCGGTGCTTCCGGTCCCGACAGGATCGTGTCGCCGGCAACGACACCCTTCGGTGCCACGATATAGCGACGCTCGCCGTCGGCGTACAGGACCAGCGCGAGGTGCGCGGTGCGGTTCGGATCGTATTCGATACGCTCGACCTTGCCCGGCACGCCATCCTTGTTGCGCAGGAAGTCGACCAAGCGGTACTTCTGTTTGTGACCGCCGCCCTGATGGCGAACAGTCTGGCGACCCGAGTGGTTGCGCGCACCCGTGCGATTCTTGCTGACGACCAGCGACGCTTCCGGACCGCCCTTGTGCAGGTGCGAGCGCGAAATCGAGACCTGGAAACGCCGGCCTGGCGACGTCGGTTTTGCTTTGATCAAGGCCATGATGACTGATCCTTCTACTCAGCTCTCAGGCGTCGGCGCCGGAAAGATCGATGCTCTGTCCCGGCGCGAGCCGGACATACGCCTTCTTGAAGTCCTGCCGCTGGCCGATACGCTGACCGAAGCGCTTCTTCTTGCCGGCAACGTTGACGACGTTGACGTTGGCAACCTTCACTTCGAACATCAGCTCGACAGCCGCCTTCACTTCCGGTGCACTCGCATCGCGACGCACGCGGAACACAAACTGATTCGCCTCGGCGACGCGGGCGCTCTTTTCCGACACGTGCGGCCCGAGCAGCACGGACATCAATCTTTCCTGACTCATGCGAGCCTCTCTTCGAGCAGACGTACCGCACCGACGGTAGCAACGACATTCTTGTGGCGCGCCAGACTGACCGGGTCGACCGCGCTCACCGGCAGCACGTTGACATACGGCAGGTTGCGCGACGCGAGATCCAGCTTCTCGTCATGCGCTTCGACGAGCACCAGCACGTCATCGCCAACACCCAGATCCTTGAGCTGCGATACGAGCAGCTTGGTCTTCGGCGCTTCGAGCTCGATGCCATTCACGACCGACAGGCGCTCCTGACGGGCCAGTTCGGACAAGATGACCTGCAGCGCGGCGCGGTACATCTTGCGATTGACCTTCTGCGAGTAGTCGCGCGGACGGGCAGCAAAGGCCCTGCCGCCACCGACCCAGATCGGGCTGCGGATCGAGCCGGCGCGGGCCTGGCCCGTCCCCTTCTGGCTCCACGGCTTCTTGCCGCCGCCACGGACTTCGGCACGCGACTTCTGGCGCTTGGTGCCGGCGCGGCCGGCGTTCATGTAGGCCACGACGACCTGATGAACGAGCGACTCGTTGTATTCACGCGCAAACGTCGCGTCCGAGACCTGGACTTCCGACTGCGCACCCTTGCTGACGAGCTTGAGTTTCATGGCGGATTACTTCCTGGCCGGAGCGGCTGCCTTGGGATTGGCGGCCTTGCGCTTGCGTTTCGCCTGCGAAGCAGCCTTCACGGACGGACGCACGATCACCTCACCACCCGGAGCACCCGGGATGGCGCCGCGGATCAGGAGCAGGTTGCGCTCCGCATCGACGCGAACGACCTGGAGATTTTCGATGGTACGACGCTGCACGCCCATGTGACCGGACATGCGCTTGCCCTTGAACACGCGACCCGGCGTCTGACGCTGACCGATCGAACCCGGAGAGCGATGCGACACGGACACGCCGTGCGTTGCAGGCAGACCACCGAAGTTGTGGCGCTTGATGGTGCCGGCAAAACCCTTACCGATCGTGGTGCCCGTGACATCGACGATCTGGCCGACCTGAAACAGATCCACCTTGATTTCCGTGCCCGCAACGAGCTCAGCGCCCTGACCTTCAGAGAGGCGGAACTCGACGAGGGAGCTGCCAGGGGCAACCTTGACCTTGGCGTAGTGACCCGCCTGGGCCTTGCTCAGATGCGATGCCTTGCGGCTGCCAGCAGCAACCTGGACGGCGCGATAGCCATCGACTTCGGGCGTGCGAACCTGCGTCACGCGGTTCGGCAGAGCCTCGATTACGGTCACCGGTACGGCTTCACCCGCGTCATTGAAAACGCGAGTCATACCGGCCTTACGACCGACCAGACCTACGGTTCTGGTAGCGCTCATCGTAATGTCCTCTTGTTCCTATGCGCCCTGGCTGCGATTGGCCGGGGGCAAACTCAAAAACTTCACATCTGACCGCAGCGTTGAACGTTGCCAACGCCAAACAAACCGGTCAGCGCCATCCCATACGGGTCTAGGCACTTGATTTAGATAAGGTTTCCACGGAGAGGCTGATCGGAATTCCGATCATGCCGCTCGAGCGGTACCCCGTCAGGGCCAGGCCTCGGCGCAAAAGAGGCGCGAATTATAGTCAGATGAAACGGCTTTGCAAGCCGTTTCGATGGGTGATCGGGCTACTACGTGCTGGGCTCTGGCCTGAATCGGAAAATGGCAGCGTTCCTGCCTTATTTTCTGATTCCGGCAGAGCCGGCTGGCCCAGCAGCCCTCTGTCTCAGTTGAGCTTGATCTGCACGTCCACACCGGCCGGCAGTTCGAGCTTCATGAGGGCGTCCACGGTCTTGTCCGTGGGATTCAGGATGTCCATGAGGCGCTTGTGGGTACGCAGCTCGTACTGATCCCGGGCGTCCTTGTCGCCGTGGGGAGCAGCCAGGACCGTGAATCGCTCCATCTTGGTCGGCAGCGGCACCGGACCACGAACCGTGGCACCCGTGCGCTTGGCCGTTTCCACGATTTCGCGCGCGGAATTGTCGATCAGCCTGTGGTCGAAGGCCTTCAGGTTGATGCGGATGTTCTGGTTCGCCATGTCT
>CAYWHG010000121.1:0-14682 GCA_964457865.1 uncultured Steroidobacter sp.
AAGCTTCTCACCTTCGCGCGCCACCACGCGGCTTGCAGATCGCCAGAAAACCGCCCGCCATGAAGGAGGCCATACGCTCCTTGACGGCGGCGAAATCCTCCGACTTGCAACGGCCCGCCGACAGCTTGTCGATGCGGCCCGTGCGGGCGAGCGTCAGCATCAGGGCGCCGGTCACGAAGTGATAGCCCCAGAAAATGTCTTCCTCGGCACAACGAGGCAGCGCCCGCTTCAACAGTTGAATCAATCGAAGCACCACCGGATCGAACTGCTGATCCATGAGTTCGGCGCCCCATTCCGGTGTGTTGGCAACCTGTGCGCCGAGCGCACCGTAGTTCTTCCAGCTCTCTCCGCCCTGAATGTAGAGATCGAGGTCGGTATCGAGGAATGCGCGCAATGCGCCTTCGACCGTCGGTTTGCCCTTGGTTGCGGCTTCATACTTATCGAGCGCGTCCATCCGTCGCGTGCTCGTGACCACGGCGCGGCGCGAGAACACCGCATCGAACAGCTTCTTCTTGTCCTGGAAGTAGTAGTTCAACAATGTGTGGTGGGCACCGACGCTCTTGGCAACGTCCTTGAGCGTGACACCGTGGAGGCCGTGCTTCGAGAACAGATACTCGGCTGCATCGAGAATCTGTTCCATCTTGTCGGCACGCTGCTGGGCCTTGGTCGGACGCCCGCGCGCCGCCTTCGCCTTTTCAGTGACCGATTGGCTTTTGCGACTCGCCCGAGCGGGCTTGCGCGTGCCGGATCTGGATTCAACTGTCCTTGATTTAACTGCCGTCGCCATACTCTGTTCTCAAGCGCATCTTGTCGATCTTGCCCGTTGACGACAGAGGCATGTGTGCGAGTCGGATGACCGCATCCGGCACCCACCATGATGCGACCCGGTCGCGCAATGGCGCCAGCAAGGCTTCATCGCTGATCGCTTCCGATCCGTGAGTCTGGACCACGAGGACCGGACGTTCTCCCCATTTCGGATGCGTCCGCCCGATCACCGCAGCCAGGGACACTTCGGGAAGCGCACTGATCGCCGCTTCGATCTCGGCGGGGTTGATCCATTCGCCGCCCGATTTGATCAGATCCTTGGCGCGACCGGTGATGGTCAGGTTGCCGTCGGCGTCGATTCTCGCAAGATCGCCGGTCGGGAACCACCCGTCCGCATCGGTTGCGGGCTGTTCCTCGCCGAAATATCGCTCGATGACCGACGCGCCGCGGACGCGCAGGTGTCCCTCGACCCCGTGTTGCTCGGGCAATGCCCGGCCATCGGCATCGGTGAGCAACAGATCAATACCCACGGCCGGACGGCCCGATCGTGCCGCGGACCGTGCGGCATCGTTCGGCATCGAAACCGTTCCGGACGGCGAGAGCTCGGTCATGCCCCAACTGGTCTGAATCTTTATCCCGAGACGGCGCTCGATACGCTCCATCAGCGCGGGCGGCAATGGCGCACCGCCCACGATGATGCGCTGGAGTGTCGGCACATCACCGCCATGCGCATCGAGATGCTCGACCAGTCCCAGCCAGACCGTCGCAATCCCCACGCCAACGGTCACGCCTTCCTTGTTGATGAGTGACGCCAGGCTGGCACCGTCGGTATTGCGCCCCGGTAACACCAGCTTCGCACCCGCTGCAGGCGCAGCGAAGGGCAGTCCCCAGGCGTTGGCATGGAACATGGGAACGACGGCGAGCACGCTGTCGCGCGCAGAGATCGCCATGCCATCCACCTGCAACAAACGCAGCGTGTGCAGGAAGCTCGAACGATGCGTGTAAGTGACGCCCTTCGGCGCGCCCGTGGTGCCCGACGTAAAGCACAGACCGCAGGGCGCGGTCTCAGCGAACTCTCCCCAGGCCACTTCGCTTTCCGTTGCCCCGATCAATGGTTCGAGCGCACACACGCTGGGCGAACCCATCGCCGCCTCTGCAACGTGTGTCGGTACATCGACAATGATCAACCGCTCGATGGAAAGAGCGTAGTCCGCGATCTGTCGCGCCAGCGGCGCAAGATCGGCGCTGGTGACGAGGATGCAAGCCTGCGACTGCACAATCATCGCCGCGAGCTGCGTCACGGCGAGACGCGGATTGAGCGTGTGACAGACCGCGCCCATCCCCATGATGGCGTACCAGACCTCGACATGGGCCTGGGTATTCCAGGCCAGTGTCGCAACACGATCGCCGACGCGGACACCGAAGCTCTTGAGCACCGTCGAGATCCGCCGGCTGCGCGCGTCGAGATCGGCATAACTGATTCGATCGGTGCGGCCGCTGTCGCGCGCAGTCACTACTTCGGTGCGGGGATGCCACTTGGCAGCGTGTTCCAGGAACTTGTCGAGCGTCAGCGGGAACGACTGCATCTCGCCATCGATCATCGGCATTGCGGCGCCTCGGCGGGCAGCGGCGGCGATACGATGCCGACGTTCCAGCCCCACGGAATACCGCCCTGCGCACGGCGCCGGCACACGACCTGCTCATTGAGTTCGACCATGCCCGGCAGCAGATGCGTCGCGGGTCGCGGCGTATCTTCGAACGCCATGTACGACCGATCGGTACCGTAAGGTGGCCACGCTTTCTGTCCGACTGCGCTGGGCACGCCATCGCGCACGAACGTTGCCCAATAGCTCGCCATCGCATCGGCCAGCTGCGTCTCTACAGGGGTCGCCGCTGCTTTCGGCCATAACGGTGGCGCCTTGTCGGCGGTACCGAAAATGTAGGGAATCTCGCTGGCGTGAAAGGCATGCAGTCCCTTCTCCGCGGTCGCCGGATAGCCGTGATCGAAGTAGTACAGGAATGACGGCAGACCGGCCGCCGTCTGCCTGGCGACCAGTCGCTCCGCAGTCCAGCCATAAAGACTGTCGCGCGGCGCCGCCAGCACACTCTCCTGCAGATCAGCGGCGGGATACTGCTTGAGGAAGGCATCGGCGAGATCCGCGTAGCGCTCACGAATCAGTTTTTCGTAGGCCGCCGCATTCTCGGGCGGCGGCGGTGCGAGGAACCGCAGCGAACGGATCTCGCCGCTGTTGAATCCCGCCAGGATCGGCGCTTTCGCCTGATCGCCGCGATCGAACACATCGACGAGCTGACGCGGCATCACGCGGCCATCGATCGTGATGAAAGGAAAGTAGTTGGCGCGCGCCGCACCCTCGACGAGCGTTTGCGCATCCATCGAACGCAGTGCCGCCAGATCGCCGGCACCGACCTGGCCCGCCAGCCACACACCGATGGCTTCCGCGGCGATGTCGCCATGCGGACTGTCGCGCAATTGCGGCGCCGACATCATGTATCCGCTTTGCACGACAGCCTTCGAGAACAACCCGCGCGCGTCGGGCGCGGCCATCAGGTACATGACACTGAGCGCACCCGCCGATTCTCCGGCGATGGTGACATTCGACGGATCGCCGCCGAACGCAGCAATGTTGTCGCGCACCCAGCGCAATGCTGCGATCTGATCCAGCAGGCCGTAGTTGCCAGAGATCTTGCGCCGCGACTCTGCGCTGAGTGCGGGATGCGCGAGATAGCCGAGCACGCCGAGACGGTAGTTGATCGACACGACCACGATGCCGCGCTGTGCCAGCCGGGCGCCGTCGTACATGCCTTCACTGCTCGCGCCCGTGGTGAGCGCGCCGCCGTGAATCCAGACGAACACCGGCGCCTTGCGCGCGGCGGCGGGTACCCAGAGGTTGAGCGAGAGACAGTCCTCGCTCATCGACGGCAGCGGGTTCGAATAGATGCTGCCCGGCCGGGATTTCGGCTGCATGCATGCCGGGCCGAAATGCTTCGCGTCGCGCGTGTCCTTCCATTTCGGCACGGGCAACGGCGCTTTCCAGCGCAGCGCGCCCACGGGCGGCAAGGCATAGGGAATGCCTTTGAACACCTGGAGATCGTCGACAACCTCGCCGCGCACCTTGCCTGCGGGCGCAGCGACGACCGGATCGCCCTGCGCCGCAGCGGCGAACGAGAACCCCAGCGCGACCAACATCGCCGCTGCACGGGTACGCAACGACAGCATGGGGACTATCACCGGACACCTCCACTTTGCGCTTGCCGCTTCAGCGCCCGGCCCAGCCACACGAATGCCAGGATCGCGAGGCCATAGAAGGGAACGAGTGTGTAGAACGCCAGCTGCAGCGAATTATCGGGATGCGCGGGCCGGAAGTAGTCGCTGACTGCGCCCAGGTACGTCGGCCCGAGGCCCAGGCCGATGAGATTCATCACCAGCAACAACAGCGCACCGGCGAGCACGCGCTGATTGGGCCGCACTTCTTCCTGGACGAGCGTGACTGCCGGTGAAAGATAGAAATAGTTGAGGCCCGTGGGCAGCGCGAGGAAGGCAATGGCCAGCGGCCAGCTGGGCGCCCACACGAATCCGATGAACAGCGGCACTGCAAGCGCAAGGCCCACGGCCGGAATCCACGCGTAGGCGGTCCTGGAGCGCGGCGCGAACCGGTCGATCAGACGCCCCGACGCATACATGCCCGCGCTGATGGCGATGGCGATGAGCAATGCATAGTAGATAGCCACTTCATTCAACGTCATGCCCTTCTCGCGCATGAGGAACAACGTCGTGAAGTTGAGGACGGCATAGGTGACGAACTGCGTGGCGCCGCAGGCGAGCGAAACGCGCAGCAGCACCGGATGCGTGAAGAACATGCGACACGTCGGCCAGAATTCTGCGTGCTGCGACTCGACGACGCCCCGACTTGCTGGCTGCGGATCGAGGCCGCCGCGGCGAGGTTCGCGCACGAAGAGCCGCACGATGACTGCGGCAACGACACCGACGATACCGATGACGACGAATGCGGATCGCCAACTGTACGCCGCCGCCACCGACGCACCGAACGCCACACCCAGCGCCATGCCGATCGGCGGTCCGAGGTTGTAGAGGCTCAAGGCCGTGCCGCGCGTGCCGGGTGGAAAATAGTCCGAGATGATGGCGTAGGACGGCGGCACGCCGCCGGCTTCACCGACGCCCACGGCCATCCGTGCCATCGCGAGTTGCGCGTAGCTGGAAGAGAAACCGCAGGCGGCGGTCGCAGCACTCCACAACGCGCAGGCAAACGACAGCACTTTCACGCGGTTGGTGCGATCGGCAAGCCAGCCGACCGGAATGGCCAGCACGCAGTAGAACAGCGCGAAATACAACCCGCCGATCATACCGAGCTGACCGTCGGTGACGCCCAGCTCATCCTGGATGGGCTTGGCCAGGATCGACAGCAGTTGCCGATCCAGAAAGTTCAGCACATACACGAAACAGAGAATCGCGAGCGCGCTCCAGGCCCGCGCGTCCGGCCGCGCACTGTGCGCGGCCGGACTGGCACTGGAACCTTCCACCGCGTACGCCGGCAGGGAGGTCTCGTTGCGGGCATGCATGTCAGAACACTTTCAGCAGGCGCAGACCGAACTGGCGGGGCGGCCCCATGAAACGCAGGCCGGAATTGAGTGCGCCCATGTAGTGCTGATCGGTCAGGTTGGTGCCGTACAGCGTCGTCACGAAGCTGTCGTGCTTCCACGCGATCTGCGCATTCACGATATCGCGAGCCTCGACTCGATCGCCCCGCGCTTCGTTCTGGAACAGCGTCGCCCATTGCTCGGCGACGTGACCGTAGTTGATGCGCGGCGTCACCGTGTCTCCACCCGACAACGAGAACGCATACTGCATGCCGATGTTGAACGTGAAATCCGGCGCGTAAGTCTGCTCGTGACCGTCGAGGTTGATGCACGATGCGCTCGCCGGTCCGGTCAATGGATCGCAACCGCCGAAGCTCACTGCCCGCGGATCCACGGCGTAGAACGTGCCGAGCTCGCTCTTCAGCCAGCCGAAGCCCGCATCCAGCGAGAAGGCGCCGAAGACGGCCTCGAGTTGTCCTTCGAAGCCGTAGATGGTGGTGGCGCTCGGATTGTTGAGTTCGAATCCGAAGATCGGCAGCGTGGGATAGCCCACGGTGACCTGGAAGTTCTCGTAGTCGTTGTAGTAGATGTCGAACTGCGTGCGCAGCCGGCCGTCGGCCCAACCCGCCTTCCAGCCGATCTCGTAGCTGGTGATCTCTTCTTCCTCGAACGCCTCCGGCTCGCCGAGGCCGACCGGTACGTTCAGGCCGCCCGGACGGAAACCCGTGGCGACGAAGGCATAGAGGAAGTGGTGATCGTTGACCGTCCAGTTCAGCGTCACCTTGCCCGAGACATTCGAGAAGTTTTCCTTCTGCTGCTGCGTGAGCGGCAGTCCGTACTGGTTGATGTTGATGTCGTTGTCGGTGCTGTGGTCGGAGTAGCGCGCGCCGAGCTGCAGCTGGAAGCCGGCCGGCAGGTCGTAGCTGATCTGGCCGAAGAAGGCGGTGTTCTCGCGGATATTCGTGCCGTCGAGCGTATAGACACCCGTCGGGATGCCAATGTAGAAGCCGCCGTCGGGCCGGAAGTAGCTCTCGTCGTTCTGGTAGTAGGCGCCCAGAATCCACTTCAGCTTGCTCGCCTCCGAGGAGATGAGGTTGATCTCCTGCGAGTACATCTCCTCGTTGGCGATATCGCCGAAGACGCTGTTGCCTGCGCTCGTGCCATCCAGATCGGCGCGATATTCCGTCTGGCCTTTCTGGTATCCCGATACCGAGCGCAGCGTCGTGCCGTTGGCAAACTCGTAGTCGAGCTTGAGCACCGCGCGGCCGAAGCGGTCGAGCGCGTGAATGTCGGCGTTGGCCGTGATGTCGAAGGGATCGTTGGTGGCCAGGACGGGATCGGCCGGGTAGCCCGAGAGATCCAGGTAGTTGTAGTCCACCTTGAAGTTCACCGACAGCGAATCGGTCGGTTCCCAGAGCATGCCCAGCCGGATGCTGCCGGTCTGCACGCCATCGTCGCCGGTGTAGGGACCGGTGATGTCGTAGAAGCTGTCGCGCTGCAGCGCGTTGAACGCGATGCGCGCCGCGAACGTGTCGCCGGCCGGCAGATTGATGGCGCCCTGCGCACCGAAGTAGTCGTAGTTGCCCACGTCGCCCTGAATGTAGCCCGTGTGGCCGCCGTTGATGATGGGATCGTTCGAAGTGACGAACACCGCGCCGCCGGTGGCGTTCTCGCCCACGAACGTGCCCTGCGGACCGCGCAGGATTTCCACTCGTGCGAGATCGTAGTAAGGCTCGGCAGTGTAGTAACCGGGGAACGTCGCCACGCCATCGCGATAGGTGATCACACCCGTGGTGGTCTGCGAGTTGTGCTCGGCCTTGCCGATACCGCGGATGTTGAAGTCGATGCCCTGACCGAAGTTGTTGACCACCGCCGCGGGCGAAACGAACTGCAGCTGATCGACCGTGGTGACGCCACTGTTGGCGAGATGCTCGCCGGTCATCACCGTGGCGGCGATCGGCGTCGTCTGCAGATTCGTGCGACGCCGCTCCGCCGTGACGACGATCTCTTCGAGCGTGTCGCTGGCGCTGGCCGATTGCGATTGCTGGCTCGTCTGCGCCTGCGCAGACAGGGATGCGGCGGCACAGGCCGTCGCGAGAAGTATGGATCTCATCGCTTTCCCCCTCTTTTGGCGCCGATCGTTATTGCAGCGCTCCTGTGCGAAGTGGGCCATCGAAAAATCCCGATGTCAATACTCACTCTCTCGCGTGTGAATATCTTCCGGATGTGCGTTCCGACCGTTGATTGAGCATCAAGCTATTGAACCTGCTAAGCATTTACAGAGCAGGAGCAGCGGCCTGACGCATCTGTCGCCGGCGCCGGTCAGATGAAAATTGTTGCGGGACTTGTCAACGGAGAGGCGGGGCTTCGGCTCGGGCGGGAACGAACGCTTTGTCTCTGACCCGGGCCCCGCACCCAGTTCTCGCTGCGCCAGTGCGTGCGTTGTACACATTCGCCCTGCGCTCACTGTACTGGGACGGTTGCCGCGATTCTGGCGCTACGTCCCGGCGCCACTCTCCCGTAAGCTGCCGACATCCAAATCCCCTGGGCAGTTTCATGATCTGGACTTTCTCGCAGCGCGCACAAAGACTCACCAGTTCGGCCATCCGCGAAATTCTCAAAGTCACCGAGCGGCCCGACGTGATTTCCTTCGCCGGCGGCCTGCCCTCCGCCACTACCTTTCCGGTGGAACAGATTCGTCGTGCCTGCGATTCGATCCTGACGAATGCGCCGTCGCCGGCGTTGCAGTACGGCCCGACGGAAGGTTTCATGCCGCTGCGGGAATGGGTGGTGCAGCGTCACAGCCGCGACGGCACGCGCATCAGCGTCGATCAGGTGCTCATCACCACCGGTTCGCAGCAGGCGCTCGACCTGCTCGGCAAGGTACTGATCGATGTCGACAGTCGTGTGCTGGTGGAAACACCAACCTACCTAGGCGCGCTGCAATCGTTCTCGCTGTCCGAGCCGGCGTTCGTGTCCGTGCCTTCCGACGATCAGGGACCGGTCACGACGGCGATGACGCGTGAAGTCACCGACGGCGGACGCTTCATGTACTGCCTGCCCAACTTCCAGAATCCGACCGGCCGGCGCATGCCTGTCGCGCGTCGCAAGGAATTGATCGACGTCGCCTCGAAGGTCGGACTGCTGCTGGTCGAGGACGATCCCTACGGCGCACTCTCGTATCGCGGCGAACAGTTGCCCAGTCTGTGGTCGATGCATCCGGATGGCGTCGTGCACATGGGATCGTTCTCCAAGGTGTTCGCCCCCGGCCTGCGCGTCGGCTACATCATCGCGCCGGAGGAACTGGCGCGAAAACTGGTGCAGGCCAAGCAGGCCGCGGATCTGCATACACCCAGTTTCACGCAGCGCATCGTTCACGAAGTCATCAAGGATGGTTTTCTCCACGAGCACATCCCGAAGATCCGCGATCTCTATGCGCATCAGTGCCGCGCGATGCTCGACGCCCTGCAGCAGCACTTCCCCAAGGGCTGTTCATGGAACGAACCCGAGGGCGGCATGTTCATCTGGGTCCGATTGCCGCCGCACATCGACACGATGCAACTGCTCGACAAGGCCATCACGGAAGAAAAGATCGCCTTCGTGCCCGGCGCCCCGTTCTTCGCCAACGAACCGCAGCACAACACCATGCGACTGTCGTTCGTCACGGTGCCGAAGGAAAAGATCGAGGACGGCATCGCCCGGCTCGGTAGATTGATCGCGAAGGAATGCAAATAAGCCTCCGCCTTTTGATCCCTTCCTCCGCTTGCGGGGGAGGGCCAGGGAGGGGGTTTCCGGATGCTGAAAGCTCACGAGAAAAGCAGCCCCATGCCCAACGTCATCTCCCCCCGCTCCATCGCTGCCACCCTCACCGAACTCTGGTCGCCGCGCGTCGTCGCCGAACTCGACGACTCCTTCATCAAGGTCGCCAGACTCCACGGCACCTTCACCTGGCACAGTCACGAGCATGAAGACGAACTCTTCTACATCCTCAAAGGCTCATTGCGCATCGAGATGGAAGACCGCACCGTCGTCCTGAACGAAGGCGATGCCTTCGTCGTCCCCAAGGGCGTCCGCCACAACCCGATCGCCGACGAGGAATGCCACGTCATGCTGATCGAACGCAAGACGACGCTGCACACAGGCAAGGAAGTGACTGCGCAGACGCGCAGCATCGAAGAGCAGCTACGCACGGTGTAGATCCTGCCGGGCTGACGCCCCAGCCGGCCGCTCATCGCCATGCCGCGCTGATCTGAGAATGCCGGGCGAAAACCCTCGTTATCACCCCGCCGGCAAGACCCCCGCTGCCGACCACCTCCCCCGTTCACAACGTCTGGCCGTTGACGTTGCCACCTCTGGGACGCCGGTTTATGTTGCTGCCACCGGAAGTTGCAGGCGGATCGGCCTTCGAGAATATTTGGCCCGTATCGGTTCTTCTTCTATTCCAATGAAAACAACGAGCCCGCGCATATCCACGCGCAAAGAGAACGTGCTTTGGCTAAGTTCTGGTTAGTCCCCGTGGCACTTGCTTCGAGCACGGGCTTTCCTGCTCCGGAACTGACGAAATTGTCCCGGTTGGTTCAGGAAAACGCCGCAAAGTTTGTGGAGGCTTGGAATGAATTCTTTGGCACTCAAAAATGACCCACGCGCGGAGCATGTTCATTGCACCGAAGACGAGTTGGTGGTTGTTCTCACGGACGGCCGCACATTATCTGTTCCACTTGCGTGGTTTCCGCGTCTGGTCAATGCATCCGCACGTCAGCGCTCAAAGTATGAATTGCTCGGAAACGGCAATGGGATTCACTGGCCGATGGTGGATGAAGACATCAGCATTTCAGGTCTGTTGATGGGCAATCGCTCCATTGAGTTACGTCAGCGCCCAACAAAGCGTTCCAGCGGACGCTCGAAGACTCGCGCTGTTGAACGCTGACGTTAGGGTTCACAGCAAATTGAACAATCCATACGAGCCCTCGGCAGCCTCTGTCGTGCAGTCACTGGCCTTATCGCCGGCGTCGCACTTCTCATGCGCAGCAAAATGTCCGTTGGACGCAAGACGCACGCGCGTGATGGGCGGCGAGCAGACGTTAGCGTCAGCAAAACATGCGCAGTGAGCTAAGAGCGGAGGTCGTCGCAATTGCGCCGCTCGACGACTTGGAGCGCGAGCACATTGCCGACGTATTGGCGTGGATCGATTCGGGTGCAGAGCTATGCCGAATCCAGAAGCCGGACACGCCGCCGAAGCATCTGGTTTCCTACTTCGTTCTGGTCGACGGTGAGCACGTTCTGCTCGTCGACCACAAGAACGCTCAGTTATGGTTGCCGACTGGCGGGCATGTCGAACCGGGGGAGTATCCACGAGCCACAGTGGCGCGCGAGTTGCGGGAAGAACTCGGAATGGAATTGGGGCACCCACTCGAGGCGCCGCTACTGGTCACGTGCAGCACGACAGTGGGCTTGACCGCGGGGCACACCGATGTCTCGCTCTGGTATGTCGTGAACGGAGATCGAAGCCGTCAGCTCCGTTGGGATACCGAGGAATTCAATTCCGTGAAATGGTTTACCTTCGCTGACGCCCCAATTTCCCGCAGCGATCCTCATCTGGGTCGCTTTCTGCGGAAACTGGCTCTGACACATCGTTCGGCGCGCGAGGGCGCACGCGGTTGACGTGTGACGCGTGTGACGTGCTCTCGTCGGGTAGCGGTGAATGGCAATGGCAGCGGCCTTGCTTGTCAGGCATGTCGGATTCACGCCTCGCCAATCGTCTATCTATTCGAGGGCCCATTGGGAGCATCGATAGCAGGAGTCACCATGAAATTCCTATGTCTTGCATTTGGAGATGAGGCGGGTTGGAACTCGCTCACCGATGATGAGAAGGCTGAAGTTCTGGCGCAGGACAGCGCTATTCGCTCACGGGGGGCAACCATGTCCGCTGTTCGCCCTCAGGTAACGTCGGTGCGTAACTGGGAGAAGAAGCTGGAGGTCTCAAGGCAGCCGCATGTACCCGGCCTGCCATTGGCGGGCTTCTCGGTCATCGAAGCTGAAGACATCGATGAGGTAGTAAAGATGGTTGCAAATACCCCCTGCGCCAGAGGCAAGGGTGTGATTGAGATCCGCCCGTTCTGGAACACCACGGCGGGCGTCGCCTGACAAGCAGTCCAACCCGCACCGGACGCGGTGCAGGCCGGCTCTCCACAGACATCAGTTGAGAACGGAAACCTGATGAGCAGCGAAGCACTGACGCAGCAATTGAAGTTTCTGAAGGAGATCGACCGATTGAAGGGAGTCCTTCGTCAGTCTCCTTTGCTGGACAGGAGTCGCAAGGAAAATTCTGCGGAGCACTCCTGGCACCTGGCAATGTATGCGTGGCTTCTGCAGGAGTACGCCGCGGAGCATGTGAACACGTCCCGCGTCATACAGATGCTCCTGCTGCACGACGTTGTCGAAGTCGATGCCGGCGACACCCCGATTCACTCGGGTCGTTCCCACGAAGAGCAGACGGAACGGGAGACGAATGCAGCAATCCGCCTGTTCGGACTTCTGCCGGACCGACAGGGCGCCGAGCTGATGGCTTTATGGCAGGAATTCGAGAACGCGGAAACCGCGGACGCCCGGTTCGCCAAGGCCCTTGATCGCTTTCAACCACTGCTCGTCAATGTATTCACCGACGGCGGTACATGGACCGAGAGCGGTACCTCTCATGACCAGGTGATTCAAAGATACGGCCCTGCCATCAGGCTTGGTGCTCCCGGCCTCTGGACCGTTTGCGAGCAATGGATTGCTCGACATTTCGCAACGCGGCGTTGAGCAACAATGGGACTTACTTAGCGTGTGTTGGTCCCCGATCCAAAGAGCAAGAATCTCCACGGGGTGACACGGGGCGAGAAAAGACCGCAAAGATGCATTCTTCCACCCCGTGTTTCCCCGTGTTCCCCGTGGAAATCTTCGGTTCTTCTTCGCTGATGCCACTGTTCGACTGCTGCGCACTTCCTAGGGCAGCGCTGCCGCCAGTTCCCCGAGCTGCGCACGACCGTCCGTGAATATTTCGTACGCGGTTCGTTGGTCGCCGATGACGAGACTGGCATCGAGGCTCGCGGCACCGGCGATCCGGCGCAGGGTCGCAGTATCGGTTGGGAAGTACCACCACTTCGATGACTTCGAGAATGTCGGTGCCGGCGGTCCGGAGATGCCGAGCTTGTGCAGATCTTCGGGCGTCGCGCGCAACTCGATGGTATTGCCATCCACGGTCAGCTCGAGGATGGCGCGAGTCTCGGTATCCCTGGGCGTGAGCCACTTCTGGATCACGAAGTACTGGCGGTGACTGCCCATGCGGTTCACGTCGATGCCATACAACTCCATGTAATCGCGATTCGCGTTCTGACCGAAGGTACTGCGCTCCCGGTCCAGTCCGCGCAGACCGTCGGTCTTGCCGGCAAATATGACCGGGTCCGCCACGATGGTGATGGTGGCCGCCGTCTGCTCATCAAGAAATTCCCGCGGGCGGCTGTCGGGCACGGTGCAGCCGCCCAACACAGCCAGCAGAACCAGAATGGATGCAGTACGCATGAGCCCCTCCCGAGGCGATTGCCGCAGCATCCCAACGCGCCGGCGGCGGAATGGATCCCCTACTTCAGGGCCGCGTTGACCACCTGCTGTGCCTCTTCGAGTACCTGGCGCAGGTGATCCTCGCCGAGAAAGCTTTCGCCATAGACCTTGTAGATGTTCTCGGTACCGGACGGCCGCGCTGCGAACCAGGCGTTCGCCGTCATGACCTTGATGCCGCCGAGACCGGCGTTGTTGCCGGGCGCGCGATCCAGCACGGACTCGATCTTCTCGCCGGCCATGGCGCTTGCCGTGATCTGGGCGGGCGAGAGCTTCGACAATTTCTGCTTCTGCTCCGGGGTAGCGGGCGCATCGACCCGATCAGAAGCCGGCGCCCCGAACTGGTCCGTCAGCTTGCGGTAGTACTCGCCGGGATCGCTGCCGGTACGGGCGGTGATTTCTGCCGACAACAGCGCCGGCGCGAGCCCGTCCTTGTCCGTGGTCCACACCCCGCCGTCGCGACGCAGGAAGGACGCGCCTGCGCTCTCCTCGCCGCCGAATCCGAGTGCGCCGCTCACCAGACCATCGACGAACCATTTGAAACCGACGGGCACTTCGTAAAGCTTGCGACCACGATTGGCGGCGACGCGATCGATCATGCTGCTGCTGACCAGCGTTTTGCCGACGGCGCTGTCGGCGCGCCATTGCGGCCGGTTCTGGAACAGGTAGTCGATCATCACGGCCAGGTACTGGTTCGGCAGCATCAAGCCGCAGCTCGCAGCGACGATGCCATGGCGGTCATGATCGGTATCGCAGGCGAAGGCAATGTCGTAGCGATCCTTCATGCCGATGAGGCGCTGCATGGCATGCGCCGAGGACGGATCCATGCGGATCTTGCCGTCCCAGTCGGCCGTCATGAAGCGGAAGGTCGGATCGACTTCGGTGCTGACGATGTCGAGCGGCAGCTTGTAGCGCTCCGCGATGCGTCCCCAATAGTGCACGCCGGCGCCACCGAGCGGGTCGACGCCCATGCGCAGGCCAGCCCCGCGGATCACTTCGAAGTCGATGACGTTCGCGAGGTCTTCGACATAGGTGCCGATGAAATCGTACTCGCGCGTCGTCGCTGCCGCGCGGGCCTGCGCCAGCGTGATGCGATGCACATCCTGCAAACCGGATTCGATAATCGCGTTGGCACGCTGCTCGATCCACTTGGTGACATCGGTATCCGCCGGCCCGCCGTTGGGCGGGTTGTATTTGAAGCCGCCACCGTCGGGCGGATTGTGCGAGGGCGTGATGACGATGCCGTCGGCGAGTCCGCGCTCGCGACCGCGGTTGAAAACGAGGATCGCCTGCGAGATGGCCGGTGTCGGCGTGTATTCGTCCTGCGCCGCGATGCGGGTTTCGACCTGATTTGCCGCCAGCACTTCCAGCGCACTGGCGAAGGCGGGTGCGGACAGCGCATGCGAATCGAACCCGAGGAACAGCGGACCATCAATGCCCTTCGACTTGCGGTACTCGCAGATCGCCTGGCTGATCGCCAGCACATGCGCCTCGTTGAAACTGCCGTCGAAGGAGACGCCGCGATGTCCGGAGGTGCCGAACGCCACGCGTTGGGCCGCGACCGTGACGTCGGGCCGCACCGCGTAGTACGCCGTGATCAGCTTCGGGATATCGACGAGCAGATCGTGAGGCAGGAGCTTGCCGGCGAGCGGGCTGAGTCGGGTCATCGCGATAGATCCAGAGAGAAGAATTTCACACAGAGTA
>CAYWHG010000122.1:0-14563 GCA_964457865.1 uncultured Steroidobacter sp.
GGGGTTACCCACTGGAACCTAAATCCAGCGCGTCTACCAGTTCCGCCACTTTCGCGAAAACTGCAGTCCCAGCCCCTCGGCTCGAACCTGACCCTGCGGGCCAGCCCGGCGGGGGCGCGGAGTATACCGGAAGGAAGGCAAAAACAGCCCGTCGGGACGGCGACGGGATTCTGTTCAGAGAAAGGTGGTGGGCCGTATAGGACTCGAACCTATAACCAACTGATTAAGAGTCAGCTGCTCTACCAATTGAGCTAACAGCCCATCCGAAAAAAGGGGGTGGTGATCAGGGGGTAGGGGGTAGTGAGAACCAAAAACGAAACTCGCTTCTCGTCTGACTATCCCCTACCCCCTGATCACTGTCCCCTGGTAATGGGGTGGACGATGGGACTCGAACCCACGACGGCCGGAATCACAATCCGGGGCTCTACCAACTGAGCTACGTCCACCATCGTCCAAACCATCTTCCCGCCTGGCAACCGCTCTTTCTTAAGGAGTGGCGCGCCCGGCAGGACTCGAACCTGCGACCCTCGGCTTAGAAGGCCGATGCTCTATCCAGCTGAGCTACGGGCGCAGTCCGAAACCAAGCTCCCGGCGAGTGCGATGGTCGGGGCAGAGGGATTCGAACCCCCGACCCTCTGGTCCCAAACCAGATGCGCTACCAGACTGCGCCATGCCCCGCCAGTAAGTCGCCCCCCGCACGGGCGGCGAATCATACGCACGGGGTCCGGGAGCGTCAATTTGCCGATCGACGATATCTGCCCGGCTCAGCTGCGGCGCCAACTGGTCGAACCATCGGGCTTGTCCTCGAGGATCACGCCGGCGGCCGCGAGTTCATCCCGGATTCGATCCGATTCCCTGAAATTGCGCGCCTTGCGCGCCGCCTGACGCGCGGCGATCAGTTGTTCGATTGCAGCATCATCCCCCCCCTGCGCATCCTTGCCCGCGGCTGCCGACTTGCGCAGGAAAACGTCGGGCGGCGACTGCAGGATGCCGAGCACCGAGCCGAGATCGCGCAGTTCAGCGGCCAGTGTCGCTGCGAGTTGCGGCGCGTTGGCGCGCGCACGATTGATTTCCCCGGCCAGCGTCTGCAATACGGCAACGGCATCCGGCGTATTGAAGTCATCATCCATCGCGGCCCTGAAGAGACGCGTCGCCTCTCCCGGCTCGTGAGCGGTCGCCGGCTGAATATCGCGCAGCGCCGTGTACAGGCGGCTCAGCGCGGCATCGGCCTGTTCGATCTGGGTCAGCGAATAATTGATCGGCCCGCGATAGTGGCTCGACAACAGGAAGAAGCGCAGCACTTCCGGATCGCGCACGCGCCCCGAATTCAGCACGTCACGGATCAGGAAGAAGTTGCCGACCGACTTCGCCATCTTCTCGTTGTCGACGTTGACGAAGCCGTTGTGCATCCAGTACGTCGCGAACTCATCGCCGGTCGCCGCGCAGGACTGCGCGATCTCGTTCTCGTGATGCGGGAACTTGAGGTCGAGTCCGCCGCCGTGGATATCGAAGCGCGTGCCGAGCAGATCGAGCGTCATCGCCGAGCATTCGATGTGCCAGCCCGGTCGCCCCTGGCCCCAGGGCGAGGACCATGACGGCTCGCCGGGCTTGGCCTGCTTCCACAGAACGAAGTCGAGCGGATCGCGTTTCGCTTCGTCGATGGCTACCCGTGCGCCGGCGCGCAGATCGCCCAGTTGCCGGCCCGACAGCTTGCCGTAGCCGGCGAAGGCGGACACCGAATACATGACGTCGCCGTTCGTGGCGACATAGGCATAGTTCTTCTCGATCAACGTGCGCGTCATGGCGATGATGCTGGGAATGTGCGCGGTCGCCTTCGGCTCGAAGTCGGGACGCAGGATGCCGAGGCGATCGTAGTCCTCGTGCATCGCAGCGATGTATCGCTGGGTCAGCGCCTGCACGCTTTCGCCGTTCTCCGCGGCGCGCTTGATGATCTTGTCATCGATGTCCGTGATGTTGCGGACGAACGTGACCCGGTAACCGCTGAAAGCGAGATAGCGGCGCACGATATCGAAGGCGATCTTGCTGCGCGCGTGACCGATGTGGCAGTAGTCGTAGACCGTATCGCCGCAGACATACATGCGGACGATCCCCGGCTCCAGCGAACGAAACTCCTCCTTGCGGCCGGTGAGCGTATTGAAAAGCTGCAGCATCATTCTCCTCAGCCGGCCAGGCGCCGCGCCCTGTCGAGCCGCGACACGATTTCTTTGTTGTCGATCAGCGCCAGCAACGGCCCGAGTTCCGGTCCGTGCAGTACGCCCGTCAGCGCCGCGCGCAGCGGCATGTACAACGCCGGACCCTTGCGGCCCGTACGTTCGCCCAGTTCGCGCGCGAGCTGGCGAAATTCCTTGTCGCCGGCGCTGAACAGCTCGGCCGCTGCCGCAAAGAATGCCCCGCCCGCTTCCTGGATCTTCGCCAGCCCATCGGCTTCCGGTTCGGGCGGCGTACCGAACACCACATCCACCCAGAGCTTGGTGTCGGTGGGAAATTCGACGTTGTGGCGGATGGCACCGGCGAACTGGGCGAGCCGTGCGGTTTCGACACCGGTCGGCAACTGACCGGAAACCCACAGCAGGAAGTCTTCCGGCGTCAGCCGTGCAACGGCTTCCTTCTGCCAGTGTCGCAATTGCGTTTCGTCGAATTTCGCGGCGGCTCGTCCCAGCCGGTTGAGCTGGAACTCGGCCTTCATCGCCGCATCGTCCAGCCAGCCGTCGGTAGCGCAGGTGTGGCCGAGGCGGACCAGATGATTGCGCACCGCGCCCGGCAGGTAGCCGCGCTTGCGCAGATCGCGCAGGCTCAGATCGCCGTGACGCTTCGAGAGCTTCGCGCCGTCCATGCCCTGCAGCAGCGCCACATGCGCATAGCGCGGTATGGGCAAATCCAGGGCCTGCAGGATCATCATCTGGCGCGGCGTATTGGTCAGGTGGTCATCGCCGCGCAGCACCAGCGTGATGCCCATCAGCGCATCGTCGATGGCATTGGAGAAGAAGAACGCCGTGCTGCCATCGGCGCGCCGGATGATGAAGTCGCCGATGTCGTCGGTATTGAATCGCTGCTCGCCGTGCACGACATCGTCGAATCTGATGATCTGCGATGGCGGCACACGAAACCGCAGCGCCGCGGCCTTGCCCTTCACCAGCCGCTCCGCACGCTGCTCTTCAGTCAGGTTGCGGCAGGTACCGGCATAACGCGGCGGCCTGCCTGCAGCGAGCAGCTGCTTGCGTGCAATGTTCAGTTCCGATGGCGTGCAGAAGCAGGGATACGTCAGACCCGCGACATCCAGCTTCGTCAGCCATTCCTCGTAGATCTGGCGGCGCTGCTGCTGCCGGTAGGCCACGTGCGGACCGCCGATGTCCGGGCCTTCGTCCCAGTCCAGGCCGAGCCAGTGCAGGTCCTGGAAGAGCTCGCGCATGAACTCCTCGGAGCTGCGGGCCTCGTCCGTATCCTCGACGCGCAGGATGAACTGCCCGCCGGCATGCCGGGCCGCCAGAAAGTTCAGCAGCGCAGTGCGCGCATTGCCCAGGTGCAAATGCCCGGTCGGGCTCGGCGCAAATCTCGTGACTAACGGGGTCGAAGACATTCTCGGGAATATTGGGAGGCGGCCACCCTGGCCGCGCACAGGTCATTCTATACACCCGCACCGCAGTCGTCCCCCGCCTGGGCTAAGATTCGAACGTCAATACGACGGTTGCCCCACATCACGATCATGCGTCGATACGTCCTGGCACTGCTCCTGACGTTTTGCTGCGGGTTTTCCGCAGCAAACGCCGCGGGCCCCACGCTGGTCCGGGTATATACCAACGCCGGCAGCTTCCTCATCGAACTCGATAACGCACGGGCGCCGCTGACCGTGCAGAACTTCCTCGAGTACGTGCGCGCCGGTCACTACAACGGCACGATCTTTCATCGCGTCATCAGCGGCTTCGTCGCCCAGGGCGGCGGCTACGACGAGAACTTCCAGGAGCGGCCGACGCGAGCGGGCATCGTCAACGAATCGGGCAATGGCCTGTCGAACCGACGCGGCACCGTCGGCATCGCGCGAACGGGCGAGCCGCACAGCGCCAACGCGCAGTTCTATGTCAATCTCGCCGACAACGCGGCGCTCGATCCGCAGCCGAGCCGCTGGGGATACGCCGTCTTCGGCAAGATCATCGAAGGCATGGGCGTGCTCGACGAGATCGGCGTCGTCGCCACCGGCGCTGCGGGTCCGTTCGACAAGGATGTGCCGGTGAAGGCCGTGGTGATCGAGAAGATCGAAGAGCTGAAATGAGGACGCGGCCGCGCTGAACCGCGACCTCGCTTCCACCGTGACCACGCTCTTCATTTCCGATCTGCATCTCGACGGCTCGCGTCCCGACATCACGGATCAGTTCCTGTCGTTCCTCGATCGGGAAGCCGTACGCGCCGAGGCGCTCTACATCCTCGGCGACCTGTTCGAGGCCTGGATCGGCGATGACGATCCGGATCCCGACAAGCGCCGCATCCTGGCGGCGATGAGAAAGCTGACCAGCGGTGGCGTGCCCTGCTTCGTCATGCACGGCAACCGCGACTTCCTGCTCGGCAAACGCTTCTGTGCCGACAGCGGCACAACGCTCCTCGACGACGGCACCGTCATTGATCTCTACGGGCGGCGCGTGCTGCTGCTGCACGGCGACACGCTGTGCACCGACGATCCGGCCTATCAGCGCCTGCGACGCATCGTGCGCAATCCGTTCGTACAGTTTGTCCTGCGCAACATGACGCTGCGCCAGCGACAGCGCCTGGCCGAAAAAATGCGCGCGGGCAGCAAGGCGCACATCGATGCGATGGACAAGGCAGCGCCATTCATCATGGACGTGAACCAGGAGACGGTGGCCGCAACGTTCCGCCGTTTCGACGTCGACTGCATGATCCACGGCCACACCCACCGTCCAGCCATCCATCGATTGACGGTGGACGGCCACGAGGCGACCCGCATCGTGCTGGGCGACTGGTATGAACAGGGCAGCGTTCTGCGCTGGAGCGCCGACGGTTACGAACTCGCCGGGCTGGCGAGAAGCTGATCAGGAGGCCGGTTCGCCCGAGTGGAACCGGAACTGCGGATCCGGCGCTGTCGCAAGCTCGGCCTCCGCCTCCGCCAGCACCCGCAATCGCGCCGGCCAGTCCTCGCCACCCGCGCGCTGCTCAGCGAGGCGCAGATACAGATTGCGGTGACGCGCCTCGGACTGGGCCAATCCCGCATAGAAGCGCGCGATCGGATCGGGCAGCACCGGCACGAGTCCCTCGAAACGTTCGCACGACCGCGCCTCGATCAGCACGCCGCACAGCAGCAGGTCCAGCAGACGTTGCGGCTCGCTCGTCCGCACCATCCGACGCAACCCCTCGGCGTAACGCGACGGTTTGAGACGCATGAATGGCACGCGCAGTTCGCGCATGACTTTCTGCACCTGTTCGAAATGTCGCAACTCCTCGCGCGCGAGGCGCGACAGGCGATCCGTCAGCGCGAAATCCTCCGGATACGTGAAGATCAGACTGAGCGCGGTCGAAGCCGCTTTCTTCTCGCAGTTGGCGTGATCGACGAGCAGTTCACCCCAGCGCTCGCGTGCCACCTCGAACCAGCGCACGGGCGTCGCCGCGAGCAGCACGGGGGTGTCTTCAGCCATGAGAGGAACCGCATTCATGGCCGCTATCCTTCCGCCTGCAATTGCCGCACGCAAGCCAGCAATTCACCCGCGGAGGAAAAGCGGTCTGCACGTTCCTTCGCCAGCAGGCGATTGAGCACGGACTGATAGCGCGCCAGCGGCCCTTCGAGCAGCGGTATCGGCGCATTGCCGTGCATGTACAGCACGGCCATCGGATTGGCAGCAAGGAACGGTTTCCGGCGCGTCAGCATCTCGTAAAAGATGATTCCCAGGCTGTAGAGATCGCTGCGCTCGTCGAGTTCGTGGCCATGGCCCTGCTCCGGACTCATGTAATACGGCGTGCCGAAGATCTCGCCGGTGCCTGTCATGTCCCGGTCGAGCGAAACCTGTTTGGCAAGCCCGAAGTCGATCAGCGCGATGGAGCTGTCGGCCCGCATCATGATGTTGCCGGGTTTGAGGTCACGATGGAGCACACCGACTTCGTGCACCACCTGCAGCGCGCCCGCCATCTGACCGAGGTAGGTCAGCGCTTCCGTCGGGCGCAGCACGCTCGCGATGTGGCCGCGCAGATCGCCCAGCGGAAAATGCTCCATCGCAATGTAGGCATGATCGTCGGCGATGCCGAGATCGTAGATGCGCACCACGTTCGGATGGCGGATGCGCGAGATCAGTTCGTACTCCTGCAGGAAGCGCGCGAACTGTGCCTGCCGATCGCCCGACTCCGGCGCATCGCGCAGCACCTTGAGCACCACCATATCCCCGGCCCGCTCGCTCTCCGCCAGGTACACCAGGGAGGTACCGCCGATGGCGATCTCGCGAACGAAACGGTGGCCGCGGATCGTCACCGGCCCGAATGTGGAACTGGCGCGCGTTTGCGCGCTCATGCGCTGCAGCGCCAGTTGCTGACGCCGGCGCTGCACGGCATCGCGCAGTGCCGAGGCGAGTCGGCGGTGATCGATACGCTCGCGCATCAGCACATCGATCACGCCGCGCGCCATGACGCGCTTCGGCAGCGCCGGATCGTCGCCCGGCGCGAGATACACGATCGGCGGAAAGTCCTCGCGTCGCAGCAGGTTCTCGAGCCATTCCTCGCCGCGCCCGCGTTCGACACGGTCATCGAGGATGACTGCGTCGTAACCCAGTGCGGTGAATGCGGAGTGGAATCGCCCGGAGACCGCCGGCGCGTGGACACGGCATTCGGTTTCGGGCCAGACGACGGAGGCGTGATGCTCGAGCGCGCGGCCGAGTTCGGTGTGATCGGTGATGACCAGCAGGCGCGGCGTGAATGGCGACTGGGTGGTGGGCGATGTCCGACCCGCGGCTGATGGCACTCCAGATGACACGGAGCCCCCTCCTCCGCGCGCGGTCAGACCGCGCGGATCGCCTTGAGGGAATGCCGGCTGACCTGACGTCGCTTTTCCTTGGCCTGATCGGACCGTTCCGCCTGCAGGCGTTCGAGATACGCCGGCGTGATGTCGCCGGTCACGTACTCGCCGGAGAAGCACGACGTGTCGAACTGATGAACTTCGGAATCGTGGTGCTGGCAGGCACGCACGAGATCGTCGATATCCTGGTAGATGAGTCTGTCGGCGCCGATGATGTCGGCCACTTCCTCTTCCGTACGTGCGGCAGCGACCAGTTCGGACGCGGCCGGCATATCGATGCCGTAGACGTTCGGGAATCGCACCGGCGGCGCTGCCGAGGCGAAGTAGACGCGACGCGCGCCGGCCTCGCGGGCCAGATCGATGATCTGCGCCGAAGTCGTGCCGCGCACGATCGAGTCGTCGATCAGCAGCACGTTCTTGCCGCGGAATTCGAGATCGATGACGTTGAGCTTCGAACGCACGGACTTCGCGCGCTGCTCGTGCCCCGGCATGATGAATGTGCGGCCGATGTAGCGGTTCTTGACGAAGCCTTCGCGATACTTGATCCCGAGCAGCTGCGACACCTGCACCGCCGCCGTACGGCTGGTGTCCGGGATCGGAATGACCACATCGATATCGTTGTCCGGCCAGACGCGGCGGATCTTCTCGGCCAGCAGGTCGCCCATGCGCAGGCGCGCCTTGTGCACGGAGATGTTGTCGATGATCGAATCCGGCCGTGCGAAATAGACGTATTCGAAGATGCACGGCGTGCTGATGCTCGCCGACACGCATTGCTGCGAGTGGAAACGGCCCTGTTCGTCGATGAACACGGCTTCACCCGGCGCGATGTCGCGGACGCGTGCAAAGCCCAGCATGTCGAGCGCCACGCTCTCGGAGGCCAGCATGTATTCCGGACCCTGCGCGGATTCGCGCTTGCCGAGCACCAGCGGACGGATGCCGTGCGGATCGCGGAAACCGACGAGTCCGTGGCCGACGATCATCGCGACGACGGCGAAGCCGCCGCGGCAGCGGCGATACACGGCGTTCAATGCGGCAAAGATGTCGGCGGCCGAGGCGCGCGGCGCACCTGCCTGCGACAGCTCGCTGGCGAGCACGTTGAGCAGGACTTCGGAATCGGAACTGGTATTGAGGTGACGACGATCTTCGCGGACGAGCACTTCGGCGAGTTCGGACGCATTGGTCAGGTTGCCGTTGTGACCGAGGCAGATGCCGTACGGCGAGTTGACGAAGAATGGCTGCGCTTCGGAGGCGCTGTCGCAGCCGGCGGTCGGATAGCGGACATGACCGATGCCGATATTGCCTTTCAGCGCCAGCATGTGGCGGTGCTGGAAGACGTCACGCACCAGGCCGTTCTGCTTGCGCAGGAACAGTTCGCCTTCGTGGCAGGTCATGATGCCTGCGGCGTCCTGACCGCGATGTTGCAGCACCGTCAGCGCATCGTAGATCTGCTGGTTGACGGGCGAGTGGCCGACGATACCGACGATTCCGCACATGGGTTCAGGCTCTCGATGACGATGCCGCGGACGGAAGATGGGGGGTCTGCGCCTGCTCTTCAAGCAGCCGCATGCCGGTTTCGGCAAATGCCTCGATCCAGGCGGAGAATTCGACGGCGTACGGCATCAGCACGGAGCGCTTCCACCATTTCACCTCGTCCAGCTGGGCGAACTGTGCGAGCAGCACGAGCGCGGCAATCACCACGGCGCCGCGCAACAGCCCGAACACCATGCCCAGCAAACGGTCGACCACGATACTGAGACCGGAATGGCGCAGCAGGTATCCGAGAATACCGGCCACCAGCCAGCCCAGCAGAACGACGACGATGACGATGAGGGTGCGGGCGGCCCAGGTACTGACCGGCGGATCGGCCAATGCTCCGCCCAGGAAGGGTTCGACCAGCGACGCATAGCGCCATGCCAGCCACAGGCCGCCGAGCCAGGCCAGCAGGCCAATCGATTCACGGACGAAACCGCGATACATGCCAAGCAGCATGGAAACCGCGAGCACACCCAGAATGAGATAGTCAGCGCCGTTCATGGACGGTGCGTCACCGATGGATCGTCGTTGGGAAGCGAGAGTCGATGAACAGATCGCTGTGGCATTCGTTGCGGCTCGGGACTCGGTTCATGGGTCGCAAACGAAGAAGAAAGGCTACGTCTGTTGCAGTGCGTGAATTCTACCAGCGGGCTTTACGTACTTGCCATGCGCTCGCAGCTTGTTTGAGTCGATGAACACTTTGCGTCACGGATGCTTGACAACGGCCGCCGCGGGAACCGTGGTTTTGACCTTGCCGAGGACGCGGGTGGCCGCGTCACGATCGGCCATCGGCCCGATGCGTACTCTATACAGAGTATTCGCACCGGATTTGACCGGCATCACGAAAGCGTCGTAACCCTCGCCCCGCAGCTTGCCGGCCAGGTTATCGGCGGTCGCGCGGCTGGAAAAACTGCCGAGCTGCACGGCCCAGCCGGCGCTCGTTGACTGCTCAGGCGCTGCTGGACGCGTCGTGACTGGCGCAGGCGCCGGTTGCACGGGAACGGGTCTGGTACTGGCCTGCGGCGGGGACGACGTGCGGGTCTCCGGCGCTGGCGAGGGGACCGCGGACGAAGGCTGCGCAACCGTCGATTCAGGGATTGCCTGAGCGGTAGGAGCCTCAGCAGCACGCGCGGTCTCCACGGCTGGCGTCGTCTCCGGTGGTGGCGCACTGGTCGACATCGATTCGGACTCAGGCGCCGGCGACCGCGTGCCCGACTTGCTGAGATCGATGGTGTAGGTCTTGAGCGGCGTGTCGCCTGCCGTCGTCACTCTCGCCGGCTCACCCTCAGGCTCTGCACGACCGGACAGCATTTCCGGAATGAGGATGACCGCTGCCGCGACGAGTACCGCCGCACCGATGAGCCGTTCTTTTACGTGACGTTCCACGGGCGCGAAGTATAAACATCCGCAACGTCCGTTGCGCCGCTGTCTGGTGACGACAGCGCGTCAGCGAGACAAACCGCTCTCCAGCCATTCGAGCGCCGCACCGACGGTCAGGAACGAACCGAAGACGACGATCCGGTCGGCGGATTCAGCCAGCGACGCCGCGATTGCGCACGCGCTCGCCACGGTATCGGCAGTCGCAACGATAGTCGCACCGCTCTGGCGCAATCTTGCGGCGAGATCGGCGGGGGCGATCGAGCGATCGCCACCCAATCCCGCCACGACCCAGGCGTCGATCCTTGGCGCCAGCACACCGCAGATCCCTTCGATGTCCTTGTCGCCCAGAATGCCGCACACGCCAATCGTGCGTCCGGGGACCGCTGCCGTTGTCAGCTGCGCTGCAAGGATCCGTGCGGCCGCGGGATTGTGTGCCACATCGAGGATCCATTCGTGCTCTCTGCGAATGCGCTGAAACCGCCCGGCGATCTGCACCGTGCGCAAGCCGCGTTCGATGGCGTCCCGCGACACCGGCAGACGCGCCGTGATCGCTT
Source organism: uncultured Steroidobacter sp. (assembly GCA_964457865.1). GTDB lineage: Bacteria > Pseudomonadota > Gammaproteobacteria > Steroidobacterales > Steroidobacteraceae > Steroidobacter. The sequence continues at coordinate 10,492 of CAYWHG010000122.1, forward strand.
CCAGCACGGTCAGAACCGCCGCCGCATTGTCGAACTGGATGTCGCCGAACAGGGCCGGTGCCGGCAGATCATCGAGATGATGGCGGACGCCGCGCCACGACCAGCGATCACCCGCCCGCTCGCCGCTGAAGTCGCGATCGTGGACCAGCAGCCGCGTGCCGAGCGCATCGGCGACCGACGGGATCGACGCCGGCATCGCACCCGTGCCGAAGATCGCCGTCTGCCCGGCACGAAAGATTCCGGCTTTTTCCCGTCCGATGGACTCGACGTCGGGCCCGAGCCAGTCGCAGTGGTCCAGATCGATGGAGGTGATCAGCGCCACGTCCGCATCGACGACATTGGCGGCATCCAGTCGGCCACCGAGGCCGACCTCCAGCACGAGGACGTCGAGCCCCGCGGTTTCGAACACCAGCAGCGCCGCGAGCGCATTGAATTCGAAGTAGGTCAGCGTCTCCGCGCCGCGGGCCGCATCGATCCGCTCAAAAGCGGCGATCAGCGACGCATCCGAGATTTCCCGGTCGGCGATGACGATGCGTTCGTTGTAGCGCAGCAGATGCGGCGAGGTGAACGTGCCGACCCGGTAGCCGGCCTCGCCCAGGATGCGGTTGAGCAGGGCCACGCTCGACCCCTTGCCATTGGTGCCGGCGACGGTGATGACAGGACAGGCAGGCTGACGCCAGCCGAGACGCGCCAGCGTGCGATTCAGACGCGTAAGGCCCAGGTCGATCGCACTGGGATGCAGCGTCTGCTGCCACGCAAGCCAGTCGGTCAGCGTCGTGAAGCGCATGGCGGGAACGTCACTGAACGGCAGGCTTGGCGTGGAGACCGGAGCAACCCGGTCCGATCGTGTCTCAGGCGGGCGTCGGCAGCGTCTTGTTCTGGAACATGGCCAGCAGACCGGCAATCCGGTCGCGCATGTCGCGACGGTCGACGATCATGTCGAGGGCGCCATGTTCGAGCAGGAATTCGCTGCGCTGGAAACCTTCCGGCAGGGTTTCACGCACCGTCTGCTGGATGACGCGCGCGCCGGCGAAACCGATCAGCGCCTTCGGCTCGCCGATGTTCACATCGCCCAGCATGGCGAGGCTCGCCGAGACGCCACCGGTCGTCGGATCTGTCATCACGGAGATGTACGGAATGCGTTCGCGCGCCATGCGCGCCAGCGCCGCGCTGGTCTTGGCCATCTGCAGCAGCGACAGCAACGCCTCCTGCATGCGTGCGCCGCCGCTCGCACTGAAACAGATCAGCGGCACGCGATGCTCGAGACAGTATTCCGCCGCACGCACGAAACGCTCGCCCACCACCGAGCCCATCGAGCCGGCCATGAACTGGAATTCGAAAGCGCAGGCCACGACCGGCAGCCCCAGCACCGTACCCGCCATGACGATCAGCGCATCCGTTTCTTCCGTGCTCTTCTGCGCCTGCATCAGGCGATCGCGATACTTCTTGCTGTCGCGGAACTTGAGCGGGTCCTCGGGCTCGATGTTGTCGGCCAGTTCGGCAAACGAATCCGGATCCAGGAACCGCTCCAGGCGTTCGCGCGCGCCGATGCGCATGTGATGCGAACACTTCGGACACACATGCAGATTGCGCTCGAGTTCCGCCCGGTACAGCACGGCATCGCAGGCGGCACACTTCATCCACAAGCCTTCCGGTACCGAGCGCGTGCGGCGCTCGGTCTTGATCCGCGAAGGCATGATCTTTTCGAACCAGGTCATGGCAACAGCTCTTCCCTTAAGGCCCAGGGGCCCACAAGAGGCGGCATCTATACTTGGTCTGGGCGGAGCGGGCAAGGGAAGCCCAGGAGGTCGCCGGCCGCGCTCGGCAACCCCAGTATTCCTTCGTACTGGATGGCCGCCAGATACAGACCGTCGGGCGGCGCGGTGATGCCGCCGACTCTGCGATCACGCGCAGCGAGCACGTCGGCGACCCATTCGACCGGTTGGTCGCCCTTCCCCACCGCGATCAGCGTCCCTGCGATATTGCGCACCATGTGATGCAGGAAGGCATTCGCCGTGACGTCGAGACACAGCAGTTCGCCCTGACGACGAACCTGAATCCGCTGCAAGCGCCGCGTCGGTGAGCGCGACTGGCACTCGGCCGCGCGAAACGAAGAAAAATCATGTTCGCCGACCAGCTGCTGCGCGGCGACATGCATGCGCTCGTGATCGAGCGGATCGCGGATCCACGTGACCTTGCCGGCACTCAGTGCGGGACGTACCTGCCGGTTGAGGATGATGTAGCGATAGCTGCGCGCCATCGCACCGAAGCGCGCATGAAAGGACTCCGGCACCTCCCTCGTCCACAACGCGCTGACCTGCGTCGGCAGATTGGCATTCGTACCCCGGATCCAGTTGCGCTCGGAGCGAACGGAGTCCGAGTCGAAATGCACGACCTGGATGGCCGCGTGCACGCCGGCGTCGGTGCGTCCGGCTGCGGTGACGGCGACAGGATGATTCGCGACGACGCTGACGGCCGCTTCGACGACCGACTGGATGCCGCGTGCATGCACTTGCGACTGCCAGCCGGCAAAGACACTGCCGTCGTATTCGAGTCCGAGAGCGATGCGGGGCATGAAGGAAGGCGATGAACAGGCTGCAGGCGACAGGCCGGAAGAATACTCCTGACCTGCCGCCTGCGACCTACAGACTGCTCCGCTCGATCAGCGGATGGAATCCAGCAGCCGCTGCGCTTCCTGCTTCTGGTTGGACGTCCCTTCCTGCAGCACTTCTTCGAGAATGCTGCGGGCGCCGTCCGGATCGCCCATGTCCATGTAGGCGCGCGCCAGATCGAGCTTCGTGCCCACTTCACTCATCGTGACGGGCTCGAGTTCCGACAGTTCCATCTCGGTCGTGATGACCTGCCTGTTGGTCGGCGCGTGATCGTCGGCGCCGAGCGCCTCGCCCACATCCAGATCGATCTTCTGGAATTCGCTCGTGCGATCGGCAAAGACGTCGTCCGAGAACCGATCGGCTTCGGCGCGTGGCTGACGCAGCGTATCGCCGCCGACGGCGGGCTCGCCGAAGCTGTCCAGATCCACGTCGAGATCCGCGGCGCCCTGGGAGATCTGCGTCCGCATCTGCGCCGTGCTGTCGATGTCGACCCGCGGCTGTTCGACGGTATCGCCGCCGCCGCTCAGATCGACCTGGTCGATGTACACGGTGCCCGTGCTCTCGATGTCGAACTTCTCGACCCGCGGCGCCTCCATCGTGCGATCGAGGCTGCCGAGCGAGGGTGCAAGCTGCGTCATCTCGTCGTCGCGCAACGCACCCTGCGGGTCGTCCTCGTCCGGAATGTCCTTCTCGAGCGACGCCGTCTGTTCGAGTGCGCCGGTGGTTTCCAGCGAATCGACGTCGAGGCCCAGATCGTCGAGCGACAGTTCGGCGGTCTGTTCGGTCGAGGACCTGCCCGAAAGCTGCGCATCGACCTTTTCGCGAACCGTCTGCGAATTACGGTCGAGCATCGGCGATTCGATGGTCGGCGTTTCCTGAGTGCGCGCCAGCGGATCCATCTCGCGGGTCGGTTCGTCGTCGCGTTCCGGCTTCGGCTCATCGAGCAGGAAGTCCAGATCCGAGCCGTCGGCCGCGGTGGCCTTGCGTTCGCCGCTGCCGAATTCCATGTCGAGCGCACCGCCCGCATCGCCTTCCGGTTCTGCAAACAGGTCGAGATCGACGCGGTTCTCGCCGCCTTCGAGATTCACGTCGACCAGGTCGACGTGGCCGGCACTGCCGTCGGCCTCGAACATCGCATCTTCCGGAGCGATCTGCCGCCCCATGATGGCGACCTTGTCCCATTCGCCCGCGGCTTCCTGATCGCGCGTGGCGTGCAGCTGGCGCGCGGTGTCGAGGAACAGATCGCGATTGCCCCAGACGAAGTAGATCTCGAGCAGCTTGAGCTTGAGGTCGCGGCGTTCCGGTTCGCGCTCGATGGCGATCTTCACCAGATCGGCGGCCTGGTCGTACAGACCGTAGGCCATGTGGAAATCGGCTTCTGCCAGCGCGTCCTGCTGATCGAAGCGCACCGAGGTTTCGCTGCTCAGCGTGTCGTCGACCGGCTTCGGTTCAGCGATCGT
>CAYWHG010000123.1:0-8961 GCA_964457865.1 uncultured Steroidobacter sp.
CACAGTGAAGGGCGGTGCGCAGTGACCTCTGACCGTTGCGCACCGATTTTGTCGACGTTGATTTTGAGATGTCTTCGCGACATCGAGGGGACTAACGATGTTTGTACTTGCTGATACTGAGAATCAAGGGGCCGTCATCAAGGTCATCGGCGTGGGCGGTGGCGGCGGCAACGCCGTGTCGCACATGATCCAGACCGGGATCGAAGGCGTGGATTTCATCTGCCTCAATACGGATGCTCAGGCACTGAAGCATTCGCGGGTCAAAGTCGGTCTGCAGATCGGCTGCAATATCACCAAGGGTCTGGGCGCAGGCGCCGATCCTGAAGTCGGTCGTCAGGCCGCGATGGAAGATCGCGATCGCATCATCGAAATGATCGAAGGCTCCGACATGCTCTTCATCACCGCCGGCATGGGTGGTGGCACGGGCACGGGTGCGGCGCCGGTCGTGGCGCAGATCGCCAAGGAGCTCGGCATCCTGACGGTGGCCGTCGTGACGCGTCCCTTCGACATGGAAGGCCGCAAGCGCATGGGCTCGGCGGAACACGGCATCAGCGAACTCAGCCGTCACGTCGACTCGCTGATCACGATTCCCAACCAGAAGCTGCTCACGGTGCTCGGCGGCGATGTGACGCTGCTCGATGCGTTCAAGGCGGCGAATCAGGTGCTGCAGGGCGCGGTGCAGGGCATTGCCGAACTGATCACCAAGCCCGGCATGATCAATGTCGACTTCGCCGACGTGCGCACGGTGATGGCCGAGACCGGCATGGCGATGATGGGCTCAGGCTCGGCTCGCGGCGAGAACCGCGCGCGCGAAGCGGCCGAAGCTGCCGTCTCCAGTCCGCTGCTCGAAGACGTGAATCTGCATGGCGCGCATGGCCTGCTGATCAATGTCACCGCCGGCATGGACCTGCGTACCAGCGAGTTCAGTGTCGTCGGCGACACGGTCAAGCAGTACGCGTCGGAAGATGCCAACGTGGTCGTCGGTTGCGTGATCGATCCGGAAATGAACGAAGACATCCGCGTTACGGTCGTGGCGACCGGCATCGGCCGTCCGGTGGCCGAACAGATGCCGCAGCCCGATGCCCGCAAGCAGATGACGGCGATCGCGGGTGGCCGCGCCGGTCGTGTGCCGACACTCGACGATCTGCATGTGCCGACGTACATCCGGCAGCAGCGCGACAGCGGTCGGGAATACGGTCGCGAAGTTGCACCGCGTCGTGCGGTGGGGGATGGCCTGAATTCCGATGACACCGCGATGCTGGATATCCCGGCATTCCTGCGGCGTCAGGCGGACTGAAGAGGAAGGCCCTGGGTTCCAGGCGCTAGGCCCTGGGTGCCCGATCCTTCTGTTGGGCGAATCGTCCCCCGCCCGGCGGTTGAAGTGCCTGCGTGCCGACCCCACAAGTCAGAGGCTTGTGGGGTCTGGCATGGGGTGCTACGGTGCCGCCGCTCTTTGAGATCCCATGTGGCACGTACATGCAGCTCTCTCTACGAGTCCTTCCAGCTAGTGCCTAGGGCCTAGCACCTAGAGCCTCGATCGCCATGCTTCGCCAACGAACCCTCAAGAACTCCATCCGGGCAACCGGCGTCGGATTGCATTCCGGCAAGAAAGTGCTGATGGTGGTGAAGCCTGCACCCCCCGATACCGGCGTCGTCTTTCGCCGGACCGATCTCGACCAGATCATCGACGTGCCGGCCTATGCCGAGAACGTCGGCGAGACCACGCTCGGGACCACTCTTATTAAAGGTGACTCGCGGGTCTGCACCATCGAACACCTGATGTCCGCCTTCGCCGGGCTGGGCATCGACAATGCCTATGTCGAGATCTCGGCGGAGGAAGTGCCGATCATGGACGGCAGCGCCGGACCCTTCGTGTTCCTGCTGCAGTCGGCCGGTATGGAAGAACAGCCGGCGCCGAAACGTTTCGCGCGCATCCTCCAGCCCATCCAGGTGGAAGAGGGCGACAAGTGGGCCCGCTTCACGCCGTACAACGGCTTCAAGGTCAATTTCGAGATCGAGTTCAATCACCCGATCTTCAAGAAGCGCGATCAGACCGCGACCATGGATTTCTCCAGCACTTCGTTCCTGCGCGAAATCAGCCGTGCCCGAACTTTCGGTTTCATGCGCGACCTGGAATACATGCGCTCCAAGAATCTCGCGCTCGGCGGCACGATGGAAAACGCCATCGTGCTGGACGATACGAAGGTGCTGAACGAAGAAGGCCTGCGCTACGAAGACGAGTTCGTGAAGCACAAGATCCTCGATGCGATCGGCGATCTGTACCTGCTGGGTCGCGGCATCCTCGGCGAATTCAGCGGCTTCAAGTCCGGGCATGCGCTGAACAATCGCCTGCTGCGCAAGCTGCTGGCGACGCCGGAGGCGTGGGAGGACGTCACCTTCGAAGGCGACGAACAGGGGCCCATCTCTTATATGCCGGCGACGGCGGTGGCCGTCGGCGCCTGAGGAGAAGAGAGGGGGTAGTGAGCAAGGGGGTAGGGGGTAGTCAGAATGGAGGAGACGAGGCCGTGCGTTCACCTTCGGCTCCCGCTCTGACTACCCCCTATCCCCTGCTCACTACCCCCTTCCTCTTCCCACCTTCACCTGCACTTTCGTGAACTGCGTCTCACCCTGCGCCCGCAGGCGTTCCGCCAGAGTTTCCTGCTGATAGTGGATGCGCGAGCTCCACGCCGCCGAGTCAGCCACGATGATCAGCACTTCGGCGCGATAACTCGCTGAAACGACGTGGGCTTTCTCCTCGCCATCGAGCGCCGCCTTGACCCGATCCGTCAAATCAAGCGTCTCCTGTGCGCGACGCTCCAGTTGCGCAAGCAGCGGGCCCAACCCAGTCGAAATCGGCTTCATGGCTTCAGACATAAGCTGAAATGTGCAATGTGAGTGCTGGCTGCTTGATCTTTGGGCTGCGGATTCTGCATATTCCCAGCCGCTGTTAAGGGCAAACCCGCTGAAAGGCGGGGACGCAAAGCCACCGGTCTAAGGACGCTGCCCCATTTCGCAAGCCGAATGGGGGCAGGGCGGTCACGATAGCGGGGTTGCCAGGATGTACAACTCGAATCATCGGTTCTACGTCCACACCCTGTGTGAATGCCGTTGGTTGCAGCACTCGATGCGGCTGCACCGGTGGGACGTTTTTGTCGCGCCAGATTTTTTGAGGACGCGAGGCATGATCGAATGAACGTCATCGTCTTTTCCAAACGCCTGGGGCGCGCTCGCCAGATCGAGCTCGGCCGCCCGCTGGCTGCGACGGTGACCATCGCTCTGATCGTAACGCTCTTTGCCGGCGTCCTTTTTGCCGGCGTCCAGCTCGGACGCAGCAGCCTGTTTGGTCCCACTGCACAGGTCGCCGACTGGGGCCGTCGCCTGGAGGAACAGCGCCAGCAGGTCCTTGATGCGAAGCAGGAATTGCAGAATCGCCTCGATGCACTGGCCGGCCGCGTCGGCCAGATGAATGCCCATGTGATCCGCCTCGACGCGCTGGGTCGCCGTCTGACCGAGATGGCACACCTCGACAAGGGCGAGTTCGATTTCGACCGTGTGCCCGCCGTGGGCGGACCGGAAGCCCTCGCCGAAGGCGCGCTGGTGGCTGCACCGGACATCTCCTCGATGCTCGATGGCCTGAGCCGCCAGATCAAGGATCGCGAGCGCCAGCTCAGCGTCCTGGAAAGCCTGATTTCCACCCGCAACCTCAGCCGCCAGATCGTCCCGGGCGGCCGTCCGGTCGTGCAGGGCTGGATTTCCTCGTACTTCGGCCAGCGCACCGACCCGTTCAACGGTCGCACCGCCTACCACAAGGGCGTCGATTTCGCGGGACCGGCAGGCTCCCAGGTCGTGGCCGTGGCCGCCGGCGTTGTGACCTATTCCAAGGATCGCTTCGGCTACGGCAAGACCGTGGAGATCAACCACGGCAATGGCTACGTGACGCGCTATGCGCACAACCAGCGCACGCTGGTCGCCCCCGGGGACACGGTGCAGAAGGGACAGGCCATCGCGCTGATGGGCTCGACGGGCCGTTCCACCGGACCTCACCTGCATTTCGAAGTGCTCCAGAACGGTCGGGCCATCGACCCGATGCGCTTCGTCAGGCAATAGAAAGGCCCTAGGCGCTAGGCCCTAGGAAAAGCCGCGACCATTACGAAGCCTTAACGTCAGCGCGGCCAGCAAGCAGCGCCTAAAATCGTTTCCTCCCGTCTTGTTTTCTTCCCTAGCGCCTAGAGCCTAGGGCCTAGCGCCTTCCGACGGCGTGTACAATCGCGTCCTTTCTTTTGGCCCAGCTCGGAGCTCTCTCTCGTGGCGAATTGGCTCAGCCAACTGTTTGGCAGCCGCAATCAGCGGCTCGTTAGTGGATATTCGAAGGCTGTCAGCCGCACCAATGCCCTGGAACCGTCGTTTCAGTCGCTGAGCGACGAGGCGTTGCGGGCCAGGACCGAGGAGTTCCGCAAGCGGCTCGCCGACGGTGCGACCGTTCACGAGATCCTTCCGGAAGCCTTTGCCGCCGTGCGCGAAGCGGCACGCCGCACGCTCGGCATGCGTCATTTCGATGTGCAGCTCATCGGCGGCATGTCGCTCAACGACGGCAAGATCGCCGAAATGCGCACCGGCGAAGGCAAGACGCTGGTCGCGACCCTGCCGGCCTATCTGAATGCGCTGCCTGCGAAGGGCGTGCACGTCATCACGGTGAACGAATACCTGGCGCAGCGCGATGCCGACTGGATGCGCCCGGTCTATGAATTCCTGGGACTCTCGGTCGGCGTCATCCGGAGCGGCCAGTCCTCCGAGGAAAAGCGCGCGGCCTACGCCTGCGACATCACCTACGGCACCAACAACGAATTCGGTTTCGACTACCTGCGCGACAACCTGGCGTTTCGTCTCGAGGATCGCACGCAGCGCGGTCTCGCCTTCTCCATCGTCGACGAAGTGGACTCGATCCTGATCGACGAAGCGCGCACGCCGCTGATCATCTCCGGCCCGGCCGAAGAGAGCACCGAGCTGTATGTGCGCATCAACAAGCTGGTGCCGAAGCTCAAGCGCCAGGAGTCCGAAGAAGGCGAGGGCGATTACTGGACGGACGAAAAGTCCCGCCAGGTGCATCTGTCCGATGCCGGCCACGAACGCGCCGAAGAGCTGATCACCGAAGCGGGTCTGCTCGCCCCCGACGAAAGCCTCTACGACGCGGCCAACATCCGCCTCATGCATCACCTGAATGCGGCGCTGCGGGCCCACGCGCTGTATCACCGCGATGTCGAATACATCGTGCGCAACGGCGAAGTCATCATCGTCGACGAATTCACCGGTCGCACGATGCAGGGCCGGCGCTGGTCCGATGGTCTGCACCAGGCGGTCGAGGCGAAGGAAGGCGTGCAGGTGCGCGAGGAAAACCAGACCGTCGCGTCCATCACCTTCCAGAACTACTTCCGCATGTACAAGAAGCTGTCGGGCATGACCGGCACCGCGGACACCGAAGCCTTCGAATTCCAGTCGATCTACGGGCTGGAAGTCGTGGTCATTCCGACGCATCGCCCGATGGTCCGCAAGGATCACCCGGACTTCGTCTATCTCACGGCGAAAGACAAGTACGACGCCATCCTCGAAGACATCCGCGACTGTGTTTCGCGCGGCCAGCCGGCGCTGGTCGGTACCACCTCGATCGAGACGTCGGAATATCTCGCCACCCTGCTGCAGGAACACAAGATCCCGCACGAAGTGCTGAACGCAAAGCAGCATGAACGCGAAGCCCAGATCGTGGCCCAGGCGGGGCGTGCCGGATCGGTGACGATCGCAACCAACATGGCCGGCCGCGGCACCGACATCGTGCTGGGCGGCAATCCGGAACTCGAACTGCAGGGCATCGATCCGAACGATACGGCGGCCCGTGAGCGCGCCCGCGAGGAATGGAAGATTCGTCACGACGCGGTGCTGGCCGCCGGCGGCCTGCACATCATCGGTACCGAGCGTCACGAGTCGCGGCGTATCGACAATCAGCTGCGCGGCCGGTCGGGCCGTCAGGGCGACGCGGGTTCGAGCCGCTTCTATCTCTCGCTCGAAGACAACCTGATGCGTATCTTCGGCGATCCCGGGCGCACCAAGCGCTGGCTGCAGACGGCCGGCATGAAGGAAGGCGAAGTCATCGAGAGCCGCATGCTCTCCAAGCAGATCGAACGCGCGCAGCGCAAGGTCGAAGCCCACAACTTCGACGCCCGCAAGAACCTGCTCGAATACGACGACGTCGCCAACGACCAGCGCAAGGTCATCTACCAGCAGCGTACCGAGGTGATGGGCGCCGAGGACGTGGCCGATGCCGTCGCCGGTATCCGCCATGAAGTCGTGAATGGCATCTGCGACCGTCACATGCCGCAGGGCAGCCCGGAAGAGATGTGGAACATCGAGGCGCTCACCGAATCGCTGCAGCACGACTTCGGCGTACCGCTCGACATCAAGGGCTGGCTGGAGCAGGACAAGAACCTGAACGATCAGGATCTGCGCGAGCGCATCGTCAAGACGCTCGACGATGCCTACCAGCAGAAGGTCGACACGTATGGCACGCCGGTCGTGCGCCATCTGGAAAAGGCCATCATGCTGCAGCAGCTCGACTCGCACTGGCGCGAGCACCTGGCGGCGATGGACTACCTGCGTCAGGGCATCCATCTGCGCAGCTACGCGCAGAAGAATCCGAAGCAGGAGTACAAGCGCGAAGCCTTCGAGCTGTTCTCGTCCATGCTCGAGCGCATCAAGCACGACACGGTGTCGCTGTTGTCGCGCATGCAGTTGCGCACGCAGGCGGAGATCGATGCCGAAGAGGCGGAACGTCAGGCCCGGCTCGAGCGTGCCATGCGCTTCCAGCACGCCGCCCCCGAGCAGATCACCGCACCGCAGGCGCCCGAGCCGCTGCCGCCGGCCGAAGGATCGGCGCCCGTCTCGCAGTTCATTCGCGAAACCAAGAAAGTCGGGCGCAATGAAATGTGCCCGTGCGGCTCCGGAAAGAAATACAAGCACTGCCACGGGGCATTGGCGAAGGAAGGCTGAGCGGAAAGGCTCTAGGCTCTAGGCTCTAGGCTCTAGCCAGACAGAGAACTTAAAGAGCAAAGAACGTTCAGTCCCCCAGCCGCCAGGATCGGTTTATCCGTTTCTGGCCTACAGCCTACAGCCTACAGCCTATGCCTTTACCTCCCATGCGTCCTCCTGCCCACGTCCTCGCCGGCGCCATCTTCGATGACGAAGGTCGCGTGCTTGTCGCACAGCGACCGCCCGGCAAGCACATGGCCGGCGGCTGGGAGTTTCCTGGCGGCAAGCGCGAGCCGGGTGAGGAGCGTCTGGAGGCGCTGGTTCGCGAGCTTCAGGAAGAACTGGGCATCGACGTCCACAGCGCCGAGCCGCTGATCTGTTACGACCATCAGTATGCCGATCGCCTCATCACGCTCGACCTGTGGCTGGTGACGAAGTACTCCGGCGCTCCGCAGTCGCTCGAAGGTCAGACGCTGGCGTGGGTGAAGGTGTGCGACCTGGAAAGCACCGGTCTGCTCGATGCGGACAAGCCGATGATTCCCGCGCTGGAGCGTGTGGAGGGATGGGCGTTGGGGTGCAAGCTCTGAGAGTTGATAGCTTCTACAGTGGTCATTCCCGCGTAGGCGGGAATCCATTCGGGAAACTGACGGGAGAGATGGATCCCCGCCTTCGCGGGGATGACAGGCAATCACCCCTACTGTCTGAGTTCCCGCCCGAAGAACCGCAGCACCATCTCGTAGTAGTGCCTGCCCGTCTGCGGCATACGCACCAATCCGTGCTTGCTGCCGGGATACGTCATCACGTCGAACGGCTTGTCGAGCGACTGCAATCGCTGCATGAGCATGGTGCTGTGCGTGAACAGCACATTGTCGTCGGCCATGCCATGCACCAGCAGCAGGCGGCCGTGCAGTGCGTCGGCATAGGGCAGCACGCCGCTGACTTCGTAGCTGTTGCCGGCATTGGGTAGCCCGAGATAGCGCTCGGTGTAGTGGGTGTCGTAGAGGCGCCAGTCCGTGACCGGCGCACCGGCAACGCCTGCCTTGAACGCCTGTGTGGTCGTCAGCGCCAGCAGCGACATGTAGCCGCCGTAGCTCCAGCCCATGATGCCGATGCGTTCGCCGTCGACGAAGGGCTGGCTCTTGAGAAACTCCACGCCGCGCAGCTGATCTTCGATTTCGATCTTTCCCAGCCGGCCGCTGATGACGGCGTCGAAGGCTTCGCCGCGGAATCCGGAACCGCGGTTGTCGAGCGTGAGGACCACGAAGCCATTGCGGGCCAGTACCTGGCGGAAATACCCCTGCACCGCGCGCGAACCGCCCATCCAGTCCTTGCGCACGTACTGGAAGTGCGGACCGCCGTAGACATCGATCACCACGGGATAGCGCTTGCCGGGCTCCATCGTGCGCGGCTTGATCAGTCGGTAGTACAGATCCTGGCCGTCGCTCGCCTTGAGCGATCCGAATTCCTCCGGCGAATGCTCGGCGAGGAAAGGGTGATAGGGGTGCGAGGCATCGAGTGCGTTGCGCACCAGCCAGCGATGCAACTTGCCATCGATCGAGCGCAGGCTCGCCGTGGGCGGCTGCTCCGGCGACGACCATTGATCGAGATAGAACTTGCCGCCGGGCATCAGCTTCGCATCGTGCCAGCCGGATTCGACCGAGATCCGGCGCACCTTGCGCGGTTGCGTGGTGTCGAGCGAGGCCGCGTAGAGCTGGCGTTCCAGCGGCGATGCTTCATTCGCCGTGTAATAGACGAGACCGCGGGACTCGTCGATGCCGACGATGCCGTTCTCGGTGCCGTCGCCGACGACCATCCACGCGCCGTCGGTGAGCTGCCGAATCAGCTTGCCATCGAGATCGTAGAGATAGAGGTGCCGGTAGCCGGAGCGTCGCGAGGCCCACACGAAGGCATCGCGCTCCTGCAGGAAGCGCAGGTCGTCGTGCA
>CAYWHG010000123.1:9061-12198 GCA_964457865.1 uncultured Steroidobacter sp.
CGCGAGGCCCACACGAAGGCATCGCGCTCCTGCAGGAAGCGCAGGTCGTCGTGCAGTTCGATCCATGACGGACTGGTCTCGACCAGCAGCGTCTTCGAGGCACCCGTTGTGACGTCGACCTTCAGCAGTGCCAGCTTCTTCTGATCGCGCGTCTGGCGTTGCACGGCGAGATGCCGCGAATCCCGGAACCAGTTCACCCGGGCAAGATAGCCGTCGCTGAAGTCGAGCGGCAGGGACGTGATGTTACCGGACCGTACGTCCAGCACCTTGAGTTCGACCTGCGTATTCGCGGTGCCCGCGGCGGGATAGCGCTGCCGTATCACACGCGCGCCATCGGCATTGATTTCGAACCGTTCGACCTCCTGCACCGGCGAGTCGTCGATGCGCGTGAAGGCGATGCTGCGTTCGTCGGGCGACCACCAGTACCCGGTGGTGCGTCCCATCTCCTCCTGGGCCACGAATTCCGCCACGCCGTTCTGGATCAGTCCCTCGCCGTCGCGCGTGAGCGCGCGTTCTTCGCCGGTCGCGATGTCGATGACGAACAGATCCTGATCGCGCACGAAGCTCACGTAGCGACCGCGCGGCGAGAAGCGGGCGTCGGTTTCGTAGCTGTCCGTCTGCGTGAGCCGCTTCACGGGGTCGGTCCTGGCGCGGAAATCGTAGACGTACAGGTCGCCGCCCAGCGGCACGAGCAGGCGCCGGCCGTCGGCCGAGAACTTGTATTCGACGATGCCGCTCAGCGAGGCCGTGCGCTGCCGTTCGCGGCGCGCTTCTTCTTCCGCCGACAGCTGCTCGTTGCCGCTGCTGAAGGCACGCGAATCCACCAGCAGCTTCTGCTTGCCGGTGCGGGTGTCGAAGGCCCACAGATCGAGTCGATCCTTGTGATCGGGCTGGCCCTGCAGGAAGGTGACGTAGCGTCCATCGGGCGAGAATTCCGGCACGCGCAGCCGCGGACCGCTGAGATCGGTGCCGCTGAACAACCGCTCGACGCTGAGCGTCGCGGTGTCTGTTGCGGAAATTGCGGCAGTCGGCATCAGTAAAACGATGAGCAGTGCTTTTGTATACCGCATCGATGTAACCGAAGGTTGTAGGCTATGGACACTCGGTCGTGCGAGCGCGACCTTATCATCATTGCCCGACTGACGATCCGCCGACGCGGCTGCAAGAACGACTGCGGGGCGGACGAGGATTTTCGATGAACCGGATCGCCATGGTTGCATGCCTGCTGTTGCCTTCGATTCTCCAGGCGGAGTCGACCGTCCCTGTCTATCCAACCTCAAACCGAATTGATCACGTCGACACCTATCATGGCGTGCGCGTGAACGATCCCTATCGCTGGCTCGAAGCGATCGGCACGCCCGAGGTCGCGAACTGGGTCAGCGCCCAGAACAAGGTGTCGCAGCCATTTCTCGAAGCCATTCCGGCGCGCGAAAAAATCAAGCAGCGGCTGACCGAGTTGTGGAACTACGAGCGTTACGACGTGCCGCGCAAGCGCGGCGGTCGCTACTTCTTCCTGCGCAATGACGGCCTGCAGAACCAGAGCGTCCTGTACGTGACCGAGTCGCTCGATGCGGTGCCGCGAGTGCTGCTCGATCCGAACAAGTTCAGCGGCGATGCGACGGTGGCGCTCGGCGAATTCGTTCCCAGTCCCGACGGCAAGCTGCTGGCGTACAGCCTGTCCGACGGCGGCACCGACTGGCGCAGCTGGCATTTTCGCGATGTGGCGACGGGCAAGGATCTGCCCGACGTCCTGCGCTTCATGAAATTTCGCGAGGTGGAGTGGACGGCCGATTCGCAGGCGCTGTACTACGCGCGCTACCCGCTGCGTGCGGACGGCAAGGGCGACGATTCGAAACAGATGTCGATCTATCGGCATCGCCTCGGTGTCGCACAGGACGAGGATCCGCTCGTCTTCGCGGTGACCGATCATCCCACCCGCTATCCGTATCCGCAGGTGTCCGACGACGGCCGCTATCTGATCATCTACCTCTACGACGGCTCGCAGAAGATGGGTGTCTACTTCCAGCAGCTCGATGCGAACGCAGCCCCGAGTGGGCCGGTCGTGCGGTTGTTTGACTCGTTCGATGCAGATTACGAGGTAGTCGCCGCGATCGACGACGTGTTCTATGTCGTCACCACCCAGGGCGCACCGAACTCGCGGCTCATTGCCGTTCCCGCAATGGCCGGCGGCGCAGCGAAAGCGCGCGACGTGCTCGCGGAGAAGCCGACGGCCCTGCTGGATGCCGCGGTGATCGGCGGGCGAGTCGTGGCGCAGTACATCCGGGACGCGCATTCGCTCGTCAGTGTCACGGACCTGCAGGGCAAGGCGCTCTACGACGTGACGCTGCCCGGGCTGGGGCAGGCTTCAGGTTTTGAAGGCGATGCGGCCGATCCCGAGACGTTCTTCCTGTACACGGACTTCCTGACTGCGGGATCGATCTCGCGCCTCGATGTCGCCACTGGCAAGGTCGACCTTTTCCGTGCGCCGAAGATCGCGGCGCAGACCGATCAGTACGTCACCGAGCAGGTGTTCTACAAGAGCAAGGACGGCACGCGCGTACCGATGTTCATCACGCATCGCCGCGATCTGAAGAAGGACGGTTCCGTACCGCTGATGCTGTACGGCTATGGCGGATTCAACGTTGCGCAGCAACCGGCGTTCGGCGTGCCGACGCTCGTGTGGCTGGAAATGGGCGGTGTGTTCGCCGTCGCCAATCTGCGCGGTGGCTCGGAGTACGGCGAGGCCTGGCACGAGGCCGGCACGCGTCTGAAGAAACAGAATGTCTTCGACGACTTCATCGCCGCCGCCGAATGGCTCATCGCCGAGAAGTACACCTCGACGCCGAAGCTCGCCATCCGCGGCCGCAGCAATGGTGGATTGCTGGTGGGCGCGGCCATGACGCAGCGCCCCGACCTGTTCGGTGCGACGTTACCTGGCGTGGGCGTGCTCGACATGCTGCGCTATGACACGGCAAGCGCGAATGCACGCCAGTGGTCGACCGACTATGGGCTCAGCGAAAACGAGGCCGAGTTCAAGGCCCAGTACGCCTACTCGCCGGTGCACAACGTGAAGTCCGGCACTTGTTATCCGCCGACGTTGATCACCACCGCCGATCGCGACGATCGCGTGGTGCCAT
>CAYWHG010000123.1:12298-14494 GCA_964457865.1 uncultured Steroidobacter sp.
TGTTATCCGCCGACGTTGATCACCACCGCCGATCGCGACGATCGCGTGGTGCCATGGCACAGCTACAAGTTCGCCGCGGCGCTCCAGCATGTACAGGGCTGCAGGAATCCGGTGCTGCTGCGCGTGGAAACCCGCGCCGGCCACGGCGCGGGCAAGCCGGTGTGGATGCAGATCGAGGACTGGGCGGACCAGTGGGCGTTCCTGGTCCAGGCGCTGCGGATGGAGTGAGTTGGAGGGGTCGACTGGTCGGAGATCAGAGCCCTTCGACTCGCTCAGGGCGAACGGATTCTCTCCTCCGCTCGTGCTGAGCCTGTCGAAGCATTCCGGCTCTTGTGGTCCGACTTCAGTCGAACTTCCCGATATCAGATCGTGGCGGGCCTTCGTTGGGATCTGCGCTCTCCTCCAGTTCTTCCCCCGGAATCGCATGCTTCTCCGCAGCCCACGCGCCGAGATCGATCAGCTTGCAACGCTCCGTGCAGAACGGCCGCCAGGGCGACGCTTCGGACCATTCGACAGGACGACCACAGGTGGGGCAGGGGACGGAGGGCATGAGCAGGTCAGATCCGTCGGCCAGTCGGCCTCTTCAAGTACATGTCGTCAGCAGAAACTTCACGTCATCGCCCGTCTGCACCGGTCGGACGTTCATGTCTGTCGATGTCATGAAACGGATGCTGCAGCGATGGTGGCTGCCGCTGATCTCGGGGAACAGGTTCGTGTCGGGCGGCAGCGTGATGCGGATGAGCTGGCAGGGATTTTCGCGTTCGAAGGTCAGCTGGAACGTGCCGCCGATCGCCGTTTCCGGTCGCGACCGCGCCGCTTCGCGCGTCAGCCAGAGCAGCTCAGTGACGGCATCGCACAGCGGGCGGATCGTCGACATCCAGCCATTGAAGGTCTGCGCGCGCTGCTCGAAGGGCTGATCGAGCCAGTGCCGATAGTCGGGCAGGTCGAATTCGCAGGTGCCGCCCGGGATGGCGCTGCGATGCTTGATGGCGTTGAGGAATTCCGAATCGCGCAGGCGCTGCATGAACAGGGCGCCCGCACTGTTCAGCTCGGTCCGCAGCTTCGCCAGGTTCGACAGCACGGCCTTGAGCCGCCCGCCATCGACCCCCGGCTTGGCGCCGTATTCGTGCATCACGGCCATCTGCCGTTCCAGTTCCTTGAGCACTTCGCTGCGGATGTCGCCGCGCGCCGTGATCGCAAGAATTTCCAGCAGCGAACTCATCGCCGCGCGGGTCGACCACGCGTCGGCACGTTCCTCGTGGTAGAGCGTCTGCTGATACAGGAAATCCAGCCGCAGGAAGGTACGCATCCGCTCGTTGAGCGGCTGTTCGTACACGATGGGCGCGGCCTTCGCCGTTCCAGGTGCGGTTGTATCTGCGGAGGTCATCGCCGGATTGTGCTGCACTCAACGACGTGAGGGAAGCCAGTCATCGCTCGATCGTGCGCATCGAGTTGCGCCGAATGCCTGGTTCTTCTCCGTCATTCCCGCGTAGGCGGTGACCGAAGGAAATCCCGCGGGAGAATCCATCCGAATCAGGAAGATGGATCCCCGCATTCGCGGGGATGACCACCTAGTCAGTTCATACCTGGGCGATTTCGGCGAGCCGCTCGTAGTTCTGATGCAGCGTGAGCACGAACTGCTCGAGGTCGGCCAGGGTTCCGGTGTTCACGATGACATCGTCCGCGACCTCGAGGCGCTGTTCGCGGCTTGCCTGGGCCGCCAGGATGCTGCGGGCCTGCTCGACATTCGATGCATCCCGCGCCATCAGACGTTCGATCTGCTGCTCTTCGGGACAATCGACCACCAGGACGCGGTCGTAGATGTCGCTGCGCCCGCCCTCGACCAGCAGCGGAATGACATGAATCTGATAGACGCCCCCCGCAGCAGCCGAGCGGCGCGAGAGTTCAGCGCGAATGGCGGGGTGGGTGATGGATTCCAGCCGCCGACGCTGCTCCGGGTCGGCAAATACCCGATCCCGCAAGCGCCGACGGTCGAGCCGGCCGGCCGAGTCCAGCACGTCACGTCCAAAGGTGATGACGATTTCCGCAAAGGCCGGCATCCCCGGCTCGACCACGTCGCGCGCGATCTGGTCGGTATCGAGCACCGGCACGCCGAGGTTCGCGAACAACTGCGCCACGGCCGACTTGCCGCTGGCGATGCCGCCGGTGAGGGCGATGAGGAGGGTACGGTTCATG